>JAZOTP010000001.1:0-8893 GCA_045657705.1 Clostridia bacterium
TCAGAATACGAGAAAGGAATAAAAAATGCGATTCAGACAAGTACATTTAGACTTTCATACAAGTGAAAAAATACCGGGTATCGGTACAAGATTTGACAAAAAACAGTTTCAGGAGGCTTTAAAGGTCGGACACGTTGATTCAATAACAGTATTTTCAAAGTGTCACCACGGCTGGGCATACCACCCATCAAAAGCTAACGAAATCCACCCCAACCTTTCATTTGACCTTTTAAAAGCACAAATTGAAGCAGCACATGAAATAGGTGTAAAGGTTCCTGTTTATTTATCAGCAGGACTTGACGAAAAATATGCTGTACGTCACCCCGAATGGTTGGTAAGAAATGAAGATGATTCAACTACATGGGTAAAAGATTTCTTAACTCCGGGATACCATAAATTCTGTATGAATACACCTTATCTTGATTATCTTCTGGCACAAATCAAAGAAGTATGCGAAAACTATGATACAGACGGAATTTTCCTTGACATTGTAGGAGTTCAGCCATGCTACTGCCACTCATGCAGAAAGACCTTAAGAGAAGAGGGTAAATCACCAAAAGACCGTGCAGCAGTTGTTGAACTTGCAGAAAGAGTATACGCAAACTATACCAAACGTGTAAGAGAAACAATTGATTCTGTAAATCCGGAATTGCACGTATTCCATAACGGTGGTCACATCGGCGGCGGCAGACGTGATCTTGCATTCATGAATTCACACTTAGAGCTTGAATCATTACCGACTGGTGGTTGGGGCTACGACCACTTCCCACTCTCTGCAAGATATGTTCAGAGTCTCGGAATGGATTATCTTGGAATGACTGGAAAGTTTCACACAAGCTGGGGCGAATTCGGCGGTTTTAAACATCCTAATGCATTAAGATATGAAGTCAGCTTAGCTGCTGCAAACGGTGCCAAAAATTCAATAGGTGACCAGCTTCACCCGACAGGCGAAATGGATATGGCTACATATAAGTTAATCGGAGCTGCATATTCGGAGCTTGAAGAAAAAGAACCATGGCTTGAC
This sequence comes from Clostridia bacterium, assembly GCA_045657705.1. GTDB lineage: Bacteria > Bacillota > Clostridia > UBA1381 > UBA1381 > RGIG1988. The sequence goes on from JAZOTP010000001.1 coordinate 1,025, forward strand.
AACGTTAAACAGGTTGCAGATGTTGCAGTATTTTCATTTGAATCCTACAACGGTAACATGAACACCGCTCAGGTAGGACTCAACACTCAAATCGACGCAGGTGTTTCAAGAATACTTCTTGAGGGAAAATATCTCTTTGATGTGATTGATATTGACAACGATTTTAACCTCTATAAGGTTATCATACTTCCTGATTTAGTAAGAGTTTCTCCCGACATGAAAGCAAAGCTTGATTCATTCGTTGCAAACGGAGGTAAAATACTTGCAACAGGCAAAGGCGGATTACTCATGGACGAGGACAAATTTGCCTATAACTTAGGAGCTGTATATGTTGAAGAAAATCAATATAAGCCTGATTATTTAAGACCCGACTTTGAAATGGAGGGACTTTTTGAAACAGCTTATCTTATCTATGCTCAGGGTGAAAAAATTGAATTGTCAGAGAACTCTAAGGAACTTGGAAAACGTGAAAACCCATATTTTAACAGAGATATTGAACATTTCTGCTCACACAGAAACACACCTAATTCTTTTGAATACGGTGGTCCGGGTATGACAGAGGGAAAAGACGGTATTTATATCGCATGGCAAATATTTAATGAATATGCAAATCAGGGTTCATTAATTGCAAAACGAATCGTTACCCATGCACTGGATCTCCTGTTAGGCGATAAGAAAACTCTTCGCACAAATCTGGCGGCACAAGGTGTTACAACTCTTATGATGCAGGAAAACAGATATGTTAATCACCTTCTATATGCCGTTCCGGTAAAAAGAGGTCAAAATGTCGAAATTATTGAAGATATTATGCCTGTTTACAATATTGAGGTTGAATTAAAGCTTGATAAAACAATAAAAAGAGCATATCTTGCTCCCCAGAATACAGATATTGAGTTTACTCAGGAAAATGGTGTTGTAAAATATACTGTTGATAAGATTGACTGTCATCAGATGGTTGTTCTTGACTTTTAATTGAATAAATAAACTTATATTCAGGGATTGGAATTTTTTCCATCCCTGATTTTTTACTTTATAAGGTTTTATATTAATATAGGCTTTTTGACTTTTCGTAATATAATCAATCTTTGAGGTGAAGTTCCCATGAATGCGGTTTCGCCGTTTATTATGCCAAATCGCGCAGGGGCATCAAATATATTTTATTCAACAGTTAATATCGAAAAATGCGAACAGCTATGCAAAATTGATATTGAACCAAATAAAATCGCAGAAAAAGTTATGTATAAAATTCTATTTAAAATAAAACAGATAATAAAAAATGACTCTTTATCTGATTTTGATAAGGTTGAAGAGATAGTTCTTGTGTTTGAAGAATATAACATAGATTTCGGTAATTGCCATGATTATTAATTATTTAATTTATATTGTTTATTTCAATTATTAATACTAATCCTGTTGAAAAAGTTCTCTCTATATGGTATAATTATAAAAAATAATACGGAGTGATGTTATGAATTACAGAAAAGACAAATATGGAAATGATTTATCAATTTTAGGCTTTGGCTGTATGAGATTTCAAAGCAAAATGGGAAAAATAGATTTGGAAGAAGCAGAACGTGAAATAATGACTGCGTACAAAAACGGCGTAAACTATTTTGACACTGCCTATATATATCCCGGAAGCGAAGCGGCAATTGGTGAAATTTTTGAAAAAAACAACATAAGAGAAAAAATAAATATTGCTACCAAGCTTCCTCATTATCTGATTAAAAACAAAGAAATTCTCAACAAGTTATTTTCAGAACAGCTAAGTCGCTTAAGAACAGATTATATTGATTACTACCTGATGCATATGCTTACAGATATTGGTGCATGGAATCGTATGAAGGAGCTGGGAATTGAAGAATGGATTGATGAAAACAAAAAAAGCGGTAAAATCCGTCAAATAGGATTTTCTTATCATGGAAACTCTGAAATGTTCTGTCAGTTGATTGATGCCTATGACTGGGATTTTTGTATGATACAGTATAACTATATGGATGAAAATTCTCAGGCAGGCCGTCGTGGACTTAACTATGCCAATTCAAAAGGAATACCTGTTTTTATAATGGAACCGCTTCGTGGTGGCAGACTTGTAAACAATCTCCCTGAAGATGCAAAACGTATTTTTTCTGAATATAAAACTCAGCACACACCTGCACAATGGGCATTCAGATGGTTATGGAGTCAACCTGAGGTAACTGTTGTTCTTTCAGGTATGAATACGGAAGAAATGATTATTGATAATATCAAGACGGCATCTGAGGTTAAAATCGGCGAAATCGGACCCGAAGAGGAAGCAATGCTTGAAAATGTAATAAAGTCCATTAATTCTAAAATGAAAGTCGGCTGTACCGGCTGCGGCTACTGCATGCCCTGTCCGAAAAATGTTGACATTCCCGGCACTTTTGCCGCATATAACAGACGTTTCTCCGAGGGGAAATTGCGCGCACTAAAGGAATATGTTATGTGTACAACTCTCAGAAAAACCTCCACTGCCGCATCAAACTGTATATCTTGCGGTAAATGTGAAAAACATTGTCCGCAAGGCATCGAGATAAGAAAACATTTAAACGATGCAAAAAAAGAACTGGAAGGTCCTTTATACAAAATACTTACCAAAGTCGCATCAAAAGTCGTAAAATTCTAAAACATAAGGAGATTATCCAAATTTTATGTAATTTTCAAATAGAAAAAATTGCATATAAAAACATTATGCGTATCATCGGTATTTGTCTATAGTTTGGAAAAATTGAATTTTTCAATATAATTTGTTGCATTTTTCTCAAAAATGTAGTATTATATAATTATATTGTTTTATAAAAATGCAAGTTATAAATAATATTCATTCAAATTCGGAGGTATTATAATGTTATCATTATCAAATAAATCAAAAAGCATCAGTCCGTCACCAACGCTTGCAATTGATGCAAAATTCAAAGAAATGAAAGCAAACGGTGAAGATGTTGTAGGCTTCGGTTGCGGAGAACCTGATTTTGACACCCCACAGCATATCAAAAACGCTGCTATCGAAGCAATTAACAACGGTATGACAAAGTACACACCCGCAGCAGGTACTCTTGAACTGAGAAAAGCAGTTGCAAAGAAATTCAAGGACGAAAACGGCCTTGACTATGCTCCGACAGATATAGTAATTTCAAACGGTGCAAAGCATTCTCTGGTTAATGCTTTTATGGCAATATTAAATCCGGGCGATGAGGTTATCGTTCCTGCTCCGTTCTGGGTAAGCTATCCAGAAATGATTAAAATTGCAGACGGTACTCCTGTCGTAATATATACAACCGAAGAAAACAGCTTTAAAGCAAGTGTTGAGGATTTCAAAAAGGCTCTTACTCCAAAAACAAAGGCTATTGTTTTAAACAGTCCATCAAACCCTACAGGCATGGTTTACACTGAGGAAGAACTCAAAGAAATTGCAGATTTTGCTGTCGAAAACAACCTCTATGTAATATCTGATGAAATTTATGAACACCTGATATATGAAGGAAATCATGTAAGTATTGCTTCTTTCAATGAAAAAATCAAGGATTTGACAATAGTAATCAACGGTGTATCAAAAACATACGCTATGACAGGCTGGAGAATCGGTTTTGCTGCGGCAAATCCTCAGATTGCAAAAATAATGGCAAACGTACAGTCACACGCATCATCAAACCCGAACTCTATTGCACAGGCAGCCACTGTTGCGGCATTGCAGGGCGGAAGAGAAGAAATTGACATGATGATAAGCCATTTTAAGCAAAGACGTGATTACATGGTTGATGCAATTAATTCTATTGACGGTGTTTCCTGCAAAAAGCCGAACGGTGCTTTCTATATTATGATGAGCATTAAGGAGCTTATCGGAAAAACCTACTATGGGAAAACAATAAATAACTCAGACGATTTTGCAGAAATTTTCTTAGAAACCGCAAAGGTTGCAGTAGTTCCGGGTTCAGGCTTCGGTGCTGATGAATATGTAAGATGGTCATATGCAACAAGCATGGAAAACATTGTTGAAGGCTTAGAAAGATTAAAGAATTTTCTTGAACTGAAATATTAATAAATCTATGAATCCGTATTTCTGAATAACAGATTTACGGATTTCTGTTTTAAAAAAGGAGTTTCAATACTTTGGATAAAATAGAAATAAAAATAACAGACGAGCTTTCGGATAAAGAGATAAAAACAATACTCTATAATCATCTTTCTCTTTCTTCAAAGCTTATAACAAAGCTGAAAAGCGGTGACGGCATAATGTTAAACGGTGAAAAAGCAACAGTCCGTAAAACCGTCAGAACAGGCGATACACTTATAATAACTCTCCCCGAAGAAAAATCGGACAATATTGTACCAAACAATATCCCTCTTGATATTATTTATGAAGACGATGATATTCTTGTTTTAAATAAACCCAGTGATATGCCTACTCATCCCTCATTCAGGCACTATGAAAACACGCTTGCAAACGGCGTTATGTATTACTACCGTGATAAAAGTTTTACATTCAGAGCAGTAAACAGGCTTGACAAAGACACAACAGGACTTGTTCTTATTGCAAAAAATCAAATCAGTGCCAACAAGCTTAACGAACAGCTAAGACAAAAGAAAATCGAAAAAACTTATCTTGCAATATGTATAGGAAACCCTCCAAATCAATCGGGAACAATCGAAGCACCCATTGCAAGAGAAAAGGAAAGCGTAATAAAAAGAACAGTAACCCCAAACGGTCAATATGCCAGAACGGATTACTCTGTTCTGGCATATGAAAACGGCTATTCTCTTGTAAAGGTACACCCCAAAACAGGACGTACACATCAGATAAGGGTTCACTTCTCATATATTGGAAATCCTCTTTATTCCGATTTTATATATGGGCATGAAATTGAGGGAGAACGTACAAGACTGCATTGTCTTTCCCTTTCCTTTACTCATCCTGTCACCAATCAAAAGGTTGAATTTTATGCACCCTGTCCTGATGACTTTTTCATAAAACCATAGCTTACAGATAAAAGCTGTGCTTGCCTATCTGTTTATAAAAGGTTCTGTTATTGGGAATCCACATATTTGTCGAAATGTTGAGGTTGCAAAAATATAACGAATCCCCGGCAATATTCTTTCCGAACAGAGCCTTCTTAGCTGCGTGATAGCTTTCTTTTGACGGATTGTTGTGAATTGCACCGTTAGCAACAGGGGTGAACTGTACTCCGTATTTTCTGTCAAAAACCACATCATAAACAGTATTTGGAAATTCACTGCTATGTTTTCGGTTCATAACGACATTTGCAACTGCCACCTTACCGTCATCCGGCTCGCCTCCCGCCTCTGCATGTACTATCTTTGCCAGCCATTCAAGGTCTGACGAGGTATAGGTATCATCTATATGAATTTCACTGACTGCATAACCGTCCTTGATGATTTCAGCGGTATGCGTCAATGCATTCCACTTAACCTCTGAATCAAAAAATTCACTTATAAATCTCAAACTAACATATGTCTTACCATTAATTATTCTTGATTTTCTCGGCATTTTTACCGCATTGCCATTAATCTCAGCATTTTGGGTATCAACAAAAATTTCCAGAATTTTATTGTTGTAATTTACCGATACCTTTCTTTCATTTTCATTCCAATTAACATCGTCGCACCCGAACACCTCCGAGATACTTCTCACGGGTACCATTGCACTACCTTCCTCTATGAATCCATGCCAGGCTGTTTTTATATAGCTTCCGTTAAGAGTTATATCCAACGGTGTAGCCGCATTTACACTTGTGCCATAAACCATCGCCATAAGTGCCGCCGTACAAAAAAGCAGTCTTCCATGCTTCATACCGACATCTCTCCTTTGTTATTTTTTTGCCGTATTTGTAAAACACAACAAAATTATTATAACATATTAAGGAGTTGACTTCAATGTATAAATTATGGAATAAATTTATAAAGCTTGTAACTATACTTCTGAATTATCCTCGCATTTTTGATGTATTTCATTAAAGGTGTCAGAGGGACGGCTCTCATGACACACAAATGCCTTTACATCAACAAAAACACCGCAAAAAAATATCGGTTTGAACAACCGATATTTTTTTATTTTATTTTAAGTTTTTTTATAAATAGCAAAAGAACAAATAAATAAAAACTGCATACTATAATGATATAAAGACAACAGTAAGTGAGAGAAAGTATTAACGTGAAAAATCACGTTAATTTGCCTCCGGCAGGATTTTATTGTCCGTGCAATTTTTTCGTTCAGGTACGAACGAAAACGCACATGGACATAATTTTCATTATACGCCATGTCAGTCCACAGGCAAGTTTGCGTATATTTTTAATTACTATTTGTGGACAGAAAGGCTATGGAAATTTCTATGAATAAATCTATAACAATAATTGGCGGTGATTTAAGACAGTTAACCTTAGCAGAGCTTTTGGGAAAAGAGGGTTTTTCAGTGAGTGTTTACGGCTTCGGAAGTGACTATGTTTCCGAAAAATACAACGTTATCACAAATCTTCTTGAAGAAAAAACAAGTGACATTGTAATTCTTCCCATGCCTGTATCAACAGATTCAAAAACCGTCAATGCACCGTTTACAAACGAGCCGATACCGCTTTCTTACATAAAGCACTATATAAAAGACGCCGCCCTCGTTCTCGGAGGAAGAATAAACAAACAAATCTGCGAGCTTTGCGGCAGAAATAACATTATAGATTATTACAGCCGTGAAGAGCTTATGATAAAAAATGCAGTTCCAACTGCCGAGGGAGCTTTGGAAATTGCCATGACCGAAACACCACACACCGTAAAAAACAGTAAATGCCTTGTAATAGGCTACGGCAGAATCGGTAAAGTCTTGTCAGGTATGCTTTGTGATTTGGGTGCCGATGTGACGGTTTCTGCAAGAAAATATTCTGATTTGGCATGGATTGAAACTAACGGATATAAAGCAGTTCATAATAATAATATCGGAAAAAATGTTAATGAATATGATGTCATTTTCAACACTGCTCCGGCACTTATTCTTCATGAGGATATTCTAAAACGGATAAATCCTGAGTGTGTCATAATAGACCTTGCTTCAAAACCCGGGGGCGTGGATTTTGAAAAGGCAAAGGATTTGGGCTTAAAGGTAATCTGGGCTTTGAGCTTACCCGGTAAGGTCGCACCAATCACCTCAGGAAAAATAATTAAAGATACTATAATGAATATTTTGGAAGAAGAGGGGGTGTAGGTCATGGATATTAAAGATAAGAAAGTCGGATTTGCAATGTGCGGTTCATTCTGCACATTTAAAAAGGTATTAACCGAGCTTGAGAATCTGATAAATGCGGGTGCTGTTGTTCATCCGATAATGAGCGAGGTGTCCTATTCAACCGACACACGCTTTGGTAAAGCAGAGGATTTCAGAGAATTTATCAAAACAGCGTCAGGAAATGATATAATTCATACTGTAAAGGAAGCAGAACCGATAGGTCCTAAAGGCTATCTTGATGTACTCGTTATCGCTCCCTGTACCGGAAATACTTTAGCAAAGCTTGCCGCAGGAATTGCAGACAGTTCGGTTACAATGGCAGCCAAAGCTCATCTTCGTAATCAAAAACCTCTTGTTGTCGCAGTATCGACTAATGACGGTTTAGGCAATGCCGCAAAAAATATAGGTGCTTTGCTGAATTATAAAAACATTTATTTTGTGCCGTTCAGACAGGACGATTGTGTTAATAAGCCTAATTCTCTTGTTGCCGATATGACTAAAATCCTTCCTTCAGTTGAGGCCGCATTAGATGGAAAACAACTCCAGCCGGTACTGTGCTGATTATATAGATTGCTCAAAAGACAATCCCTGAGTGCATTTTGCATTCAGGGATAATTTT
>JAZOTP010000002.1:0-4913 GCA_045657705.1 Clostridia bacterium
GCTGTTGCTCTTGTTATATTTCCGTCAAGTCCTGCATCAACTCTGTCAAAGAAGCCGTTATCCGAGGCAACACTGAGGTAGCCCACAGGCCAGCCACCGTTCATTTTTGCAAAAACATCCTGTCCGATTGCACAAACCATCATTTTTATAAATTCAGCTGAAGTTATAGCCTCATCAGGGCAGAACAATCCGTCAACGCCGTCGATATATCCCTTGCTGTAGCAATAATTTATTGCACCTGCCGCATAATATCCACTCGGAACGTCGCTGAAGTAGTTCATTGTCTGCATAACATCTGCAACTATCTGCTTTCCTGTAATTTCAACAGCAATCTCTGCCGCATCAGCTCTTGATAATTCAAAATCAGGATAGAAATATGCACCTTTTCCTGACATGATTCCAAGACCGGCAACTGTTTCAACGTCATCGGCGAACACATCTGTAACCAAAACATCGTCGAATTTGGTTGTAAGACTGTCATCATATTCAATCTGAGGGTCTTTTATTCCTTCCGTATTGTATCTTGAAACAGAGTTTGACATCGGATACATTGATGAAAGGCTGTCCCATATAAACGCCTTTACATCACCAAGCACAACTCCCTCATCTACAGAAATAGTAGTTCCTACAGTCTTTTCTTCCCCTAAAGGCATATTCTGTTTGAACATCTGCATTCCAAGAAGCTTTCCCTCATCGGAATATGATGTTATTATCATCATTCCCTCAAAGCTTCCCTCACGTCTTCTCATATAGTCAACATTCACCCAGCAGCTTCCGTCGGGGTCTTGAATTTCATTACCGGCATAATCGGTAAATACCATGTCATTAACTATATATGTATAATTGCTTATATCGGTTCTTGTGACGCCCGAACCAGCAGAACCGCCACTATTTGCTGATACCTCTGCCAAATATGACATTATCATAATTAATGACATAATAAGACTTAAGATTTTTCTCATTTTTCTCTCCCTTTCAATAACTGTTAAATTTTTCATGTATTATTATAACATTATTTTTATTTATGTTCAATATATTACGATAATATTTCATTAAAAATATTAACGAAAAAATTAAATAAAAGTCTACCATATTGAGAAAAAGTGTGATATAATAATGTTATTAAAACTATAATTTGTATTTTTCTACTCACAAAAAGAAAGGGTTGATTATATATGATAAAAAGAAATGATATTAACAAAATTCTTATCATTGGCGCAGGAGCTGTAAATGTCGGAAACTCCGGCGAGCTTGATTATTTTTGCAGAAATGTCTGCATCAGCTTAAAGGAAGCCGGCTACACTACAATTCTTGTAAACCCAAATCCGTCATCTGAGGCAAATGATTCAGGCATTGCCGACATATCATACATAGAAGCATTAAATGTTGAAAGACTGATTGAAATAATAAAAAAAGAACGTCCTGATGCAATCATGCCTGCATTCGGAGCAAGCATGAGCCTTACCATGTGTCATGAGCTTGAAATAAGAGGAATACTTGACGATTATGCAATAAAACTTTTAGGCACTCCGTGCTATGCAATTGAATGTAGTGAGAGCATGATAAAATTCAAAAACATTATGGATTCACTTGGCATAAAGACACAAAAATTCAGAAATGCCTCAACCATTGACAAAGCATTTGCCGCTGCCGACGAATTGGGTTATCCAGTTTCAATACACCCTGAATTCAGCCTTTCAGGAAATGAAGAAAGTATTGCTTACAATGCAGATGAGCTTCGTTCGGTTGTATCGCAAAGATTAAACGCAAGTACTACAGGAAATTTAATTCTCTGCAAGGCTCATCCCGACTGGTATAATTATGTTCTCGAAATCATGCGTGATGCAAGAAACAATAAAATAGTAGTTTCTACAATAGAAAATCTTAATCCACTCGGAGTACATTCAGGCGATTCTATATCCGTTTCACCTATTCTTACATTAAATAATGAAGAGCTTTCTCAGCTGAAGGATTATGCAATAAAAATTGCAGAAGCAATGCAAATTATTGGTTTTGCCGACATTAAGTTTTCTCAAAACCCCGAAACAGGAGAATTTAATGTTGTAAGTGTAAGTCCTGCCATAACCTGTATGACATCAATTTCAACACTTGTTTCAGGAATTAAAACCTCATCTGTATGTGCCAAGCTTTGTATGGGTGAATCGCTTGAGGATATTATATTCGAAAACAAACCACTCAGTCAGTATGTTTTTGATTATGATGATGTTTTTGTAAAGCTTCCAAGATGGCCGTTTGATATATATAAAACAGCTGACAACACTCTCAATTCTACAATGAAAGCCGCAGGGTATGTTGCAGGTGTTGCAAAAACCTTTCCTGAAGCGTTACAAAAAGCAGTACGCTCATTGCAGACAAACTGTTACGGTCTTGGTATGAACACAAAATTCTCTTCACTTTCAAAAAACGAACTGTTATCAAGACTTATCACTCCCACATCAGATATGCTCTTTATCATGTACGAAGCCCTAAAGAAAGGTATAAAGCCTGAAGAACTTTCAAAGCTGACCAATATAAAGCCATTTTTCATTGAGAAAATGCACGAGCTTTGTGAAATGGAAATACGTCTGTTAAGATATAAAAACAAAATGCCTATTGAACCCGTTTTGGCGGAAGCTAAAAAGCTCGGATTTTCCGATAAATATATTGCAGATTTATTGAATATCTGTGAGGACGATATAAGGAAGGAGCGAAACGACATTGGAATTGCAAAAGGATGGGAAGCAATAGGAGAGAATCAGCGTTTTTCTACATACACTCACCGTCAACAGCGTGATATTTCAAATAAACCTAAAATTATTGTAATCGGAAGCGGTGCAAATAAAATAGGTCAGGGAATGGAATATGACTATTCTGTAGTAAAAGCTTCAGAGAAAATAAAGTCGCTTGGCTATGAATCAATTGTAATTAACTGTAACCCAACCGCTTCATCAGCATCAATTGGTATATACGACAAGGTATATTTTGAACCGCTTACGCTTGAAGATATTTTAGCGGTATGTGAGATTGAAAAGCCGGACGGTGTTATTGCAGGTCTTTGTGGCAACAATTCATACACGCTTTTAAAAGGACTTGAAAATGCAGGACTTAAACTCCTGGGCTATGGAAGTGACACAATTAAAAACTGTTCTGACAAATCATACTTTAAAGATATAATGAATGAAATGAATATCTGTATACCTCAGTCACAGATTTCCGGCGATATGGAAGAAGCGATTGCAATTGCACAGCAAATCGGTTATCCAATAGTTGTTAAACAAATAAACAACAAAAAGGCAAAATACCGTACAATGTACAGCTCGGGTGTTTTTCTTGACTATATCGAAACAATCAATATTTCAGAAAATAATCCGGTATCTATAGAAAGCTTTTTAAATCATTCTGTAGAGTGCGAAGTCGATATTATATCAGACGGAGAGAATATTTTTATTCCGGGACTGATTGAGCATATTGAATCTGCAGGAATTAATTCGGGTGATGCGGCCTGTATTATCCCTTCAAAAAATATTCCTGATAGTATTTGCAATAAAATTTATGAGGCTTCAACAAAAATTGCATTATTAACAGGGATAAAAGGATTGTTTAATGTTCGTTTTGCAATAGATACCGATAAAATATATCTCTTGAATGTTATCCCTGGTACTTCACGAACAGTTTGTGTTGAAAATAAAATATTCGGAATTGATATGGTATCTCATGCTGTTGAAGTTATGGTAAAGGATACAGTTCTTGCTCCAATCAGTTCAAAAGCTCCCGAAAATTACGGGGTAATCGAGGTAGTATTCCCATGGAGAATATTCCCCGAATGTGATCCGCTTTTGGGCAGAGATACATATTCAACAGGAATGGTTCTCGGAACTGGAAAAACTTCGGGAGAGGCTTTCAAAAAAGCACAGGAAGCAACAGGAACACCACTGCCCGAAACAGGAAATGTCTTTATCAGCGTTAATGATTTTGACAAAGCAGAGCTTGTTAATCTTGCAAAAAGCTTTTATAATGCAGGCTTTAATATTATTGCAACAAGTGGCTGTGCAAAGCTTATAAACGACGCAGGAATACCTGTCGAGGTAATTAAAAAGCTTTATGAGGGCAGACCGAATGTACTTGATGCAATGATTAACGGAAAAATTCAGATAGTAATTAACACACCTACAGATGATGAAAGTATTGTAGATGACAGTTATATCAGAAAGGCATCAGTAAGACTTTCAATTGCATATATGACAACAATGGCAGCTGCAAAAGCCGCTGCAAGCGGTCTTAAAAAACATACGGAGGAATAATCATGACAAAAAAAATTATATCTGCTTTACTTATGATAACAATGCTGACTCCTTTTGGAGCTCATGCCGAAGAAAAAAATATTAGTGCATACACATCAAAAACCGAAAATGTGATATTAAAAATTGAAGCAAAGGTTAACGACGGTGAATATCCGATTGTACTTTACCTTCCCGATAACACTCTTTTTTCTGCTCACACAGTAAATGTAGAAGACGGCGTGGCAGATGTATCTATACCATGTCCCGACAGTGATTATCTGTTAAAGCTTTACAACAGCATTGGTGAAGATACTTATTTTTCACTTAACAGTGCTTCGGTGGGTTATCTTAAAGCCGAAGCTCCCGAACAGGATATAAAGCCAGATGACACCGTTAAACCGGAGGATGATATAAAAAAACCGGAAAATGAAAATCCATCATCTGATGGAGAAATTACTGACGGTACTGAATATAAACTCCCGGGAGTTTACGAGAGTGAATATGTTGCAAACGGTGCGTTTGCCGTAGTGAAAAAAGCTGATCAGGAGGTTAACGAAGCAGGCGAAATTGTCACAACAATCAAAGCTTATTATCAGGGACGTGAAATTGATATTGAACTTGAAGAAGATTTCA
>JAZOTP010000003.1:0-14753 GCA_045657705.1 Clostridia bacterium
AGTTAAGCTTGCATTGTGGATTGCTGTTATTTCAATCATAGATTCGTTTTTTTGTAAATACATAGAGATTGGTAGTATTATCCCGGATTTATTATTTGTGTTCTCGTTATGTTATGCACTTACTGTATCAAATGTAATAAGTGTAATATCTGTTGCAGCTGTTTGCGGTGTGATAGCAGATTGTATGACGGGCAGAATATTTGGAAATTATATGGCGGTGTATCTTATATCTGCAGTTTTGATATTTATTGTCAGGGATAGTATGTACAAGGAAGGTATTATTATCGGTGTATTACTTATATTTTTAAGCAATATATTGGGAAAATCAATTTTTTATTTGATTAATATCAGTGTATTAAAGGATACAGGGTACTTATATTCTCTTTTTAATATCATACTCCCCGAAGCTGTATATAACACTGTTTTATCTGTTCCTTTACTTATATTGATGAAAAAGTTTTTCGTAAGAAAGGCGGGAACTTTCAGATGAACGAGAATAAGGGAAGAATGCTGTTTATTGTTATAGTATTATCTTTTGTAATATTTGTTCTGTTTTTCGGATTGTTTAATCTTCAGATAACAAACGGTGAAGAGTATATGGAGCAGTCTAAGAAAAGAACAAGTGCAACGGTTGTTCAAACAGCTCCGAGAGGGGAAATAATGGACAGAAACGGAAAGATTCTTGTAACTAACCGTGAGGGTTATTCTGTTATGCTTCAGAAAACACTTTGTACAGGTGATGAATTAAATAGGAAATTACTCGGAATTATAAATGTTCTTGAAAAATACGGTTATGAGTATAAAGATACATTACCTATTTCGGATTATCCGTATCAGTATGTATTTACCGATGAAAATAATGACGGAAGTATCGAAGATGATCGTAAAGCATGGTTTGATGCAAGAAATAAAATAACTGAAGATATGTCGGCAGCAGAAGCAATGCAGATATACTGTGATGATGTTTATGAAATTTCCGATGAATATTCCGAAGATGCAAAACGTAAAATCACAGGAATAAGATATGATTCAAATATCAATGGTTTTTCTATATCACAGCCATTTAAAATTGCTGAGGATGTGGATTTAAATGTTGTTACTGAATTGAAGGAAAGGCAAAATGAGTTTGACGGTGTTTTGATTACCCAGGAATACTACAGAAGCTATGAACAAAAAGATATTGCTGCACATATTGTCGGTGGTATTGGAAAAATGAATGCAGAGGAATACCTGATTTACGGTGAAAAAGGTTATGGCTATAATGATTTAATCGGAAAACGTGGTGTAGAAAAGCTTTTTGAAGAGTTTCTGAGGGGGCAGGATGGTAAACAGACCGTAGGACTTGATGAAGAAGATGAACAACAGCAGTCTGCTGATGTAACTGAAGAGCAAAATAAAAGTCAGAATGCTGTTCCCGGAAATTATATTTTATTGACAATTGATTCTGAATTACAGCGGACAGCAGAGCAGTCACTTGCATATTGGGTTAATGAAATTGCAAAAAATGGCGATTCCAAAAAGCAGAATGGTGCTGATGCAAGTGCCGGTGCGGCTGTGGTTATAGATATAAAAAACGGAGATGTGCTTGTATGTGCATCTTATCCGACCTTTGATCCTGAAAGGTTTAATATTGATTATTCAGTGCTTGCAGAAAATCCGGATAAGCCGATGTGGAACAGAGCGTTGAGCGGTACTTATACCCCTGGTTCTACTTTTAAGCCGTTGGTAGCTCTTGCGGCATTGGAAAATGAAGTTGTCGGATTAAATGAAATAATTGAATGTGAGGGTGTGTATAAGTTTTATGAGGACTATCAGCCAAAATGCTGGATTTGGGCTGATAATCATAAGACACATGGCAAAATAAATATAACAGATGCTATAAAATTTTCTTGTAACTATTACTTCTACGAAATGGGAAGAAGGCTTGGTATTGATAATCTGGCATCATACGCAAAAGAATTTGGTCTTAGTGAAACTACCGGAATTGAATTTGGTGAAGAGGCGAGCGGAAATGTATCAAACAGGGAATACAAGAAAAAAATAGCAACAAATGAATATGATGAAACATGGTATGCCGGTGATACAATTCAAACAGCAATCGGACAGTCATATTCATATTTTACACCGATTCAGTTAGCGAACTATATTGCCGGTATTGCAAACGGAGGAATAAGATATAAGACTCATATTTTAAAGAGTGTACGTTCCTCTGTAGACGGCAGTACAATATATGAACCGAAACCTCAGGTTATTGGGCAGACAGAAATTAAGGCTGAAAATTTACGGGCAGTAAAGAATGGTATGCTCGGTGTTGTTGACGAAGGTTCGGCAAGTGAAATATTTGAAAATTATCAGGAACGTATCGGAGGAAAAACCGGTACTGCGCAAATTGGTAAAAATAAATCCAATAATGCTCTTTTCGTTGCATTTGCTCCGTTTGATAAACCCGAAATTGCAGTTGCAGTTGTAATCGAACATGGTGTTAAGGGTGCAAATGCAGCATATGTGGCGAGGGATATTTTCGACAAATATTTTGAAAAAAACGAAATTCAGTCACAAAATGTAAATATTGGAGAATTATTACCATAAATTTAACAAAAATCTATTTACAAATGAATATTTTTTTGGTATAATAAATATATGATGCCGAAAAGGAGGGCTTATTAATGAATATTGCATTTATCGCACATGACATGAAAAAAGAATTAATGGTTCAATTTTGTATAGCTTATAAAGGAATTCTTTCTAAACATAGTTTATATGCTACTGATACAACAGGTAAGATGATTACTGAAAATACAGGTATGGAAGTATACAGATTTTTGCCGGGACATCAAGGCGGAGACCAGCAGATTGGTGCAAGGGTTGCGTATAATGAGATAGATCTCGTGTTTTTCTTCAGAGATCCTAATACAAAAGAAGCTCACGAGCCTGATGTTATGAATTTATTAAGACTTTGCGATATGCATAATATTCCTATTGCAACCAATATTGCAACAGCAGAGGTTCTGATTCATGGTCTGGAACGCGGTGACCTGGAGTGGAGAGATATATTAAATCCTAAAAAATAAAATATTAACTTATAATTTTGTGTATTTGTGCGAATATAAAATTAAATAATATATTAACAATAGGCATATCACGGTAGTTTTGTGATATGCTTGATTTTTCTTTATAAAGAGGTGTTCTGTTTGAATAAGTTCGGACTTGTTTTAGGTGGAGGAGGCACTAAAGGTGCATATCATATCGGAGTATGGCGTGCATTGATGAAGATGAATATAGATATTTGTGCTGTTGTTGGAACGTCTATTGGTTCAATAAACGGTGCAATGATAGCACAGGGAGATGCAAAAATTGCTGAAAAGCTATGGGAAAATATTTCGCTGTCAGATATTATTGAAATTTCAGAGTTGGGTGATGTCGGAGAAAATCTTTTTGATGTAAAAAATTTTAAGTCAATAGTATCTGCTGTATATAAAAACAATGGAATTGAAGCCCAACCGTTAAAAAAATTACTTGAAAATGTGATTGATGAAAACAAAATAAGGAATTCGAAGGTTGATTTCGGACTTGTGACTTACTCTTTGGATGAGTTGGAGGAGGTTAAGCTTTTTATTGATGATATTCCGTCGGGTAAGCTTATTGATTATTTAATGGCAAGTGCCGCTATGCCGGGGCTCAAGCAGCCGGTTATTGATGAAAAAAAATATATTGACGGATGTGTTTCAAATAATATTCCTGCAAATATGCTGATTGAAAAGGGAATTTCAGATGTAATTACCGTTGATGTTGGCGGATTTGGCGTAGTTAAGAATATTGAAACTACAGGGATTAACGTTATAAATATAAAGTGCAGTGAAAATGCTGTAGGGCATTTGGATTTTAATGAAAAAAATATTGACAGAATGATGAAATTGGGTTATTTTGATACTCTAAGAGTTTTTGAGCGGGTTGAGGGAAGTATTTATTCCTTTAATATATCAGATTATCATGCAAAGAGACTGATGTATTCAAAGGAACTTATATTCGGTATTGAAAGAGCTGCAAAAATTTTTGATATTGATATATTTAAGGTTTATAAATTTGATGACCTTAAAAATGCAGTTGCAGATATTGTTTTAAAAAAGCTTGAACAATTTGATTCCAAAGAAAGCCATGGATTGCCATTTGATGGATTAAAGCTAAATGAAAAGCAGCTGTTACTTAAGTTTGTAAATCATATCTTGACTAAAGAATTTGAAGGTATGTCAAATAAAATATATCAAGGACTTTTGGGTGAAGTATATTCAGCTGCAAATGCTGTTGTATATTTTATAAAAGAAATAAATATTTAATTCAGGAGAAGTAAAAAAGATTCATTGCGAGTCTTTTTTTATTTCATAGGAAATTGCGTTTCCTATGAAATAAAAATATTGATTTAATGCCCGTGCAAACATTTCGGCTTTGCCGAAATGCACATGGGCGTGAACAAAGCGTTTTGCTTCTTCTTACCGCCCTGTATATATTTAAACTTTACCGTAATTTTAAGGGGCGGTGGCGGCGAAGCCGCTTTGTTCAATTCTCGGCGGTCTTTCGCCGAAATATTGATATATATTACATTTTAGCATACCGTTATATATTTTACGTTTTTTATCTGATTTTTGTTTAAAAGCATTTTCAAATTCCTCATTTGAAGTCAGAACATAATAAGACCATTTGTCTAAGCTGTGGAAAGCCTTTCCCATAGTTTGATATAATTCACGGCACATTTTTTCATCACCGAGTCTTTCTCCGTACGGTGGATTGCAAATAACCGTTCCGTACTGCTTGTTTGTTGAAAAGTCTGCTACATCACATACTGTCGGTTTTACAGCATCACCCACACCGGCAAGCTCTGCATTCCTTTTTGCGACTTCAATTGTGTTTTTATCAATGTCAGAAGCAAAAATTTCAAGATTAATGTCTTTTATAAGGCTTTTTGCTTCCTCACGGCATTTATCCCATAACCTGGGAGGGCATTGTGTGAAATTTTCGCTTGCAAAGCCTCTTGTAAGTCCTGGGGCAATATTTCTTTTAATCATTGCCGCCTCAATTGGAATAGTACCTGAACCGCAAAGCGGGTCTGCAAGGGGATATTCATATTTCCAACGGCTGAGCATAACCATTCCGGAGGCAATTGTTTCCTTTAGCGGTGCGGCATTTGATACTGCACGGTAGCCGCGTTTATGAAGTGGTTCACCCGATGCATCAATCATTAGGGTAACACGGTCTTTTAAAATTGAAAATCTTATTTGATAAACGCTACCGGTTTCATCAAAATGAGAAATACCGTATTTTTGTGACAACGAATCAACAATTGCCTTTTTTATAATAGCCTGAGAATCACGGGTGCTTGCAAGCTTTGATTTTAAGCAGTATCCTGTAACGGGAAAGGCACAGTCTTTGCCTATCCATACTGACCAGTCAACTGCTTTTGTACCCTCAAACAGTTCATCAAAGGTTTTTGCTTCAAACTCTGCAATTTTAATTAAAATTCTCTCACCTGTACGAATCCATAAATTCGCTCTGCAAACAGCCTCGGGATTACCGGAAAAAGTAACTCTTCCGTCCTCCACTTGTGTTGTTTCATATCCCAAAGCTTTTACCTCCCGTGAAGTAAAAGCTTCAAGACCGAACACTGTTGGTATAATTATTTCAAAGTTTTCCATGTCTTTTTACCTTTTTCTTTCTTCTTGTGTTATTACGGCGTTTTTTGCTTCGTGCTTCTTTATGATAGCCGATGTGTGATGATTTTTTAAATATATCCGATTGGTTGAATAGATTAAGTCCGCTGTCCTCACTGCGGATAAAATCAATTTGACGTGTCAGTAAATCACATTTTATCACTATAACATTTAACCTGTCACCGATTTTATAGGATTTCCCTTTTCTTTTACCCGAAATTGTTCGTGTCTGTTCGTTGTATTCATAATAATCATCGGTCATTGTATCGACTCTTATCAATCCTTCAATTGTGTTTTCAAGCTGAACAAAAAAACCGAAATTTGTTACCGATGATACACAGGCTTCATATTCTTCTCCGATACGCTGTGACATAAATGCCGCTTTCATCAGGTCATCGGTATCACGCTCACATAATTCGGCTTCACGTTCTGTTTTAGATGAATTTTCAGCCGCATCATTGCAAAGTGAAATGAATGGAGCTGTATCTTTTGAGTCGATATATTCTTTAAGAACTCTGTGAATAAATAAATCAGGGTATCTTCTTATAGGTGAAGTGAAGTGACAGTAGTATTTTGCCGCAAGTCCGAAATGACCGAGGTTTTCTGGTTTATACTGTGCTTTCATAAGTGAGCGAAGCATATATGTTGAAATCATTGATTCTTCATCTGTACCTGAAATCTTGTCAAGTACCTGCTGAAAAGCTTTTGGATGAATTGGGTTATCATCATCAAATCGGCCTTTTAAACCGTAGCCGAAGTTATTCAGAAATCTGTTAAAATCTTCTGTTTTTTCAATTGAGGGCGGTTCATGTACCCTGTATACAAACGGAAGCTCTGCCCAAAAAGCAAGTTCTGCAATTGTTTCGTTTGCAATCAACATAAATTCTTCAATCATTTTATGAGAAATTCTTCTCTCAGTTTTTATAATGTCCTGCGGTTCGCCGAGTTCGTTGACTTTAATTTGAGCTTCTGGAAAATCAAAATTTATACTTCCTCTTTTCATTCTATGTTTATTAAGAATTGATGCAAGTGTTTGCATATTTTTAAGGGTCGGGAGGAGGTACTCATATTTTTTTAATAATTTTTTAGTAGGATTTTCGAGTAAATCCGCAACATCGTTGTAGGTCATGCGTTCGCAAGAGCGGATTACACTTTTGGAAAGCTTTTCAAGCTGTGTATTTCCGTTTTTATCAATTTTCATGAAAACCGATAGAGTCAGGCGGTTTACATTAGGATTAAGACTGCATATTCCGTTTGAAAGCTCAAAAGGGAGCATCGGAATAACTCTGTCTGCTAAATAAACGCTTGTTCCTCTTTGAAAAGCTTCGGTATCCAAAGGTGAGTTGGGAGTTACATAGCTTGTAACATCGGCAATATGAACACCAAGCAAATAATTTCCGTCTTTTGACATTTCCAATGATACCGCATCGTCAAAATCTCTTGCATCATCACCGTCAATTGTAAAAATCAACTTATTTCTTAAGTCAAGACGACAGGCAATTTCTTTTTGAGAAACACGTTTCGGTGCATTTTGTGCCGCAAGAATTGTTTCGGGATTGAATTCCTGCTTTATAGAATGCTCATTTATAATAGCCTCAATGTTACTTTTAAGTTCACTGCTGTCGCCAAGATTTTTGGTAATAATACCGTTGATTTTACCCTCCTCGGGATAATCTGTTATCTCAACAAGGACTCTGTCGCCAACCTGTGTCTCAGGAGAGTTTTCGATATTTACATTGATAGATGCATATATTTTTCTTGAGTCGGGAGAAATGCATAATTTATCTCTTTTAAAGCTTTTTACTGTGCCTGTAAGTCTTTCATTACCACGTCTTATAATTTTACAGACATGACCCTCACTTTTTCCTGTTTTCGGATTTTTCAGGTCAACTGCGACAAGTACAGTATCACCGTTATAAGCACCGGAAAATCTATCCGGCCCGATATATATTTCATCATCCTCGTCATTATCGGGAATTAAGAAACCGAATTTGCCGTATGCATTGCATGATAGTCTGCCGCTGATAAATCCTGCCTTTTTAGTTGATTCATATCTCATTTTTTTTGTTAAAAAGATTTTTCCCTCATTAATGAGAATATCAAGAATATTTTTGAATTCTGATATATCGGTGTCGGGGACTTCAAGCATTATTTTAAGCTCATCAAATTTTAACGGTATATATTCTTTACTGTTTATATAACTGAAAATTTTATCTTTTCTATCCATATATTACTCCGTTCATTAAATAAAAAATATTTTTATCTCTATATATAATATATCATTTCCGTAAATTCGGCAAGATAAAACTTAAAAATAAAAAAAATAATAAAAAATATCACTAAAATCGTCATAAATCTATTGACTAATTTTGTTAATCGTTATATAATAGTACAGTATGCTATAATATTTTCATAGAAAGGATGTAACAACATGAAAAAGAAAAGTATTATTATTCTTGCACTCATGGTCATAATTGCAGTTGTGTTGAATTATGTTGCTTTTATGGGTATTACCATAGGCGAATTCAGATATGACAGCCTGTTTGGCGATGGTGTGTTTGGTAATAAGGAGGTTACGGTGCAGACAGAGGATACTGCATCAACCGAAGAAACTGCCAAAGAAGCAGAAACAACAGAAAATACAGAAGAAGCAACTACTGAAGAGGAAACAACAGAGGAAGCTGTAGATGAATCAGAAGAAACAGAAGTTGCACAGACAGAAGAAACAGCTGCTGATGAAACAGCAGAAGATGAGACTAAAACAACAGAAACTGCAGCACCTGTTGCTCCTGTTGATAACGGTAGAATCAGAAAAGGTATTGACCTTGCAGGTGGTTCGGTAATTACATTTGAAGTTGATACCCAAAGTGAAGACTATGATGCTTCATTGTTAACAGAAGCAAATATGGATATAGTTGAGGCTATTTTCTCAACCCGTATGACTGCTGCAGGTTATACAGAAGCAAGAATCAGCAGAGGTGAGCTTGGACAGATTACAGTTGAAATTCCTTCAGTATTCGATACAGACAGTGCTGCAAGCCTTTTGGGTTCAACTGCGAAATTAACTTTTGTTGATGCAAATGGTGAAACAGTGCTTGATGGTGCAACAGATATTAAGAATGCAGAACATAAATACGGACAAACTCAGAACGGATTAAAGTCAGAGGATTATGTTGAAATAACACTAACCGATGAAGCTGTTTCAAAGTTTGCAGCCGCTACAAAGACAGCCGCAGCTGCTACTGACGGCATGAACTATATTGCTATTATGATGGATGAAGCTATTATTTCAGCTCCACGTGTTTCTGAGGAAATTAATTCAGAAACCTGTATGATTTCAGGTGATTTTACAGCTGAAACAGCAAGTGAGCTTGCAAATCAGATTAAGTCAGGTTCATTACCGTTTGATATGAAGGTTATATCACAGGAAACAATTGGTGCAGAATTAGGTGCTGATGCACTTCCTACATCATTAATTGCTGCATTAATCGGTATTGTACTGATTATGCTCTTTATGGTGTTCAGATACAGAATTTCAGGTATTCTTGCTGATATTGCATTATTGTATTATATAGGTATTATAGCTTTAGTTCTTGGATTGTTCAGAGTAAATCTGAGCTTGTCAGGTATAGCAGGTATTATTCTTTCAATTGGTATGGCTGTTGATGCTAACGTAATTATATTCGAAAGAATAAAAGAAGAGTTAAGACTTGGAAAAACTGTTAAAGCTACTGTTGAAGCAGGCTTCCATAAAGCTTTCTCGGCGATTCTTGATTCAAATATTACAACAATTATCACATGCGTAGTTCTTTACCTTTCAGGTATCGGAACAGTAAGAGGCTTTGCTATTACATTGGGACTTGGTGTTGTAGTAAGTATGCTTACAGCTGTTGTTATCACAAAGTTCCTGTTAAAGCAGCTTGTTCATCTTAACATAAAGAACCGTAACGCATTATGTGCTAAATAAGAGGAGGTAAGGATTGATGAAAACTTTAAATATCACAAAGAATAAGACAAAGACCTTGCTTGTCCCAATTGCCATTATCGTTATTGGTATAATAATGTTTTTCGTAAACGGTGGCTTTAATTATGACATTGAATTTATGGGCGGTATCAGAATGGAAATTGCCATGAACGGTGCTGTAAATACAAGCGAAATTAAAGAATATCTTGAGGCAGAAACAGGAGTTAATCCTATTATTGTTCAAACAACATCATCAGGTGTAAGTATCAAAACTCAGCCTGTTGAAGAAGAAGTAAAAAATGAAATTTTCTCTAAGATGCAGGAAAAATACGGTTTGGAAGATGATGCATTCTTGTCAGCAAACTCTGCATCAGCAAGCTTTGGTAAGCAGGTGCAGACAAAGACAATTCTCTTTACTTTAATAGCAATCTTATGTATTCTTGCATATATTGCAATAAGATTTGAGTGGCGTTCAGCTGTTATGGCTGTTGTTGCATTAGTAATCAATATTCTTGTTATGATGGCTGTATATGCTACATTCAGAACACCTCTTAATACAACATTTATTGCTGCTATGCTTACAGTTATAGGTTACTCAATAAACGATACTATCGTATTGTTTGACAGAATCCGTGAAAGCATGAGAGGATATAATGCAAAAAAGCATGGCACAGTATCAGATGTTGTTAATAAGTGTATAAATGAATGTATGGGAAGAACCTTATGTACTTCTATAACAACTCTTGTTACTATAATATTATTGTACTTTATCGGTGTAACAGCTGTTAAGGAATTTGCTTTCCCATTGATTATCGGTATTACCTGCGGTACTTTCACTTCAATCTTTGTAGCTGCTACATTCTGGGGTGCATGGAAGGATGCCGAAGCTGAAGCTAAGGCAATAAGAAAGTAATTTAAAATATATCATTGTATGATAAATATTTAATAGTAATAAAATGCAGAAGCGAGATTTTCGTTTCTGCATTTTTTGTATTTTGTTATGAAATAAAAAAATAATATCCACATTAGTGTTAAAAAAATGTATATGGATTAGAATAAATTAGTTATTTTGACAATTTTTTAATAATTTTTTACACTAACGCTTTACTATGTTAATGTGTTAGTGTATAATTATATTAATGTTAATAATTTTTATGAAAGGACAGGATTTTATAATGATAGACAGTGAAAAGATGAAAGAACAGCTCTACAATGTTTTTGCATCACTTGATACTCCTCAGAAGGTCAGCATTTTTCTCGAAGATTTATGTACTCATAAGGAAATAGAATATATGGCTCAGAGAATTGAGGGTGCAAAATTATTAATGAACGGAAATACCTATAATCAGATTATAGGTGAAACAAATATTTCGACTGCAACTCTCGGAAGAATAAACCGCTGTATACAATACGGAAGCGGAGGATATAAAAATTTACTTAAAGAATATTTGAAGGAAGCAGAAAATAATGATTGAGAATACAGCATTGATGTCAAAGGAAGACAGAGTTATTTATACTCTGAAAAATCTATATAAAACAGCAGGTTACAGTGAGTTTAAAATGCGCCGTTTTGAAGAATATTCAATTTATGTTGAAAACAAGAGCTTTTTAACAAGTGAATATGTTATTACATTTAATGATTTAAACGGAAAGCTTCTTGCTCTAAAGCCTGACGTAACACTGTCGATTGTAAAAAACACGAAAGCTACCAAAAAAAATAATGAAAAACTTTATTACAAGGAAAGTGTTTACAGAGCGGATAAACAATCACATGAATATAAAGAAATAAATCAGGTTGGTCTTGAAATATTGGGTAACATTGATAAAGCATCAACGGTTGAGATATGCTCACTTGCCATGAAATCGCTTGCTGTTATCAGTGATGAATATGTACTTGATGTCTCACATATGGGATTGATTTCGTCATTTCTTGATAATTGTTCGATTGTATCAATTAAAGCACGGGAGGAAATATTATCCTGTATATGTTCTAAAAATATGCATGATTTAAAAAATGTATGCCAGTGCTACAATATAGATGACAGTGTAATTGAGTCACTTAATAAACTAATCAATATCAGCTCGGATTTTGAGAGTGCTTTATCAGAGCTTAAAAAGCTTTTGGTCTGTGACGAAATGAAAGCGGCTTTTGAGGAATTAAGTGATCTTTATATCACATTAAAGTCTTTGGGGCTTTCTGATAAAATCCGTCTTGATTTGTCGCTTTTAAATGATATAGATTATTATAACGGACTTGTTTTTAAAGGATATATAAACGGTATTCATAAAGCTGTATTATCAGGAGGAAGATATGATAAGCTTACTGAAAAATTCAACAAATCAATAGGGGCAATGGGATTTGCGATATATCTTGGAGATTTGTTGTATTTTTATGATAATAAAGATGAATATGATGCAGATATACTTATAATTTATGATAAGGATTCAGAAATTCAGAAGGTTTTTACAGAATGTGAAAAGCTGAGAAATGAGGGAAAGATTGTAAGAATGGACACAACGATTCCAAAGGACTTTAAATACAGAGAAACAGTTAAGATGTAAAAGGAGAAGTATAAATGCTTAATGTGGCACTACCTAAAGGAAGATTGGGAAATAAGGTATATAAAATGCTTGAAGCAATCGGATACGAATGCAAGGAAATTCTTGAGGACAGCAGAAAGCTTATATTTGTGAATGAAAAAAGCGGAGTAAAGTATTTTCTGGTAAAACCATCCGATGTGGCTATATATGTTGAATACGGTGCGGCTGATATAGGTTTTGTCGGTAAAGATATTTTATTGGAACAGCAATCGGATGTTTATGAGCTTCTTGACCTGGGGTTTGGTAAATGTAAAATGGCAGTAGCGTCTGTAAATGATTTTCGTGATGACCCTAAAAGACCGCTGAGGGTTGCAACTAAATTTGCCAACATTGCAAGAAGTCATTATGATTCAAAAAATCGTGAGATAGAAATAATAAAATTAAGTGGTTCAATTGAAATTGCACCTGTTCTGGGACTTTCCGATGTTATTGTCGATATTGTAGAAACAGGAAAAACTCTTGTTGAGAACGGACTCCATGTTGTTGAGGATATAGTGCCGATAAGTGCAAGAATGATTGCAAATAAATCAGCTTTTAAATTTAAAGAAAATGAAATAAACAAGATTGTAAAAGAGTTAACAAAAAATATATAAAAGGATTTGATATAAATGATAAAAATATATGACAATGAAATTGCATTGGATAAAATATTAAACCGTGAAATTCAAAGCTATACTGAATTTGAACCGACAGTAAGAGAAATAATTGCAAATGTAATTGAAAAGGGAGATAAAGCAATACTTGATTACTGCAAAAAATTTGATAAGGCTGATTTGAGTACGTTGAGAGTTTCAGAAGAAGAAATTGATGCGGCAATGAACAGAATTGATAAAAATTTTCTTGAAATACTCAAAGAAGCTAAAAATAATATTGAAGCCTTTCACAGAGAACAGTTAAAGGAAGGATTCAGAATTGAGAAAAATGGCGGAATTGTTTTAGGTCAGAAGTATACACCGATTGAAAAGGCGGGAATTTATGTTCCGGGGGGAACAGCAAGCTATCCCTCAACCGTTTTAATGAATGCAATTCCGGCAAAAATTGCAGGCGTTTCGCAAATTGTTATGGTAACACCTCCTGATAAAAACGGTAATATTAAAGATGAAATTTTAGCAGCTGCAAAGTTGTGCGGTGTTGATATGATTTTTAAGTGCGGCGGAGCACAGGCGATTGCAGCACTTGCATACGGCACGCAAACTATTCCTGCAGTTGATAAGATTGTAGGGCCGGGAAATATATTTGTCGCAATAGCAAAGAAAATGGTTTTTGGTAAGGTTTCAATTGATATGATTGCAGGACCGAGTGAAATTCTTGTTATTGCAGATAAAACTGCAAATCCTAAGTTTGTTGCGGCAGATTTGTTATCGCAGGCAGAGCATGATAAAATGGCAACGGCGGTACTGGTTACCGATTCAAAAGAATTGGCAAAGGCGGTTTCTGATGAACTTGAAATTCAGATTCCAAAGCTTATAAGAAATGAAATAGCCAGAGAATCAATAGATAATAACGGGAAAATTATTGTTGTTGACAGTATCGAAAGAGCAGTTGAAATAAGTAATCTTATTGCACCGGAACATCTTGAGGTTTGTGTTGATGAACCGTTTGATCTTTTGGATAAAATCAAAAATGCAGGTTCAATTTTCTTAGGTAAATATACACCTGAGCCATTGGGAGATTATTTTGCAGGACCGAATCATACATTGCCGACAAGCGGCAGTGCAAAATTTTCTTCACCTTTATCGGTTGATGATTTTGTCAAAAAATCTTCGTATATCTGTTATACAGAGAATGAACTTTTAAAGGTTAAGGATAAGATTGCAGAATTTGCACAAAGAGAAGGACTCGGAGCACACGCAAAAAGTGTACTGATAAGATATGAGGATAAATAAATGAGCAGATTTTTTTCTAATACATTATCAAAGTTAGAACCGTATGTTCCGGGAGAACAACCGAAGAATTTTGATTATATAAAGCTTAATACAAACGAATCACCTTTTTTACCGTCTGCTAAGGTGATTGAGGCATTAAATGAAGAGCAGACCAAAAAGCTTAATTTATATTCCGATCCGACTTGTGACGAGCTTGTCAACTCAATTGCTGAATTTTACGGAGTTGACAAAAGCATGGTTTTTGTCGGAAACGGTTCTGATGAGGTTTTGGCATTTTGTTTCAGAGCGTATGCTGATAACGGATTTGTATGTCCTGATATAACATACGGATTTTACCCTGTGTTTGCCGGATTTTTTAATGTAGATTTGAGGACAGCTCCGCTTTTAGATGATTTTTCAATTAATATTAATGATTATCTTGATGTGAGAGAAAACATTATTATTGCAAATCCGAATGCGCAGACAGGGTTATATCTTGAACCGGAAGAAATTGAAAAAATATTAAAAAACAATTCTGAAAGAGTTGTTATAGTCGATGAAGCCTATATTGATTTTGGCGGAGAGAGTGCAGTTAAATTTATTAATGAGTATAAAAATTTA
>JAZOTP010000004.1:0-10398 GCA_045657705.1 Clostridia bacterium
AAGGAAGCAAAGGCAAAACAGCGTGAAATTCTCCTTGAGGGAAAGGAAGCAAATCAGAAATTAAAAGCTGAGGCTGAAGCTGAAATCAAGGAAAGAAGACGTGAGTTAACCAATCAGGAAAAAAGAAATAACCAAAAGGAAGAAAACCTTGACAAGAAAACTGAAGCTTTGGAGAAAAAGGATTATACACTTAATCAAAAGCTGAAGGAACTGGAAAAGAAAGAATCAGAAATTGCACAAATCAAGCAGCAACAGCTTGAAAATCTTGAAAAGATTTCGGGAATGACAAAAGAAGAAGCAAAAGCTATGATTATTTCCGATATTGAAAATCAGACAAGACATGAAGCTGCAATTATGGTTAAAGAAATTGAGCAACAGGCAAAGGAAAATGCCGAAAAGAATGCTAGAAACATTGTTGCTTCATCAATTCAGAAGGTGGCAGCAGATCACGTTGCCGAAACTACAGTGTCGGTTGTTTCACTGCCTACTGATGAAATGAAGGGCAGAATAATAGGCAGAGAGGGAAGAAATATCAGAACTCTTGAAACAATGACAGGTGTTGATCTTATTATAGACGATACACCTGAGGCTGTAATATTGTCAAGCTTTGATCCTATAAGAAGAGAAGTTGCAAGAATAGCACTTGAAAAATTAATAGTTGACGGAAGAATACATCCGGCCAGAATTGAAGAAATGGTAAATAAGGCCCAAAAAGAGGTCGAGGCAACGATTAAACAGGAGGGTGAAGCGGCTACATTTGAAACAGGTGTACACGGTTTACATCCGGAATTAATCAAATTGCTGGGTAAGTTAAGATTCAGAACAAGTTACGGACAAAATGTATTAAAGCATTCGATTGAAGTAGCTCACCTTGCAGGAGTTATGGCAGGCGAACTCGGTGCTGATGTGACATTGGCACGCCGTGCAGGTTTATTGCACGATATAGGTAAGGCTGTTGATCATGAGGTTGAAGGTTCTCATGTGACAATCGGTGCTGATATTGCCAAGAAATATAAAGAAAACAAAGAAATCATTCATGCCATTATGGCGCATCACGGTGATGTTGATGCAGAAACGCTTATTGCACAGCTTGTGCAGGCAGCAGACGCTATTTCAGCTGCACGTCCGGGTGCAAGAAGAGAAAATCTTGAAACCTATATTAAGCGTTTACAGAAGCTTGAAGAAATTGCAAACGATTTTGATGGAGTTGAAAAATCATTTGCTATTCAGGCAGGTCGTGAAATCAGAATTATGGTTAAACCTGAGATTATCAATGACGCAGGTATGATTCTGATAGCAAAGGACATTGTTAAGAGAATTGAAGCAGAACTTGAATATCCGGGTCAGATTAAGATTAGTCTGATCAGAGAAACGAGAGCTGTAGATTACGCTAAGTAATCTGTTGAAATCGAAAAAAATTACCCATTGGACATATTCCAATGGGATTTTTTTTTGAATATTAACCAAGCATGGCATCAATACTTATGCGTGCTTTTTTTATTGTTTCATCTGTAAGAACAATTTCTTCTCCGCCTGTGCCGCAGATACAGTTATATACATCAACAAGTGTTGTAAGTCTCATATCGTGGCAAACGCAGTTTTTTGAAAGCGGGAAGAACTCTTTGTCGGGGTAAGAAAACTGCAGATGCTCGACTATACTGTTATCCGTTCCGATGATAAACTGTTTTGAATCACTGTTTTCTACAAATTTTAAAATCCCTGTTGTACTTCCGGCATAATCTGCTTTATCGGTTACTTCCTTGATACATTCGGGATGAACCAGTAAAAGTGCATCAGGGTGTTTTGCTCTTGCAACACTAACATCATTGGCAGTAATTCTCATATGCACGGGACAGCCGCCGTTTATAAAATGAAAATTCTTTCCGGGAACTTGATTTTCTATCCATGCACCTAAGTTGCAGTCGGGGATGAAAAGAATATCCTTTTGAGGTAATTTTCTGACTATATCAAGAGCTGAGGCAGAGGTTACACAAACATCACATTCTGTTTTTAATTCTGATGTTGTATTTATGTATGCAACTACTGCACATTCGGGATGCCGGGTTTTGAGCTTTTTTAATTCTTTAATACTGAGCTGTTCTGCCATGGGACATCCTGCATCGGGGTGTGAGAGGATTACTTTTTTATTTGGTGAGAGTATTTTTGCTGTTTCTGCCATAAAACGTACACCGCACATCAGTATTGTTTTTTGAGGTGCATCGGCAGCCTGTTGGCTTAATCCGAATGAATCTCCGACATAATCGGCTACTTCGAGAATATCCTGTGTCTGATAGGCATGTGCAAGAATACAAACATCATATTCTTTTTTTAATTTTATTATTTCGTCTTGTAGGTTTTTTATATTATGCATAATTTATTCCTCCGTGATACACATATTATAATAGATAATTGCAGAAAAGTCAATAAAAGTTTACACAAATGTTTACACATGTGTTGAAATGTGTAAACATTTGTGGTATAATACGGATATATTGGTGAAAAATCCTGCAATTTGACGGAGGTAGTATGAATACAGATATACTTATCGTGGGGAGTGGTTGCTCAGGACTTTACTGTGCACTTCATTTACCTGAAGATAAAAAAATAACGGTTATAACCAAATCAGCAGTTGAGAGCAGTGATTCTTTTCTGGCTCAGGGCGGAATATGTGTGCTCAGGGATAAAGATGATTTTGATTCGTTTTTTGAAGATACATTAAAAGCAGGTCATTATGAAAATGATAAAGAGAGTGTTTCCATTATGATTAACTCTTCTGTGGATATAATAAATGACCTTGTAAGCTATGGAGTGGAATTTTCCTGTGATGATAAGGGGAATTTTAATTATACAAGGGAAGGTGCACATTCACAAAACCGTATCCTGTTTCATCATGACATCACAGGACAGGAAATCACGAGTAAGCTGTTGAGTGAAGTAACTAAGAGGAATAATATTGAGATTTTGGAATACACTACTTTGCTTGATATAATAACAGACGGCAGTGAGTGTGTAGGTGCTGTAATTGAAACGGCTGACGGTTTGATTGAAACTGTAAGGGCAGGATATACGGTATTAGCCTGCGGAGGAATAGGTGGTCTTTACAAGCATTCTACAAATTTCAGACATCTTACGGGGGACGCTGTAGCAATAGCTGTAAAGCACGGTATAGAACTTAAAAATATGAACTACATACAAATTCATCCAACTACACTTTATTCACAGGAACCTAACGAAAGAAGCTTCCTTATATCGGAATCGGTACGGGGTGAGGGTGCGAAGCTCTATGATAAAAATAAAAAACGCTTTGTAAATGAACTCTTGCCGAGAGATTTGCTTACCAATGCTATAAAGGAGCAAATGAAAAAGGACGGTACAGATTTTGTGTGGGAGGATTTGACTACAATTCCTAAGGAAGAAATAGAGGAGCATTTTCCAAATATAGCAAAGCATTGTAAAGAAAAGAATTATGATGTTACAAAAGAATGTATTCCTGTAGTGCCGTCACAGCATTATTTTATGGGGGGAATTAAGGTTAATTATAACAGTAAAACCTCAATGGAGCGGCTGTATGCTGTTGGTGAGACTGCTTGCAACGGAGTGCATGGAAAAAACCGTCTTGCAAGTAATTCTTTGCTTGAAAGTCTTGTTTTTGCAAAGCGTGCGGCAATTGATATAAAAAACAATCCTAAAGCTGTTAAGGAACTGCCGGAAATTGATATTTCAAAGTATAATGATAAAAAAGAAATAGAAGCCATGTACCGCAAATTGGTGCTGGAAGAAATAGAAAAAGCAAATAAATGAAAGTAGGAATATAATATGTTTGATAAAGCAACATTAAAATTAAAGGTTGATCCGCTTATTATGAGTGCGTTAGAAGAGGATATTACAAGTGAAGATGTGTCAACTAACAGTGTTATGCCGTCTGAAAAGCTCGGAGAAGTTGATCTTATATGTAAAGAGGACGGAGTTCTTTGCGGTATACAGGTATTTGAAAGAGTATTCACATTAATAGACGAAAAGACAGAAGTGACCTTTTTTGCAGAGGACGGAAAAGACATCAGAAAGGGTGAGCTTATTGCAAAGGTCAGAGGGGATATAAGAGTTCTTTTATCGGGTGAGCGTACCGCACTTAATTATCTTCAGAGAATGAGCGGTATTGCAACATACACAAGAAAGGTTACTGAACTGTTAAAGGGAAGTAAGACCACTCTTCTTGATACAAGAAAAACTACACCGAATAACCGTATTTTTGAAAAATATTCTGTACGAATCGGCGGTGGATGTAATCACAGATATAATTTATCCGACGGCGTATTGCTTAAGGATAACCATATTGGTGCGGCAGGTGGAGTAAAAAAAGCTGTTGAAATGGCAAAAGCCTATGCTCCTTTTGTTCGAAAAATAGAGGTAGAGGTTGAAAATCTTGACATGGTAAAGGAAGCTGTTGATGCAAAAGCTGATATTATCATGCTTGACAATATGACACATGAAGAAATTAAAACTGCAATGGAATATATTGCAGGCAGAGCTGGAGTGGAAGTATCAGGAAATGTAACAAAAGAAAATATAGCAATGCTTACAGATCTTGGTGTTGACTATATATCCAGCGGTGCACTTACACATTCATCACCTATTCTTGACCTTTCATTAAAAAATCTGCACGCAGTAATCTGAGTGGGAGGTATTTATGAAGGGTGAATTGAGAAGACAGGGTATATTAATATGCCTGAATGATGCAAAAGAGCCTGTTTGTGCAACATTTTTGTCACAAAAATACGGAGTAAGCAGACAGATAATTGTTAAGGATATAGCCCGGTTAAGAGAAGACGGTTATTCAATTTTGTCACATTCGAGAGGGTATGTTATTGAAAAAAAGGAACAGATTCAAAGAGTGTTTAAAGTGATTCATTCTGATGAAGATGTGGAAAAGGAATTGAATTTGATTGTTGATTTAGGTGGAGTGGTACGGGATGTATTTATATATCATAAGTTTTACAATAAAGTAAGTGCCGAAATGAATATAAAATCAAGGTTGGATGTAAAAAAATTTCTTGAAAATATAGCTGCGGGCAAATCAAGTCTTCTTAAAAATGTTACAGCAGGGTATCATTATCATACTATAACAGCGGATAATATTGAAGCTCTTGACTTGATTGAATCAAAGCTTCGGGAAAATAAATTCCTTGCACCGCTTCAGGAGTATGAGCCTGCTGAGATAGGACAGAATAATTAAAGTATAAGATTAAGGAGACCGACTAATGTTACAAAGATTTTTTCCTGCATATACTATAGGTGATAATGCATATACAAAGTTTAATGAGATTTGTAAAAGCTTAGGTGAGCGTTTTTTAATTGTAGGAGGAGAAAAGGCTCTGAAAGCCGCAAAGGATAAGCTTTTAGAAAATGTTTCTTCTGATTTTACTGTTGTTGATACCGTAATTTACGGTAAAGAATGCTATGATGAGAGAATTACTGAATTATACAATGAATATTTTGATAAGGAAATAGATTTCGTTGTAGGAGTGGGCGGTGGAAAGGCATTGGATACGGCTAAATGTCTTGCTGAGAGAATGAATGTACCCGTTGTAACTGTTCCGACTATTGCATCTACCTGTGCAGCTGCGTCTGCATTATCAGTGGTTTACACAAAAAATCATGTTTTTGAAAAGTTTGCATATTTTAAAAAGCCTGCTTTTCACTGTTTTATAGACACAAGAATAATAGCACAGGCTCCGTATGAATTTTTGCGTGCGGGAGTGGGGGATACATTGGCAAAGCATTATGAGGTTGAATTTTCTGCACGGGGACATGAGCTTGATTATTCTTCTGAATTAGGTCTTACACTCAGCACTATGTGTAATGTGCCTCTGATGAGATATGCACATGATGCGGTTGAAGCTTGTAAAAAGAATGAAGTTAATGATGCACTTTGTGAAACGGTTCTTGCAATTATTATTTCAACCGGTATGGTTTCGATGCTTATAAATCCCGATTATAACGGAGCAATGGCTCATGCAATGTTTTACGGATTTACAACAATAGAGGGATTTGAAGAAAAATTCCTTCATGGTGATGTGGTGGGGTATTGCACCATGATTCAACTTATGGTCGATAAAAAAGAAGATGAGGCAAGAAAAATAAAAGAATTTTTAAATTCGCTTGATATTGAAACTACATTAAAGCAAAGAGGAATACCATGTGACAGGGAATATTTAAAGACATCCGTAGAAAGTGCTTTGCATGATCCCGATATGAAGGTAATCCCGTATGAAGTTACGGCAGATATGCTTTTTGACGGGATTGAAGCTGTAGAAAATTTATCATAAAAATAAAGATTTAATTATGCAAAATATTCTCATAGTTGTTTTTAAGTTTTTATTATAATTTTTTTTATAGCTCCAAAATGGTCAAAATATCTTAGTTGTTACAAGCCGAATTATATCACCATTTTAAAGTAAAGGGCATAATCTGATATTAGATTAAAATTTTAGCAGGTGATTATAATTGAACAATATAAATTTTTTATCTTTCATAAGACGAAAACCTCAGGCAATTGCATCGGTAAAAGGAAGCCCTGATTATCCGACGATACGGGGGAAAGTTTTATTTTATCAGACAAAAACGGGCGTTCTTGTCGAGACTCATATGTCAGGATTGCCGTCAACTAACGATGCGTGCAAAAAACCAATTTTTGCAATGCACATTCATAGTGGCGGCAGCTGTAGTGGAAATGAAACGGATTTTTTTGCTGATGCTTTGACGCATTATAATCCAAACAACTGCGCTCATCCATATCATGCAGGAGATATGCCGCCGTTGTTTGGAGTGAACGGCTCTGCTTTTTCAGTGTTTTTGACAGACAGATTTTCTGTAAAAGATGTCATTGGAAAAAGTGTTGTAATTCACTCTAATCCTGATGATTTTACTACCCAGCCGGCAGGTAATTCAGGAACAAAAATTGCTTGCGGAGTAATAGTATAATTTTATAGGAAAATATCGGAACAGATAAAAAATCGCATAACACATTTTAGTGTTAATGCGATTTTTTTTGATTCTTGCTCAGATGTTCTTTTAATACTAAATTAATGTATTGGGAAAGAGAACGATCATTATCTTCTGCTAATGTTTTTATAATTTTTAAAATATCTTCGTCAATCGTTATACTGATTTTTTGTTTTAACGGACGCATAGTATCACCTCAAAAATTATTACAATACAAAATATGATTTTATATTGACAAATTGTATAAAATAGCATAAAGTAGTATTAAGTAGTATAATAACGAACTAAAAAAACGGCTGATGCAAAATGCCTTAGCCGTTATTGGGATTATTCGTTTATAATGCCGTTAAGAAAATCAACAGCTGTTTTAATATCAGCTTCAGGATTTTCTCCACATTCACGTTCAATTGTTAAATAGCCCTTATAACCAATATCTTCAAGGGCTGCAAGGTAAGCTTTAAAATCAACACTGCCTGTACCTAATGGAACTTCCTGAAAATATGCTACACCAAAATAGCTTTCAGGAACAGGATGTACACTGCGATATATAAATTCGGGGTTACAATCTCTTAAATTAATACCGTCCTTTGTATGGGTGTGAACTATGTAATCCTTAAGGTTGTATACTGCCTGTACAGGGTCGTCGCGTGTTACCATTGCAAGGTTTGCAGGGTCTAAGTTTACTGCAACACCTTTAGAATTAAGAGAATCCAGGAAGTTCTTTAATGTTAAAGATGTTTCAGGACCTGTTTCAATTGCAAAGTGTGATTTCATGCTGTCGGCATATTGTGCAAGCTCATAGCAAGCCTCCTGCATTATTTTGTATCTGTCATGATTCGGATCGTCAGGTACAACACCTATATGAGTTGTAACAACATCACATTCAAGCTCCTTTGCAAGCTCCATTATAATTTTTGATTTTTCGATAAGCTCAGGGTTTTTTTCGGGATTAATAAAGCCCATTCCAAGATCTCCGCATATCGCAGAAAAAACCAAGCCGTTATCTTTAACATGATTTAAAAGATCACGTCTTTTATCGGTGCTGAGATTTTCGGGTGCGTTTACACCACTTGTTGAATACATCTGAATACCCCTTGCACCTAATTTTGCGGCTTTTACAACTGCTGTTTTTGTGTCTTCTTTTATTGAATCCACCATAATTCCAATTGGAAATTTATACATGATGCCACATCCTTTCATTTTATTGCTTTAATGATATAATACAAATGAATAAATGTCAATTATTTATATTGCTGTTTAATAACATTATATTGCTTTTTTGAAATTCTTTTGGAAGCATATTGGTATATTTTTTAAATGTTTTTGAAAAATAAGAATCATTTTCAAATCCGCATTGTATCGCAATTTCGTGTATTGAATATTTATTTTTTGCAAGCAATTTCTTGGCATTTTCGCATCTTATGGAATTTAAAAAAGCAATTGGAGAAAGACCTGTTGCTGCTTTAAACTGACGTATGAAATAGTATTTGCTGAGATTAGCCTTTTTTGCTATTTCATCTATTGTAAGCTGTTCATTAAAATGTGATTTGAGGTATCCGATTGCCAGTTTTATATTTTCATCGGTAGTTGAGACCGGTTTTGCTGTTTTACCCTTTTTTTCTGAGTAATTTACCGAAAGATAAACCAGAAGCTGTAGAATAGTGGACTTTATTGAAGCAGAACGGAAATTGTCATCTGTTCGGGAAAATTCATTAACAACATTACAGAACAGACTTTCTGCAGTCTTTGACTTTACTATATTTATGTAGTTTATATTTTCTGTGTCCAAACCGTTATTCAAACAAAAATCAGCATCGCATATGAGACAGTAATAATTTATAGAAGAAGCTGATATTACAGAGTGAAGTGCATTTGAATTTACAATAAAAATGTCACCTTTTTGTACCGGATATGTGACAGAAGAACAATGAACCTCACCGCTTCCGTTGGTGATGTACAGAAGTTCGATGTTGCTGTGCCAGTTATGTGAAATGAATCCTGATGAAACAGTATCGTAGTGAAATATAAAGGGAAGTTCTCTATCATTAATAATTGAATGGTTTTCATAAAATTTTTTCTCCATATAAATACTCCTTGAGCAATTTTGTGTCATTAACGGGCAATATATTATATTGACATTGTATTAATTTAAGTATACAATAAAATTGCAAAAAAAGCAATAAAAAAATAAGGAGTGTATAAAAATGAAAAAGATAAGAATTGCCATGATTGGTGCAGGTAATATTGCAAAGGTTCATCTTGAAGCCTATAAAGAAGTAAAAGAGGCAGAAATTGTTGCAATTTGCGATATAAATCCTGAAGTGCTTGCTAAAACAGCGGCTGATTTCGGTATAGAAAAAACCTATGAAAATCATGAAGAAATGATTAAGAATGAACAGCTTGACGCAGTTGACGTTTGTGTGTGGAACTGTAGTCATGCAAAATGCTCTATTGATGCATTGAATGCAGGACTTCATGTTTTATGTGAAAAACCTATGGCTACAAATGCAAGGGATGCTGAAGCAATGCTTGAAGCATCAAAGAAAAACAATAAGCTCTTAATGATAGGATTTGTTATGAGATTCGGTGACGAGTCAAGCATTGCAAAAGATTTCATTGATAATGATTATCTGGGAGATATATACTATTCCAAAGCTACATATTTGAGACGTCACGGTGCTCCGGGCGGTTGGTTTACAGATAAATCCCGTTCTGCAGGTGGCCCTGTAATAGATTTGGGTGTTCATGTAATCGATCACACAAGATACTTGATGGGAAGACCTAAGGTTAAATCGGTTTTTGCATCTGTAGAAGACAGATTGAAAAACAGACCATATTTAAAGACAAGTGTTGGCTGGAAGCCTGACGGTGCAAACGATGATGATATTTATGACGTTGAAGATTTTGCTGTTGCATTAATTAAGTATGAGGGCGGAAAGACAACACTTCTTGAAACAAGCTACAGCTTAAACGGTGAAGAGTCAACAAAGAAAGAATTGTTTGGAACTAAGGGCGGTATGAATCTTTCGGGTAATGATTTTAAAATATATACAGTTGTTAATGATTATCTTGCAGATATTACACCTAAAACAGAAAATTATAAAAAATCGGTTCCTGGCTTTGTTGGCGAAATGCAGCATTTTGTTGACTGTATTGTAAGCGGTTGTGAATGTATAGCACCGGCAGAGGATGGAATTGAAGTTATGAAAATCCTTGACGCTATATACGAATCTGCCCGTACAGGTCATGAAGTAATAATAGACGATTAAAAGGAAGTGTTTTTATTATGAAAATAGGTGTTAGTTCATATTCTTTTTCACAGTACATCAGAGCAGGAAAGTTAGATTACTTTGGTGCTATTGATAAGGCTAAAGAAATGGGCTTTGACGGAATTGA
>JAZOTP010000005.1:0-36247 GCA_045657705.1 Clostridia bacterium
GTTAAGAAGGATACAAAGTGTCTTATTTTCAGGATGAGAAGCGTTAATGCGATTGATATTACAGCGTTAAGAACACTTGAACAGCTTTGTGAAAAGTATCATAAAAAAGGAATTAAAGTTATTTTGTCTCATGTTAATCCACAGCCTATGTTATCAATTCAAAAAGCAGGTCTTGATAAAGTTATAGGTTCTGAGAATTTCTGTTCAAACATTGATGAAGCGTTGCAAAGAGCATCACAAATTGTTGGTTAATATAAAAATTTTGATGTATAAAAAAGCATATCGTCAAATAAGGCGGTATGCTTTTAAAATGTGAAATTGATATTATTACAGGAATTTTCTTATATCTTCTGTTAATTTTTCTTCGAGCTTGATTAATCTTTTTGTAATGTCTTTTGAGATTTCATCGGCTGCTTCATATTGATTTAAATATTTGTTGAGAGATTTTACGCCCATATTACAGCCGTCAGTCATCAAATCGGCAACGGCTTTATCCGATTCACCCATAGCCAGTTTCATATTGGTTTTCATCCAGGACATACCTTTTGCAATTGGATTTGGATTTTTTCCCTCATCGTCATATTTATCAAGTAGTTCCTGAATTTCTTTATTTAGTTTTTCGTGTTCATCTTTACACGCATTAAGGTGATTTTTAAATTCCTCATTTTGAACGTATTCGTAAACATCATCAATTGAACTTACACCCATTTTTATTCCGGCATCGCATTCTCTTAATAATTTTATAGTATCTTGTTCTACCATATGTTTATACTCCTTTTTTTCTTTTATAAAATGAGTATACCCAATTTTTAATAATTTATTTAAGTTACAGAGAAATTTAAAAAATAGTATCAAAAATTGTAACCTGATCGGATTCAGGTAAATCATCAAGACAGTGATTTGCTTGAAGAAGTTCAATATTAGTTCGTGTGATGCTTGTTCTTTTTCTTAGGTCCTCAATAGTTTTAAATGGTTCCTGCTCTCGTGCCTCCTGAATACTTTTTGCGGCGTTCTCGCCAAGCCCGGGCAGAGCATTCAGCGGTGGTCTGATACCCTCATCACACTCTAAGAAATTTACAGCATGAGATTTATATAAATCAATCGGCGCAAATGTAAAGCCTCGTGCATACATTTCAATACATATTTCTAAAATAGGAATAACATTTTCTTCCTTAGGTGAAATGGTGTTATTTTTCTTTTTATCTATCAGTTCCTGCATGGCATTTCTTGCAACCTGCATTCCATGCGCCATGATAGAAGCATCAAAATCATCTGCCCGGACACTGAAATATGCGATATAGAATGCTTTTGGGTGATGTACCTTGTAGTAAGCAACTCTGAATCCCATTGTTACATATGCAACAGCGTGGGCTTTTGGGAACATATATTTTATTTTTTTACATGAGTCAATATACCATTGCGGAACGTCAGCGGCAATCATTGCTTCTTCATCTTCAGGCTTTAGTCCCTTACCTTTTCTAACACTTTCCATTATTTTAAATGAATGACCTGCCTCAACACCCTTTGAAATTAAATAAATCATAATATCATCACGGGCACAGATTGAGTGTGAAAGGTCAGTAATTCCCTCTTGAATAAGTGTTTGAGCATTTCCAAGCCAAACATCAGTACCATGTGAAAGTCCTGAAATTCTAACAAGTTCTGAAAAGGTTTTTGGTTTTGTATCCTCAAGCATCTGACGTACAAATTTTGTTCCAAATTCGGGAACGCCGTATGTACCGAGATTAGAGCCTATATCCTCACCCGGTTTTATCTTTAATGCATCAATTGATGTAAATAGACTTAAGGTTTCGGGGTCTCCCAAAGGAATAGTCTGCGGGTCAAGTCCTGTTAAATCCTGCAGCATTTTGATTACTGTAGGGTCATCATGACCAAGCTCATCAAGTTTTAACAGATTCTGATCTATTGAATGGTAATCAAAATGTGTGGTGATTATGTCGGAGTTAGGGTCATCTGCAGGGTGCTGTACAGGACAAAATTCATGAATGTCATTTCTGTGAGGTACAACAATAATACCGCCGGGGTGCTGTCCGCTTGTTCTTTTAACACCAACACAGCCTCCTGCAAGACGCTTCATTTCTGCATTCCTGATTTTTATTCCTTTTTCTTCAGCATATTTTTTTACATAGCCAAATGCTGTTTTTTCTGCAACAGTTCCTATTGTTCCTGCTCTGAAAACAAATCCTTCACCAAAATATGTTTCAGTATATTTATGAATAACAGGCTGATAATCACCGGAAAAGTTAAGGTCAATATCAGGTTCTTTATCACCTTTAAAGCCCAAAAATGTTTCGAAAGGAATATCATGTCCGTCTTTTATATACTCTGTACCGCATTTCGGGCAGACTTTATCAGGGAGGTCGCATCCGGAAATACCTGTTTCACTTCCTACAAATTCAACATTTTTACAATTTGGACAGATATAGTGTGCAGGCAGGGAATTAACCTCTGTTATGTCAGACAGGAATGCAACAAAGGAAGAACCGACAGAACCACGGGAGCCTACAAGATACCCGTCACGTAATGATTTTCTGACAAGCTCCTGTGCTATTTTGTACATAACCGAAAATCCGTATGTAGTAATTGAATAAAGCTCCTTGTCAAGACGTGCCTTAACCTCAGCAGGGAGAGGGTCACCATATATTGCTTTTGCTTTGTTAAAGGAGTCACGCACAATATCATCTTCAGCACCGTCTATAACCGGAGGACACTTTGTAGGAGGTATCGGACGAACATCTTCAATCATATCAGCAATCATATTTGTGTTTGTTACAACAACCTCATAGGCTTTTTCTTCACCAAGATAACTGAATTCTTCAAGCATTTCATCTGTGGTACGAAGATATAACGGTGCCTGATTATCAGCATCTTTAAAGCCTTTATAATGCATAAGGATTTTTCTGAAATTTGCACCCTCAGGGTCAAGAAAATGAACGTCACAGGTGGCACAAACAGGTTTATTATATTTTTCGCCCAATTCTACTATTTTGCGGTTAAAATTTCTCAAATCCTCATCATCATTTACATCGGGATGATCTTCATCGGCTATCATGTAAGCATTGTTACCAATAGGTTGTATTTCAAGATAATCATAAAAATCAACAATCTGTTTTATTTTATCTTCACTGCTGTTATCAACAATTGCTCCGAAAAGCTCTCCGGCTTCACAGGCTGACCCCAAAATAAGACCGTCACGTTTTTGTTCAAGCAGAGTTCTCGGAATTCTTGGGGTTCTGTGGAAATATTTTAGCTGTGAGGCTGTTATCATTTCATAAAGGTTTCGTACACCCTGAAGGTTTTTTGCAAGGATAATAATGTGATATGCTTTATTTTTCTTAACAGACTGAGATAAATCAAATGAACTGTTTAAATCATTTAATTGGGTAACAGGTATTTCCTTAAGATTTTCAAGCATTTTTACAAAAATTTCTGCAGTTGCCTTAGCATCATCAACTGCTCTGTGGTGATTTTCAAGAATAATATTCAGATGCTTGGAAAGTGTGTTAAGCTTATGATTGTTTAAATCGGGGTATAAACAACGTGCAAGCATCAGAGTATCAAGATATGCAAAATCAAATGGTAAATTAAACATATCTGCACATTTTTTTATAAAACCTATATCAAAATTTGCATTATGAGCAACAAGTACACTGCCCTTGCAGAATTCAAGGAATTTTGGAATAATTTCCTGTTCTGTAGGTGCTTTTTTTACCATATCGTCAGTAATTCCGGTAAGCTCCTGTATATTTTTCGGTATTGGCATTAAAGGATTAACAAAGCTTGAAAATGTGTCGGTTATTTCACCGTTTACAACCTTGACTGCACCTATTTCGGTGATTGAACACTTATCCTTGTTAAGACCTGTTGTTTCAATATCGAATACGACAAAAGAGCCCTTGATGTCACCGCCCTGTTCATTATAAATTATTTTTAAACTGTCATCAATGAGATAACCTTCAACTCCGTATAATACTTTGATTTTCTGATTTAAATCTGAAGCTTTCATTGCATCGGGAAAGGCTTGTACAACACCGTGGTCTGTGAGTGCAATAGCTTTGTGTCCCCATTTTATTGCACGGTTAATAAGATCCTTTGCAGATGATACCGCATCCATTGCAGACATTTGTGTATGCATATGTAACTCTACTCTTTTAACCTCAGCATTATCCATTCTCTCGGGAGGTTTTACACCCTCACCGATTCCACTTGCCGAAACAACTACTTCTTTTGCATATTCATTATACTGAGCTTTTCCTTTAACAACAACATTGAGCCCTTTTTTAATTCTTTCGCTGACGCTTTTAATAGCATCAAGTTTTTTTTCTGTTTTTTCAAT
The DNA here is from genome assembly GCA_045657705.1 of Clostridia bacterium. Classification (GTDB taxonomy): domain Bacteria; phylum Bacillota; class Clostridia; order UBA1381; family UBA1381; genus RGIG1988. Next base: position 4,358 of record JAZOTP010000005.1, read on the forward strand.
AAACAACTGTGCTGTTATGGAATCCTGATAATCTGTAATGTCAAATACACAAAGAAAAAATTCTTTTTCTGTTTTTTTGCTTTTGATTTCTTTTGTTTCAACATTGAATATTTCACCTGCAAAGCATACCGTTCCGGAATCCTCATCAATTGCTTTTATAGGTATGAGGTCATCTCTTATAGAACGGCCGTATATCATTTCCTTGACATATGCTTTTCCGAGAGAAGCATCAGACAGAATATTTCCGCTGCTGTTTTGTTTATTGATATTATTCTTTATTTGTTGCTGAAACTGATAATTATAATTATTGGCATTTGCCCATATTTTATCATTTATAATGTCATGTTGATTTTTTATTCTTACACTAATCAGATTATAGTAATTCCTGATACGTTCCTCAAGCTCTTCAAGCTCATTATCAGGAAGATTTTCTTCAAGTGTAATATCCATACTTCTGTGTTTTTTATTTATTTTAACCGATTCCACGATATGCTCGCCGATTTGGGAATTGCTGAATATCGGAAATACCGTACTGAGTTTTGGTTTCATTATTACAGTCCTTTCAATAAACTATAATTTATTTTATCATTTTTAACTTTTTATGTCAAGAAAAGGAGCAGTAATAATTGCACAACATTTTTTTTAAAACCTTAATATAATTGCACATATTATAGAATTGGTTAAAATAATCAAATCAATTTATTGACATTTTATTTTTTTACTGATATATTTTAGTAAAGGAAGTGGTTTTATGAAAACAAAGAAAATGGTTACCTGTTCGGTATTTGCGGCATTAACCTTTGTAGCAACATGGATAATAAAGATTCCTATGATGGGGACGGGAGGATATGTTAATATAGGTGACTGTATGGTTGTTATGTGCGGTATTTTTCTGGGACCGGCATACGGTGCTATGGCTGCCGGTATAGGCTCATGTCTTGTGGATATTGTAAGTGACTATGCGATATATGCTCCTGCGACTTTAATAATAAAAGCTTTAATGGCATTTTTTGTTGCTTTATTATATAAGAATGCCGGAAAATTAAATAAAACAGTTTTAGCTGTTTTGTGCTGTTTTCTTGCTGAAATGATTATGATTTGCGGATATTTTCTGTTTGATGCAATCTTATATAAAAGTTTTTTGACTGCACTGGCCGGTATGCCCGGAAATTTGCTTCAGGCGGGATTTGGATTAGTTTGTTCTGTTGTTTTGTATAAAGTGCTTTCAAAAAATAAATATATTTCAGAACAAATAAAATTTTAGCACAAAATAACGATAAAAAAGAAAAAAACTATTGACAAAATTCAAAAAAAGTGTCATAATTTATATAAAGACTGTGATAAAGACAGTAACTGTATCGGTAGCTATAAGAGAGAGAATGTCGTGGCTGTAAGCATTCTTTGGTGAGGTACGGCGAATACCACTTTGGAGTTGCGTATTGAAAGGCGGAAGCTTATTAGGTATTGCCGCAATAACCCTGCGTTATGGGAAAATTAAGAGACGGCTTTTGCTGTAATTAGGGTGGAACCGTGTGAAATTGAATTTTGCACCCCTAAGTTTAAATGCTTAATAAGCATTTAAGACTTTCGGGTGTTTTTTATTTCATAGAAAATTGTGTTTCCTATGAAATAAAAATATTGATTTAATGCCCGTGCAAACTTTTCGGCTTTGCCGAAATGCACATGGGCGTGAACAAAGCGTTTTGCTTCTTATTACCGCCCTGTATAAATTTAAACTTTACCGTAACTTTGATGGGCAGTGGCGGCGAAGCCACTTTGTTCTTTTATAAATATAAATTCCCGATGATTAAACAAAAAATTATTGAAAGGATTTGAAAAAAATGAGTGAAATGAATGAACTGCAGATTTTAAGACATTCAGCCTCCCATGTTATGGCACAGGCTGTAAAAAGATTGTTCCCTGAAACAAAGCTTGCAATAGGTCCTGCAATTGATAATGGATTCTATTATGATTTTGATACGGAACACACCTTTACTCCTGAAGATCTGGAAGAAATCGAAAAGGAAATGAAGAAGATTGCAAAGGAAAACTTAAAGATAGAACGCTTTGAGTTAAGCCGTGCAGAAGCTATTGAATTAATGAAGGATGAACCTTATAAGATTGAGCTTATAAATGATTTGCCAGAGGATTCTGTAATATCCTTCTACAAGCAGGGAGAATTTACAGACCTTTGTGCAGGACCTCACGTTGCATACACAAGTAAGGTGAAAGCATATAAGCTATTGAGCGCAACAGGTGCATACTGGAGAGGTGACGAGAAAAACAAGATGCTTCAGAGAATCTACGGTACAGCTTTTGCGAATAAAGACGACCTTGCAGCACATCTTGAACAGCTTGAAGAAGCAAAAAAGAGAGATCACAATAAGCTGGGTCGTGAGTTGGAATTGTTTACAACCTCTGAGGTTATTGGTCAGGGGTTGCCGATATTACTTCCGAAAGGTGCAAGAATTATTCAGCTGTTACAAAGATTTGTTGAAGATGAAGAACAAAAAAGAGGCTGGCAGTTAACCAAAACACCTCTCATGGCTAAGAGTGATTTATATAAAATATCAGGTCACTGGGATCATTATCAGGATGGAATGTTTATAATGGGTGATGAAGAAAAGGATAAGGAAGTTTTTGCACTTCGTCCGATGACCTGCCCGTTTCAGTATCAGGCATTTTTAAACAGAGGCCGTTCTTACAGAGATTTACCGATGAGACTTGCGGAAACTTCAACATTATTCAGAAATGAAGCGTCAGGTGAGATGCACGGTCTTATCAGAGTAAGACAGTTTACAATTTCAGAAGGACATTTGATGTGTACTCCTGAACAGCTTGAAGGAGAATTTGAACATTGTCTTGAATTAACAAACTTTATGTTAAAGACTTTAGGTCTATATGAAGATGTATCATACAGATTCTCACAGTGGGATCCTGATGATAAAGAAAAATACATCGGAACTCCTGAGCAGTGGGATGAAGCACAGGGCGTTATGAAAAAGATTCTTGACGACCTTAAAATTCCGTACAAGATTGGTATAGGTGAAGCTGCTTTCTATGGCCCTAAGCTTGATATTCAGATTAAAAATGTTCACGGAAAAGAAGATACACTTATTACAATTCAGATTGACCAGATGCTTGCTGAAAAATTCGGTATGGAATATGTTGATAAAGACGGAACAAAGAAGAATCCGTATATCATTCACAGAACATCAATAGGCTGCTATGAACGTACTCTTGCATTACTGATTGAAAAATATGCGGGAGCATTTCCTGTTTGGCTTGCACCTGTTCAGGTTAAACTGCTTGCAATTGCAGACAGACATTTAGATTATGTATATGAGGTTAAGAAAAAGCTTGAAGAAGCAGGAATCAACAGAGTTGAAGTTGATGACCGTTCTGAAAAAATCGGATATAAGATTCGTGAAGCCCAGCTTGAAAAAGTTCCTTATATGCTTGTTATCGGTGATAAGGATATTGAAAACGCAACTGTATCTGTTCGTGAAAGAAAAGATGGCGACATCGGTGCAATGAGTGTTGATGCATTTGTTGAAAGAATTTGTGAAGAGGTTAGAACTAAAAAATTATAAGAAATTTAAAAACTCTTGAAATCGGGTTATTAATCCGATTTCAAGAGTTTTAACTTTTTAATTCAGTGATTTGAAGTTTGGAGGAATTAAACCAAGCTTATCAAGTGAAATAGTCGTTTTTTCTTAGTATTTGCATTTTCCTGTTTGTATTTTGTTGGGGAACAGCCTACGATGCTTTTAAATATTTTGCAAAAATACTGTGGATCATTGTACCCGACAAGTTCAGAAACGTGTGAAAATGAATAAGGTGTTGTTATGATTGTTTCACATGCACGTCTGATTCTTAAATAGTTTTTTATATTCTGTCGGAGTGATGTTCATTTGTTTTTTAAAAAGCGAACGAAAATATGGTTCACTGAGATTAAACATATCCGCAAGATCTTTTGTTGTAAAATTACTTGTGTAATTGGCTTGCATATATGCTATAGCATTTGATAGCATTGAAGTAATTGTTGAATTATTCATATCGCTTTGTAACGATTTGATTTTATAGAAAAAATCATATAGCATGGATCTGAATTTAAATTGTGAAAAATCGCTGTTAATTGAATAGAATAATGCAAATTCACTTATAAAGCTTGATAATTCTTTGCTTATGTTATTAAAATACAGAGGTGGAAGTTCATTTAAATTTATATCTTCACCTGTTTTTACATCAACTAAATTAAAATAAATTTTATAGTATGCATAATCTTTATCTTCAAGAAAGTTAACTGTAGTGCCTTTTGGAATATAACAAAGTGTTCCGGGTGTGACTTCGATGTTGACATTTTCACAGTAGTACCTGGCGTAGCCGCGATAACCGTATGTAAAATGAGCTATTGGAACATCTCTATAGGTATAATTGTTTACAACAATATTGGGAACGAACAGTGTGAATGTGAAAGTGTCTGAACCGTCTGATGTAAAATCATATGATGATAGCTTTAGTGAATGCTCAAAAATACTTGATGTTACCGAAAACGGTTATTTTATAACAATATTTACGATTAACAAAGAGTATGAAAAGAGATAAATGCATTTTAGAAAAAATGAAGATACTTAAAGTGTGAAACAGAAGTGCGGACTTATTCCGGGATTAATAGCATAAATTAGTCCGGGGAATGTGTCCGCACTTTAGTCTTTTTAGAAAAGCTTTTTATATTCATCTAAAACATCCTTTGCAGGAATGTTATAGACTTTAAACTGCATATTTAAAGCATTATATTTATGTTCACCCATTTGGTGATAGGGAAGAAGCTCGACATTTTTTAAATTAATACTGTTTAAAAATTCTGCTATATTTCCGATTTCTTCGGGGCTTTCATTAAATTCGGGTATAACGGGTATTCTTATAATAATATCAGCTATTTGGGAAAGCTTTTTCAAATTATCAAGTATCAGCTTATTTGATACACCCGTACCTTCAATATGTAATTTTTCGTCATGGCATTTTACATCATAGGGAAATAAATCTGTATATGGCAATATTTTTTCAAAATATTCAAACGGTACATTTCCTGCGGTGTCTACTGCTGTATGTATATTGTTTTCTTTACATTTTTTAAGAATTTTGGTGAGAAAATCAATTTGAAGCATACATTCTCCGCCTGAAAATGTCACACCGCCGTCTGAGGTTTCATAAAATGTTTTATCCTTTATTACCTCTTTCAAAACCTCGTCAACGCTATATTCCTTTCCGCAGATTTTCCTTGCATCATTAGGACAAAACAAATCACATTTTCCGCAGAAATCACATTTTTGTAAATTGTTTGGACAGACTCTGGCACATTTTCCACAGCCTGTGCATTTATTTTTATAAAACATTATCTGAGGCTTAAAGGCCTGACTTTCAGGATTGTGACACCATTTACATCTCAAGTTGCACCCTTTGAAGAATATGGTTGTACGTATTCCCGGACCGTCAACATATGAATTTCTTTCTATATCAAAAATTATTGCTTTCATATTTTAAATCTGTTTACCTCCCATTATTTTTTCTATATCATTAAACAAAATTGTTGAAAATGTTTTTGCTCCGTTATCGTTAAGAAAAATATCATTTTTAAAATGCTCATCACAAAAGCGTTCATCAGCCATATAGTCAAGAACTTTTATCCAATCATACGATTCTTTTATTTTATTAACATGAGAGTATAAAAACTCGTGAAGAAAAGCTTGAGAAAAATGTTTTCTTGTTACCAATGGAACAGGTGGAATCACCATAATAGGTCTATAGTGATTTTTTCTGCAAAATGCTATTGTATTACACAATATTTCTACCTTTTCTTTAAATGCATTTTGGTGTTTTTCTGATTGCTCCGGGTTTTCCAAATCCACTAAATCAAACTGTCTTTTCCATATATCAACTACTGTTATCTGTCTTAATGTCTTTATTTCTTTTTTCTTATTATGATTTGATTTAATTTTTTTCAACCAATCATTTAAAAATAAATAACGCAAACTTAACGCTCTTTTTAGTGAATACCCCTCGATTTCTGATGGCTTTAATATTCCGTAAAACTCATCTGAATAATTATCCGATAAACAATCTTTATTATAGCCAAAAGACAGTGGGCAAATAACACTGATAATGACCGCATTTTTCTTAATTTTTTTGCTGAACTTTTTCAAAATTCTAAAGCCATATTTAAAGCTTTGAGGAGCAGTACAAAAATTATGTCCCCTCTCTTTTGCATATTCAAAAAATATACCATTTTTGCCAGGTCCCGAACCAATAGCTACAATTTCTAAATTAGACGGAATTCTCCCAACAAGATTTATTGTTCCATTATGAAGAAGTTTATATTTTTTTGAGTTCTTATAATAAACTCTGAATAACTCCAAAATAAGAATTACGCTTAAACATATCAAAATTATTTTCATCATTTTGCACTCCTCAAAGTACCTACTGTTCGCCAATATACTTATATACATTTAAGCATATTAATCGGATTTTTAATAGTTATTTTTTCAACAAGCTCTTTGGGCAACTTTGGCAAAATATTATCAAAAAGATAATTAAACCTGGGGAACTGATTTGTTTCTCGATGCTCTGAAAAACCACTAAAAAATAGTGCATCATGAGATAAAAGAATCTTATCCTCGTATCCTGCTTCATGCAGAGCTGTTATAGTCTCAAGCTTGCTTTTGATATACTCTTCAGATGTGTTTTCGTAGAGTCTATCAAGCCCAATATAACAACCGCATTTTGCAAAATGTTTTATATACTCATTGTCCCCTGTATCGCTCAAATGTGATACTGTCACACATTGCGGTTTTACACCTTCAGATAAAACAATTTCAAGTGCTTTAATTCCGTTTTTATTTCTTGCATTGGTGTGCATAACAATCGGCAAATTCAACTTAAGTTGTGCCTTTGCACTTGCTCGCAGCAATTTTTTATTTCATAGGAAATTGCGTTTCCTATGAAATAAAAATATTGATTTAATGCCCGTGCAAACTTTTCGGCTTTGCCGAAATGCACATGGGCGTGAACAAAACGTTTTGCTTCTTCTTACCGCCCTGTATAAATTTAAACTTTACAGCAACTTTAAGGGGCGGTGGCGGCGAAGCCGCTTTGTTCTTAAGCGGTGAAATACTTTCATTCTCAACTGCACATTTAATAATTCCTGCATTTACATTAATTGCATCGGAAACTATATATTCTGCCAAAACCTCTGACGGAACATTATTAAAAAGCACCTCTTCAACAAAATAAAAACCTGTTGAACAAATTATATTTATACCTGTTGCTTCAGATATTCTTTTTAACATAGCGATATCTCTTCCGATGTTTACGGGAGTACAATCAATAAAAGTTCTTAAACCATATTTTTCTTTAAGTATTTTTAAAAATTCTACAGCATAATCAAAAACTTTTTCTTTATTCAAATACTTATTTCCTGCCATCTGATAAAGATATTCATTATAACAGTAAATATGTTCATGTGGAAGAACTGCTCCTATTTCTTTTTCTGTTATATTTCCCAAAACAGTTTTAAAGCGTTGCATTATTATCTCCTCCATCGGCAACAACAGTATGACCACAGATTATTTCTCCATAATCGCTCATAAGATAATACGCAAGTTCAGCAATTTCATCTGGTCTGATATATCTTTCTATTGCATGGCGTTCATATTTTTGATTAATATCGTGTGCATAGCGTGCTATCATAGGTGTAAATGTTGCACCCGGAGCAATTCCGTTAATTATAATGCCATTATGTCCATATCTTTTACCTAACGCTCTTGTCCATTTGATAACAGCTTCTTTTGAAGCACCATAGCTTCCAATTATGTCCATACAAGCAGCATTTGAAGCAATGTTTAAAATATTACCTCTTATTTTTCTTTCAATCATATAATCAATTTCATTACGCATTAGAAAAAATGCGGCTTTAAAATTGATATCTGTCAATGTATCCCATTCTTCTTCGGTGATATCCCATGGTTCATATCCTCTGCCGGTTAATACACTTGTTCCAATCGCAGCCGCATTTACAAATGCATTAAGACCACCCAATAATTCAGAACACTCATCAAAGAATGAGCTATGCTCTTTAATGTTTGTAATATCAAAAGCTTTGTAATATAGATTGTCAGCATTAATTTCCAAAACTGCAGACTTTAATTTTTCTTCATTTCTGCCTGTTATTAAAACTTTTGCACCGGCATCACAAAACCGTTTTGCAATAGCCTTTCCAATACCGCTTCCGCCACCAAAAATTAAAACTTTATCATTTCTTAATTTCATTTTAACCCCTCCGAATCATCACATTCTTAAACAATTTATATTTTTTTCATTTTTGCGTCGTCCTCTCTATAACATCATCTTGTATACTCTCATTGAGTTTTACAAAATAATCTGAAAATCCGCTTACTCTTACACGAAGATTTTTATAATTGTCCGGTGTCTTTTTTGCTTTAATCAAATCTTCTTTTGAAACATATGTAAGCTGGAAATGAACACCACCGTTTTTGAAATATGTTTCAAGCATATCAACAGTTTTTTCAAAATTGTCATCATTTTTTATAAGCTGTTCATCAATCATAATATTTGTAACGGTAGAGCCGCATCCGATTGCATTGGGGTCAATCTTTGCTATGGAATTTAAAAGTGCTGTAAGTCCGTTTCTGTCCTTTCCTTCACCTTGACCAAGTCCGAATTTTAAAGAATCTCCTTTATGTCTTCCGTCAGGCGTTGCTTCCATTCTTTCTCCAAACCATTTATGATGCACATTATATCCCATAAGATCACCGATAAGCCAATGATAACCATATAAATTAGTCTTATCTTTTAAAAATTCATATAAGCTCTGATACAATTTTTGAGCAACATAATTTGAACGCTTGGTATCATTACCGAAAAAGTCGCCTTTTTTCAGGATGATTGCACGAAGATCTTCATACCCCTGCCAGTTATTTTCCAGAGCTTTAATAAGTTCTGCCATTGTGATTATTTTTTCATCAAATACAAACTGTTTTACAATTATCAAAGAATCAATTACATTTGCAATTCCCATATACATAGGCGAGGCAATAACAATGTCACCCGCACCTTGTGTCAGACTTTTTGCCTTTTCTATACAGCCTTGAAAGAACAGGCTTGACAGATAATTTATATCCTTCGCTCTCTCTCTGTTGTATTTATTATCATACTCATAAGCAATTCCAAGGTCTGAAAACAGTTCTTCTAAAAATACCTGATAAAACTCATCAAAGCTTTTGGTGTTTACAATTTTTTCGCTCTTTTTATGGAAGAGAGTTTCTGTAGAGCGGGCAAAATTTATTTTTGAATTACTTCCGGTGATTGCCCCTAAAAACGCCGGCTCGTTACAGCCTACAGTTGTATAAGCCACAGCCTTTTCAAAAGGAAATCCGCAAATCTCGGTATAACATTTCATTCGTTTCTCATCATTTTGAAAGGCAATTCTTTTATGAGGATCTTTTCTTTCGAGGTCAAGCACATATCGGAAGACTTCTTTCGGAGTCTTTTTTGTCCATCTGAGTGTTACTTGCGGAATCCATGTAGGAAGCTCAATTAAGCTTTCTAAAATCAACTCTGAAACCTCATTAAATCCGTCTTCACCGCTCGGGAGATAACCGCCTATGCAAAAATGAGATTCCGCACCTCTGGTAAATCTTTTATCATCTTTAGGTGTTGCTGCCTGAAGCATTAAGAAAAGTTCCTGTAAATATTCTTTCGCTTCTTCTTTTGTAAGATTACCGCTTTTAATGTCTTTTTCATAAAATGGCTTTAAATATCTGTCTAAAGTTCCTACGCTGTCAGGGTCTGACGAAAAACATATATAAATAGTCAAAACTGCTTCATAGAAATTTTTAGGTCTGTTTTTCGGTACACGAAGAAGTGTATCAGAAAGTTTTTTGAGATTATTTTTGTACTCAAAATTCTCAACAGTTTCAGAAAGCTCTAAAGCTTTTTTTGAGCATTTCTCTGCCCATTGTATAAGTGCGTTTGCAACACGTTTTAATGCCTCTAAAAATTCAATTTTTTCAGTTTCTGTATGATTTTTAAGTGATTCATCAATTTCGGCAATTATCCCCGAAATTCCTTTTTCTAAAACCTTTTTATAATCAGCCGTTGCGTGTTGCCATTCAAAAGTGGAAAGGTTATCAATGGATTTACAATAAAAATCTTTTATCATTTTTTGAAAGTTCTCATGACCAATACGGCGAAACGCATCGCCCACAACAGAGCTGTCGCAATTAAAAAATCCCGTCATTTTAGAATATGGTGTTAGCACCGGCTCTTGATTTAGAATAAATTCGCAAAGCCGTTTTGATTCCCTTTTTTGCTTTGCAAGAAATAAATCTTCTCTGTCATACTCGGTTTTAATAGGGTTTGCATACATCTTTCCTTCAAGAGTTAATTTAGTAAGTTCATAAATTCTTTTATTCATTATAAATACTCCTTTGATTATTTTTTAATTGATTATAAACGAATTTATAACTAAAGTAAATGTAAATTATGATGTTTTTATAATTTATGAGGATAATTATTTGACATCAACTGATATGTTTGATATAATATTTTAAAGTGAGGTAGTATTGTTATGCTGTTTGAAAATGAAGTGATTAATATTTCAAAAATACATACCGTTAATATGTATGAGTCAAAAAAAGAATTTGATGGAAAATACATAATACAATATAATGCAAATTTACCTGTATACGAATTAATTTTTTTTATATCGGGAGAGGGTATAACAAATTTTAATGATAATGTTATAAAAGATGAGCCTAATTCAATCAGATTTCTTCCAAAAGGGATTGGAGAGGGGATTTATACGGTAGAAAAGCATATACATGGTGTGTGTATAGATATTTATTTTGACACACTCGATGAAATGCCGGACTATGCCTGCGGAATGAAAAATATGAGTGAACTTAAAAATTTATTTATTAAGCTTTATAATATCTGGAATTCAAAAAAGAACGGTTATTATTCGGAGTCTATGTCAATATTTTACGATATTATCAGGAAAATAAAAAAACATAATGAAAAATATTTTACTAATGAACAGGCAAAAAAAATTATACCCTCATATAATTATATGCTTGAAAATTTTACAAAGCCGGATTTTGATTATAAAGCTATGTGTAATGAGACAAAGCTCAGTTATGATTATTTTAAAGAGTTGTTTATAAAGCAATATGGTATTTCTCCCGTGAAGTTTGTAACAATGCTGAGAATAGAAAAAGCTAAAGAGCTTCTTATAACAGGACATTACAGTATAACGGAAATTTCACAAATGTGCGGTTTTGAAAATGTTTATTACTTTTCAACGGTTTTTAAAAAGCATGAAGGGATTTCACCAAAAAAATATAAGCCGTTTGACGGAAAATCAAATGCTTAAAATTTATAATTATTATTAAAAAACAATTAGCTTTTAGTATTGAATAAAACAGTAAAATGTAGTATAATAAAGAAAATAATATAGTTAAAGGAATGAATTTGAATATGAAAGAAATAACAGGCGGATTTGTTAATATAGACGGCAGAGAATTTTATAAAATATCTAATTATGATAAAATGGAGCCATTTTTAACTATGCTTGCAACAAGCAATGATATCTGGATACATTTGTCAAGTAACGGATGCATTTGTGCAGGAAGAGAGAGTAATGAAAAATCATTGTTTCCGTATATAAGCGATGATAAAATGTTTCACTCATCAGATACAGGTGTAAATATACTTGTAAAGGTAAAGATTTCGGGCGGAGAATATTTGTGGCAACCATTTTCCAATGCCTATATAAGACCTTATGATACAGAGAGAAATATATATAAGAGCACTTTGGGAAATTGCGTGATGTTTGAAGAAGTCAATAAGGATTTGGGAGTTTGTTTTAAATACAGCTGGGAATGCTGCGAAAAGTACGGAATTGTAAAGACTGCTTATATTGAGAATTTAAATTCGGATGGGATTGAAGCAGATATTTTGGATGGAATTTTAAATATACTTCCGTACGGTGTTCATCCGACAGTACAGGCAAACTGGAGCTGTCTTATTGACGGTTATAAAAAAACAGAAGTAATTAAAGATACACAAGCGGCTTTGTTTACTCTGACAACTTTAATGAATGATACACCGTCACCTGAAGAGATGTTAAAGGCAAATATCGTCTGGAGCATTGCACCTTGTGATGCAAAAGTGTTTATTGATGAAAAAGTATACGAGCAGTTTGCAAACGGTGAAGACTTGAATTTTGTTGATACATATTGCGGTGACAGAGGTGCATATATCATAAATTTCAAAAACGGTATAAAACCCGGAGGATGTGCCGAATGGAAGATTATTGCAGATGTTGAATTTGATCAGATTAAGGCACAGGAGCTGATAAAATGTATCAGAGAAAACAGTATTAATCTTTCAGAAGAACTTAAAAAATCCGAAGATGATTTGCGGAGCATAATTGCAAAAGGTGACGGTTTACAGTGTACGGGTGATAAGATGTCTTCTGTACATCATATGAGTAACGTAAACTTCAATAATATGCGCGGCGGGCTGTTTTTAAACAATTATAATTTTGAGTATGATGATTTTATAAAGTTTATTAAAATCAGAAATAGCAGAATTTATGAAAAGTATTTGGATTTCTTTGAAAATATTAAAAATATAAAATCAACTCTTAACTTAAAAGAAGAAGCAAAGAAAACCACAAATCCCGATTTAATAAGATTATGTTATGAATATTTGCCTGTAAGCTTTTCAAGACGTCACGGTGACCCGTCAAGACCCTGGAACAAATTCAGTATTGTACTTAAGGATTCAGACGGCAAGCCTATAACTAATTATGAGGGAAACTGGCGTGATATTTTTCAGAACTGGGAGGCAATGTGTTTAAGCTTCCCTGAATATATAGACAGTGTAGTAGCAAAATTTATGAATGCAACGAGTGCTGACGGCTTTAATTCATACAGAATAACAAAAGAGGGAATAGACTGGGAAAGAATTGACCCGAATGACCCACTCTCATCGCTTGGATATTGGGGAGATCATCAGATAATATATTTGTCAAGACTGTTGGAGTGGCTTTGGAAGTACAACACAAAAAATCTTGATTATCTTATCAACAGCAATATATTTTCATATGCTAACATACCGTATGAAATTGTAGATTTTGATTTGATGATTAAAGATCCTGAGCATACCGTAAGACATATGTCTGAAAAGGATAATAATATTTGCAATGAGGTATCAAAATACGGTACAGATTACAAATTGATTATTAAGAATGGTGAAATATATCATGTTTCATTTGCAGAAAAGCTGATAGTACCTGTTTTATCAAAAATTTCCAATCTTGTGCCGGGCGGAGGTATTTGGATGAATACCCAAAGACCTGAATGGAATGATGCAAATAATGCGATTGTCGGCTTCGGACTGTCGGTAGTTACTGCGTGTCAGTTAAAAAGACATTTGTCACTTTGTATTAAAATTCTGAAAAAATATGAAAACGAAAGCTTTGAAATCACAAGCGAAGTGTTAAAATGGCTTGAAAATGTTTTAGCTGTTTTAAGAAAATATAAAAATGATATTGATAACAGCAATATTGATGCCAAAGTAAGAATGAGCTTTTTATCTGAGCTTGGATATGCGTTTGACAGTTACAAGCAGGTGATTTATAATGAAGGGTTTACAAATAAAGATAAAGCGGAATATAAGAAAGTAATTGAATTTTTGGAGCTTTGCGAAAAATATATTGATTACACAATTAAAGAAAACAAACGTGATGATGGTCTGTATCATTCATATAATATTATTGAAGTAAAAGATAATAAGATTGAAATTAAACATTTAAAGGCTATGCTTGAGGGTCAGGTTGCTGTGTTGGGCTGTGATTATTTAAGTGATGAAGAGGCTTGCAATGTTTTGGAATCAATGGAAAAAAGCAGTTTGTATTCCGAAAGGGAAAATACATATTATCTTTATCCGATAATACATACAGAGGCTTTTTTAGAGAAGAATATAATTGATGAAAAAGCAATTGAAAAATCTGAGCTTATAACGCTTCTGATAAAAAATAAAAATACAATGATCGTCGAGAAAGATTGTTACGGTAATGTCCGTTTTAATTCAAATGTAAATTCTTATCAAAAACTGAAAGAAACATTGGAAAAATTAGATAATGAATATTCAGATCTTGTACAAAAAGAGTATAATACTATTTTTGAGATTTTTGAAGATATATTCAGACATAGTGAATTTATGGGACGTTCTCAGGTACTATACAAGTATGAGGGTATAGGATCTGTTTACTGGCATCAAAATTCAAAGCTTCTGGTAAGTACACAGGAAAGAATGCTTGCAGCGAAAGAGGATATAAAACCTAAATTGACAGAGCTTTACCGAAGAGTAAGAAGCGGACTTGGATTTAACAAGGAGCCTGAAATCTGGAGAGCCTTTCCGACAGATGCATACTCTCACACGCCTTACAGTGGTGGGGCAAAACAGCCCGGAATGACAGGTCAGGTTAAGGAAGAGATTATAACAAGATTTGCAGAGCTTGGAGTTCTGGTAAAGAACGGGCAGATAGAATTTAACTCAAGCTTGATTGATGAGAGTGAAATTTTGAGGGAAAATACAGAGTTTGAATTTATCAGAATTGATAACAGTAAAGAAAAAATAATATTGGAAAAGAATTCCCTGGCATTTACATTTTGTCAGACGCCTGTTGTTTATATCAGGAGTGGTAAGAATTGTATAAATGTGGAATTTGTAAATGGCGATAAAGAGGAAATATATGGAAATATACTGTCTGAAAGTTTGTCACAGTCTGTATTTTCCAGAGAAAATAAAATTAAAAAAATTATAATAAACTGCAAGTAATAAATATATGTAGGGTGTTGCATCGTCAACACCCTATAGTGTTTGTCGCTATTTTCGAATATGGTGTTTGATTTGACGGTAAAAGTATGATATTGGAAAAACTATCAATCAATTATTGTTTCTTGCATGAAGGGTGAGAAATAGATTAAGAGTTGGATTATACCTTATTTTTTAGTTAATTTTTCCGGAATTTCGCAGGAGTAATACCCTTTATGTATTTAAAAGTTTTTATAAAATAGCTTAAATCGTTAAAACCGCATGAGTATGCAATATCTGTAACGCTCATGTCGGAATTGAGTAATTTTTTTGAAGCTTTTTCAATTCTGTATGTATTCAAATATTCAATAGGGGTTTTTCTTGTCATACCTCTGAAAAAGTAGCAAAAATATTTCGGAGACATTCCGGCGGCATCTGCCATATCGTTGAGAGTTATCGGCATATCGTAATTTGAGCGGATATAAGATAAAACATTTTTTAGCTTTGGAACGTTTTTATCAGCAGACAAAGATACACCGCTTGCAGGATAATACAGATGCTCGTCAATAATAGTTCCAAAAAGATTATATAAAGCTCCGATGACTTTAAACTTATATCCCGATGATTTATTTTTCATTGCATCAAATGCGATATTTACTGCTTTATGAAATGGAGTATCATCGTAGGGTATATATTCTTTTATGATGTATTCATGATTTAAAAGGCTGTCAATAAAATATTTTGAACCGTTGTCTGATACAGGAATAAAATCTAAATGAAAATCCAGACATTCGTATATACAATCCTGCGGAACTGCACCATGAACGGTTTCTGAGTTAACAAATATAATGTCATTCTTTTTTGCTATGTATGAATTGTTGTTAAGACGTATATTTAAAGTCCCTTCAATAATGCGAATTATTTCAATTTCACTGTGCCAGTGCGAAGACATTTCATAACGTGTATGTGACTTGTCTATGTGATATAATTCTATCGGAAAATCTTCCGTTCCGTGCTGTTTTAATTCATTATAACTCATATTATCCCTCATATCTGAATATTATTATACTTTTTTCTATTATAACACAAGTAATATATAAATTTCAAGTATATAATTATAATATTGAAAGTAAAAATTTCAAAAAAATTATATATACATAAGGAGGAAAATTATTATGGCAAAAAACAGATTAATAGGTGATTATCCTGTAATCGGTATCCGTCCTACAATTGACGGAAGAAGAGGTCCGCTAAAGGTAAGAGAATCATTAGAGGAACAAACAATGAATATGGCAAAGTCAGCTGCTGAATTGATTTCATCAAATCTCAGATATTCAAACGGTGACCCTGTAAAGGTTATCATAGCTGACACAACAATCGGTAGAGTTGCAGAAGCTGCTGCTTGCGCTGATAAGTTCAAAAAAGAAGGTGTTGACATTACTTTAACAGTTACACCTTGCTGGTGCTACGGTTCTGAAACAATGGACATGGATCCCATGACAATTAAAGGTGTTTGGGGATTCAACGGTACAGAAAGACCTGGTGCTGTTTACCTGGCTTCTGTATTAGCTTCACACGCACAAAAGGGACTTCCTGCTTTCGGCATTTACGGACATGATGTATGCGAAGCTGATGACACATCTATCCCTGCTGACGTTCAGGAAAAGATTTTAAGATTTGCTAAAGCTGCAGTTGCAGTTGCTACAATGAGAGGTAAGTCATACTTACAGATTGGTTCAATTTGTATGGGTATTGGCGGCTCAATTATCAGCACAGATTTATTTGAAGAATATCTCGGAATGAGAGTTGAATCTGTTGATGAGGTAGAAATTATCAGAAGAATGACAGAGGGTATCTATGATGAAGCTGAATTCAAGAAGGCTCTTGAATGGACAAAGAAGAACTGTCCTGAAGGCTTTGACAAGAACCCTGAAAATATGCAGAAATCTCCTGAAAAGAAAGAAGAAGAATGGGAATTTGTTGTTAAGATGATGTGTATCATCAAAGACTTGTATAACGGCAACAAGAATCTTCCGGAAGGCTGCGAAGAAGAAATGGTTGGTCACAATGCAATTGCCGGCGGTTTCCAGGGACAGAGACAATGGACAGACTTCTATCCGAACTGTGATTTCCCTGAATCAATGCTTAACACTTCATTTGACTGGGAAGGTGCAAGAGAGCCTTATATCTTAGCAACTGAAAACGATACCTTAAACGGTATTTGTATGTTGTTCGGTAAGCTTTTGACAAATACTGCTCAGATATTTGCAGATGTAAGAACATATTGGAGCCCAGAAGCTGTTAAAAAGGCTGCAAACGGTTATGAACTTGAGGGTAAAGCTAAAGAAGCAGGCGGATTTATTCACCTCATTAACTCAGGTGCCGCTTGTATTGATGCTTGCGGTGAAGTTAAGGATGCTCAGGGAAATGCTGTAATTAAGCCTTTCTGGGAAATGACAGAAGTAGATCAGCAGGCTTGCTTAAAGGCTACCACATGGAATGCGGCTGACCTTGGTTACTTCAGAGGCGGCGGTTATTCATCAAGATTCTTAACAAGAGCAGAAATGCCTGTTACAATGATGAGATTAAATATGGTTAAAGGATTAGGTCCTGTAATGCAAATTGCAGAAGGATGGACTGTAGGACTTCCAGATGAAGTATCAGATGTACTTTGGAAGAGAACTGACTATACATGGCCTTGTACATGGTTTGCTCCGAGAACAACAGGAGAAGGTGCATTTAAGACTGCATATGATGTAATGAATAACTGGGGTGCAAACCACGGTGCAATCAGCTACGGTCATATCGGTGCTGACCTTATCACTATGTGTTCAATCTTAAGAATTCCTGTATGTATGCACAATGTTCCTGAAGAAAAAATCTTCAGACCTGCTGCATGGAATGCATTTGGTATGGACAAGGAAGGTTCAGATTACAGAGCTTGTAAGGCTTACGGACCAATGTATAAGAATATCAGATAATCAGAATTATCCAAAGCCAATGACTTTGGTGGAGTGAACTCCGAAGTTTAGACAAGATTTAATATTAATTTATATGCGAATGAGTTCGGTATTTGACCGAACTCATTCCTTTTAGCTTTATAAAATTTTTTGTTGTTGGGAGCTTTATCATAATTCAGCTTTAAATGTAGCCTTAACTATATTAATCGCTTTTACCAATTCATTATAAGTTTCTTCAAATTCAGCAACATACTGCGGTGTTTCAGGAGTTGTCAGTACATAGTGAAGTTCAAATCGTTCGTCATAGCAAAGATAAGTGTAATTAGTGAGTTCTTTTTTATACGATTCATCTTCAAATTCATAAACAGAGAATATTAGCCCTGAACCGTCAGCATCAAAAGAATTTGTTTCATAAAAGTTTTCAACACCCTTTTTTGTTTCAACTGTGAATTTTCCTTTCCAGTATTCAGGCAGTCTGAATTTATAGTGATTTGTTTTATAGTCAAAGTATATATCTGTGTTTTCATAATACTGCAGTAGTTCAGAATTTGTTTCATTTTTGGCAGGTTCCTCTGTTTTGCTGCACGATACGGCACTCAGGATAAACGGAACGGTTAAAAATAAAGTTAAAATTTTTTTCATGATTTTTTCCTTTCGAATAATATTTTACAGATTATTGTTTATTCCACGGAGCAAAGAAGCACCGTAGTCGATATCAATCATTTCCCAGTCAAAACTATAATATTTTACACCGCTTTGACGTAATTGTTCCTTGATTGTTTCATATGACGACAAGGGAATTTTTGAAGTATAGAATTGTCCTTCTTTGTTATCCCTTATTAAAAATTCAAGATTTTCATTATCTTTTTTACCGAATACTGCAACTCTGCTTTCGGCTTTTTCAGGCTCCTGCATCAGAATCAGAACTTTTAAAACTTCAATAACCTTGTCATGAAGCCCGTTATCAAAAACAAGAATCTTTTCAAGCATTTCATCGTAATTTGAAATAAAACGAAGATTGTAATCTTCAAGCTTTTCAAGCTCGCCTGAATCCTTTGATGTTTTTTTTATGTTATCAAAAAGCTGTAGCTTTTGTACCTTGTCATTACAAGGGGTAAAAGAGATCATAAGCTTTTTGTCTTTATCGTGATATAAAAGCGGAGTGGGGAGAAGAGCAAGCTGTGAACAGCTGTCACACTTGAACATATTAATTTTTGCTTTCAGAAGTTCTTCCTTTAAATCGGGGCTGTCCCATACGGTAATAGAACTCCATACAGTAATATCGTGTAGCTGTCCGCATTGCGGACATTTTATAGATTGTTTTGAATTTATACTCATTTGTGAAAAACATTCCTTTCAATGTTATTTGTTTTTATATGATCTCCTCTTGACATATCAAGAATATTTCCGGAACTCTCTATTTCTCGTTTTAAAATTTCTATACTTTGAGCAGCTTCATTTCCTGTTGAGAGCTTATTGTCATACAATGAATATTTACCCTTGTGTTCATCAGGGGAAAGATTCGGCATCACAACATTAGCACCTGCCATAAAACCTCTTATCCGTCCGTTTTTGGGATCGAGAGAGGCAAGAGCAGTTGTTGACGGAATAAGTGCTTCAGGAAGCATAAGGCGTGTCATGGCAATCATAGTCAGTGTCAGATTGATGCTTCCCGGCTGAAAATCCTTGAATTGTGTATCCTTATGTGGAATAAAAGGTCCGATACCAATCATTTCAGGCTGTAATTCTTTTAAAAAGATTAAATCTTCACTAAGATTTTCATATGTCTGATAGGGAGAACCTACCATAAATCCTGCACCTGTCTGAAAACCAAGCTCTTTGAGATTATAAAGACATTGTTTTCTGCTATCAAGGCTCATACATTTGGGATGTAGTTTTTTATAATGCTCGTTATTTGCAGTTTCGTGCCGTAGGAGATACCTGTCCGCACCCGATGAGCGGTATGCTTTGTAGGATTCTTTTGTTTTTTCTCCGATTGATAATGTGACGGCACAGTCAGGATATCTTGATTTTATTGAATATATTATATCACATATTTCTTTGTCGCTGTAATTTGAATCCTCGCCGCCCTGAAGAACAAATGTTGAAAAACCAAGCTCATGCCCTATGTTGCAGCATGAGAGTATTTCATCCTTTGAAAGTCTGTATCTTGCTGCATTTTTATTATCTGCTCTTATTCCGCAATAGTAGCAGTTGTTTTTACAAATACTTGTAAATTCAATAAGTCCACGTGCAAAAATTTTGTTTGAATAATATTTTTGTTTGGTCTTTAAGGCAATGTCCGAAATATCTTTAGATAAATTATTTGAATTTTTTATTATTAATTCGGTAAGCTCACTTTTATTAAGTTGTTGAATATTCATTTTATCACATCTTATTGTATATATTTTATCTAATATTATATATTTATTTTAAAGGATTTACAATACTTTTTAGCGAAATTCTGCAATTTTAATAAAAATAAATACCTGTTCTTGAATTTAAATGTCAAGAACAGGCTTATAATACTCACAAATTGTAGTAAATACTCTTTCAAATGTACAATCCAATTCATTTGCTATATCTACTAAAGTATATATATCGGGCATTGAATCGGTCGATTTCTTAATTACTTTCTGAATAGCTATGTCAAAATCTGTAGGTCTGAATTCTCTGATTATATCATCAAGGCCCGAAGCCTTAACGTTATGCTTGAGTTTCTTTAATATTTCATCAGTAGTACAATTACATAGCTTTGCTAATTTTATAATAACTGTAATATCAGGAAGTGTCTTACCTGTTTCATAGTGTGAAATAGTTTCCTTACGCACGTTTAGTACATCTGCAAGCTGTTGCTGAGTGTATTTGAGCTGAAGCCGTGCATCCTTAACGCAATCAGCAACTGTATATTTTTTATTCATAATTTCACCTCTGAATTTGTATATTTGAAAATTAAAATTAAAATTTAATTAAAAAGGAGATATGGAAAATCGCATATCTCCGAATGGTGTTCAGATGCGTAGTAGTTACCTCCACCATCGCAATATGTAAGTAAATTTGAATAAATACCGGGGTAAAGAATTTTCAAATTCTGCATTTAATCAGATTACAGACAGTTGCTTATGCAAAAATAATACAAAAACATCTAAACAGCATTACGCATAATATTATACAACGAATATAATAAAATGTCAAGAAAAAATTAAACATTTCGTGTACTTATTAATGTATTGTTAAGAATATATCAAATAATTCTCAGATTTTTTGGGAAGTGGTTTTTTAAAACTCCGCATGAGCCTTTAGCCCAGCCCATTGGATTTTTATCTACTGCCACAATTGTATATCCTGAAATATCTGAATTAATAATATTACCGTGCAGATATTCAATAAGCTCCTTATCTGTTGGAGCAAAGGATATTTTGTTTTTAAAATCGTTATAATCCAAAGCTAAAGCGAGTGCGTGTGAGGGTTCAAATCTGTCTTTTTTACAGACACCTAAATGTAATCCCGCACGTACAAGCTTTAGTTTATCTGTATCTATTCCGTGAGGTATAATATAAAGGTTATCTCCAAACAATCTGAAACAGCCTTTTAAGCTTATGTTCAAATATTCTTTTTCAAATTTTTCATATAACTTAATTGCATAAGATGCGGATTTATCGGGTTTGGGGACAGGTAAAATTCTTTCCCCGGGGATACCGTCTTTTCTTAATAGTGCAATAAAATGTCCTTCGCCCTTATTGATATGTGGGAATATTCTTCTTGTGTGTGATAAATCAAATGATGAGTTCACCCATTCAGAATTACCGCAAGAAAGCATATCAAGTCCTGTTGGCGCAAGAGATAAATCGGGATATTCGGATAGCATATAATCAATAACACCTTCATTTTCGCATGGAGCAAAAGTGCAGGTTGAATATGCAATGAATCCACCAGGACGGAGCATTTTATATGCACAATCCAAAATATGCTTTTGTCTTTGGGCACAGGTTAAGGTGTGGTTTATGCTCCATTCAGTTATTGCCTGTGGTTCTTTTTTGAACATTCCTTCACCTGAGCAGGGAGCATCTACAATAATTTTATCAAAAAATTCCGGAAATTTTTGTGAAAGCTTTTCGGGATTTTCATTGGTTACAATCGTGTTTGAAAAACCAAAGCGTTCAATATTTTGAGCAAGTATTGAAGCTCGTTTGGGTATTATTTCATTTGAAATTAATAAACCGTTTTCTGAAAGTCCGGCACCTGCCTGAGTGGATTTTCCTCCGGGGGCGGCACATAAATCAAGTATGAAATCATCGGGCTGAATATCTAATGCTTCAACACATGACATTGCAGACGGTTCCTGAAAGTAGCATAATCCTGCAATATGATACGGATGATTTCCTGATATTTTATCCTTAGTACAGTAATATCCATCCTTGCACCACGGAACTTTTTCACATTCTTTTAAAATATCTGAAAATAAATTAACAGTATTATTTTTGCCGGGATTCAGTCGAATACCTGTATAGAAAATTTCTGAATTAAAGGTTTCTGAAAATGCATCGTATTCTTTTGAAAGCATTGTTTTCATTCTGTCAGTAAAATCTTTAGGCAGATTCATTTTTAAAATCCTTTCTCTGTTGTTAGTTATATATTGAAAATTAAATGTTAAATATTTTTTTTGATTTATTTATTATAACAAATACAATAATACTGAATATAACACCCAATAATGTTCCGCCAAAATCAAAAAAAACATCTTTTACCTCTGCTGAGCGTCCGTCAAAGAATGATTGTATAAATTCATCAGTTACAGCGGTCATGAGTCCGATAAACAGGATATTTAAAATTTGCTTTGAATATTTTTTTGAAAAACAAGCAAAGCTAACACATATACATAGTGATTGCAAAAAAAATTCAAGTACATGAGCTGTTTTTCTTACCAAATAGGTTAAGTTTTCAGGAACGTTTTTGAATAACATAGTTATTATACCTGTTATTACACTGCTCTTTTCGCTTGACTCTGCTGCGGTATTCATTGATTGATAAAATATAAATGCTGTCATTAAAATGGAAAGAAAAATAAATAAATATCCTGTTTTTTTATACATAGTATCACCTTTTAAAATAAAAATATTGACTTTTTTACAAAAATATTATATCATATAATATGGTAATTTACAACTGTAAAATTTAAATTGATTGTATTAAAAATTAATAGGTGATTAAAATTGAAAAAGTATTATGCAGTAAGAAACGGGCGAATCCCCGGAATATATAATACATGGGATGAATGTAGGGCGCAGGTTGACGGATTTTCAGGTGCTGAGTATAAAAGCTTTACGTTACTTGATGCTGCAAAGGATTATGTTGAAAATAACGAAAAAGAAATAAAAACACAAAGTGAAGCTGTAGCATATGTTGACGGAAGCTTTTTATTGGAAAAATCAATGTTTTCATATGGCGCTGTGATTTTTTATAAGAATGAGGAATTGCATTTTTCACAGGCTTTTTCAAATCCTGAGTTGGTTTCTATGCGGAATGTTGCAGGAGAAATCAAGGGTGCTGAATTTGTAATGCAATTTTGTCTTGATAATAATATTTCAAGTCTCGATTTATATTACGATTATGAGGGTATTGAAAAATGGTGTACCGGAGCATGGCGGACTAATAAATTTGGTACAAAATACTACAGCGAATTTTATAAAAAGGCTTCGGAAAAGGTAAAAGTTAACTTTATTAAGGTAAGAGGACATTCGGGAGATAAATATAACGACTTGGTGGATTCATTGGCAAAAAAAGCACTGGGAATAAACTGATTGGAGAAGAATTATGAATATTTTATTTGTTTGTACAGGAAATACATGTAGAAGTCCGATGGCGGCATATATAATGGAAAAGCTTGCAATGGAGGACGGACTTGATATAAAAATAGAATCGGCAGGATTGTTTGCATCTGACGGCGAGACCGCAAGTCAGGAGGCGATTGAAGCCTTAAAGAAATATGATATTGATTTGTCTGTACACAAATCACAGCAGATAACGGACGAGCTTATAAAAAAGAGCGATTTGATTCTCACAATGACAGAAGCTCATAAAATGGTTTTACAGGATGTTGCGGCAGAAAAAACCTGTACAATATGTGAGCTTGCAGATATAGACGGTGAAATAGATGATCCGTTTGGCGGTGATCTTGAGGAATATGAAGAAACCGCTGATTGCCTTTATATTGCATTGTCACAAATTGAAAATAAATTGATACAGATACAGGAAAATTCTAAAGATGAACAGTGATATTTTAAATAAAATCTGCTTTACCGGAATTTTGGAAGATGATGCAAAAGGTCTGGCAATACTTGATAATGAATGCTTCAGTATTCCGTGGTCTGAACAGTCATTTTATAATGAATCAAAAAATAATATGGCATACTATGTAATTGCAAAACTTGATGATAAGATTATTGGCTATATCGGATATTGGAAAGTGGTTGATGAAGGACAAATCACTAATGTTGCGGTAAGTAATAAATTCAGAAGACTTGGAATTGCAAAAAAAATGCTTGAAATTGCAATTGATAATGCAATTAAAGATAAATTGTCAAATCTTTCATTAGAAGTGAGAGAAAGTAATTTTGCGGCAATTGAACTGTACTCTCAATTTGGATTCAAAAACGTCGGTATGCGAAAAAATTATTATCATGAACCGACAGAAAATGCTGTATTGATGCAGCTTGATTTATAAATATGAAAGGAAAATACAGATGGACAAGATTATACTCGGAATTGAAAGCTCATGTGATGAAACAGCGGCGGCTGTTGTGAAAAACGGACGTGAGGTTCTTTCCAATGTTATAAATACACAAATTGATTTACATAAAAAATACGGTGGGGTTGTTCCTGAAATTGCATCAAGAAAGCATATAGAAAATATAGATGCTGTTGTAGAAGAAGCTTTAGAGAAAGCGGGAGTTACAATTGACGACATAGATGCTGTTGCAGTAACCTACGGACCGGGATTAGTTGGTGCATTGCTTGTAGGAGTATCTTTTGCAAAATCATATGCTTATGCGGCGAAAAAACCGCTTGTTCCGGTGCATCATATAAAGGGACATATTATGGCCAACTTTATTGCACATAAGGAATTAGAACCGCCATTTGTGTGTCTCGTTGCATCCGGAGGACACAGCCACATTATTTTGGTTGAGGATTATACTGAATTTAAAATTTTAGGAAGAACAAGAGATGATGCGGCAGGGGAAGCTTTTGATAAAATTGCAAGAGTTCTGGGCTTGGGTTATCCGGGAGGTCCGTTGATTGACAAGCTTGCAAAGGAAGGCAACCCGGAGGCAATTAAGTTTCCGAGAGTTAAAATGGATAAAGATTCTCTTGATTTTTCTTTTTCCGGCGTTAAAACATCGGTTATTAACTATCTTCATAAGGCTGAACAGCAGGGAGTGGAGATAAATAAAGCAGATGTTGCCGCAAGCTTTCAGGACGCTGTAACAGATGCACTTACAGAGCATACAATAGAAGCCGCAAAAAGAAGTAAATCAAAGCTTATAACCATTGCAGGCGGTGTTGCGGCTAATTCAGACTTGAGAGAAAAAATGACAAAAGAAGCAAAAAAACATGGTATTGACGTGTTATATCCACCGCCGGTTTTGTGTACTGATAATGCTGCAATGATTGCGTGTGCAGGATATTATTCATACCTTAACGGTGATTTTGCAGAGCTTGATTTGAATGCAGTACCATCACTTTCAATTGAAGCATAAAAAAAGGGGCGAATCTCGCCCCTGCATTCATATTTTAGAGTATTTCATATAAGTCCTTGTAAAGATAAAGTGAACCGCATATGACAATCATTTTATTTTCGGATTTTGCAAGCTCAAGTGCATTTTTTATATCCGATGTGCTTTTTGCACTAAATCCATGGTACTGTAGTTTTCCCGCTAATTCTTCGGCAGATATTGCACGCTGATTATCTTTTACTTTAACTGTATATACCGTTGTATTTTTGTCAAAACCGTTATTTTTAAGCGTTAACAATGCACCGTCAATATCCTTATCCTTCATGAATCCCATAATAAAGCATTTATGTTTATCGGAAAAACATCTTACAAGGTTTTCTGAAAGTGACTGCATACCGTTTTTGTTGTGTGCTCCATCAAAAAGAATCATTGGTTTTCCAGAAATCAAATCAAATCTTCCCGGATTTTTTCCTTTTAAAATTCCTGAGCGAATATATTTTTCATCAATTCCAATTTTTTTTGCACACTCAATTGCGAGTGCCGCATTTTCACATTGATGCATTCCTATCATGCTCATTTTAATATTTTTAATGTCAGAATAATCAAAAACTTCAAGCTGACCGTTATATTCATGCACATTTTGATTTTTTATTATAATAAATTCATTGTTATGTTTGTTTGCAGTGTCTTTTAAAACCTCATAAACTTCAGGCTCCTGATTTACAGTGACAGTACAGCCACCGAAGATGCTTGATTTTATTATTCCTGCTTTTTCGTTTGCTATTTCAGCGAGGGTGTTGCCAAGATATTCGATGTGGTCCGATGCTATTCTTGTAATAACAGTGATAACAGGATTTTTAATTATGTTTGTTGCGTCTCTTGTACCGCCTAAACCTGTTTCAAGAACAACGTAGTCACATTTTTTTTGTTTATAATAGCAAAATGCACACGCTGTCCATATTTCAAACTGTGTGGGTAATTCCCCGAGCTTATCTTTTACATTTTCAGCCTCTTTCATAACTCTTGACATAATCTCATCAAGCTCTGTATCGGAAATTTCTTCGCCGTTTACCGAAATTCTTTCGTTTACCCTTATCATGTTTGGTGAAATATATTTTCCTGTAATATATCCTGCATCGGTTAAAATGTTTTGTAGAAAACAGCATACAGAGCCTTTGCCATTTGTCCCGGCTACATGAATAAATTTTAAATCATCTTGCGGGTTTCCGAGATTTTCCATGAGTTCTGTTATACTTTCAAGACGAAGTTTTGCAATTGACTGAAACGAATTAGCATAATTAATAAATTCTTTCTTTTGCATTATGATTTCTCCTTAAAATGATATAAAATAACCGCACTTGTTAAAGTGCGATTATTTATGTAATTATTTATAGTATTCGATTATACCGTTAAAAATACCCTGTGCAATTTTGTCCTGATATTCAGAGTCAGCAAGCTTCTTTTCATCATTTCTGTTTGTCATAAAGCCCATCTCAAAAAGAACAACGGGAACTTCAGACCAGTTAAAGCCTGTCATCTGAGTGTTTGTATAAACACCTCTGTTTCTTGCCCCTGTTAATTTAACTGCATTGTTGATAATTGCCCTGCCAAGACGCTTACTGTCTGATAAAAGCTCATTATCGGTAATATATTTATATCCGGGAACAAGCATTGTCATACCCGAACCGCCCTCTTGAGTGCCGTCAGCGTGAAGCTTGATAACAATATCTGCATTATTGTCGTTTGCAAATACAGCACGCTCTTTGTTTGTCATTGTTGAGTTTTCGTCTGTTCTCGTCATAAGAACGGTTGCACCGCAATCTTCAAGTAAAACTTTAACCTTCAAAGCAACAGAAAGTGTAATTTCATCTTCTGTATACTGTGAGCCTCTTGTTCCTTCTTTGTTAGCAGGCTTTGTTGCTGATGAATTGGGAGAGATTGCTTCATTTACTGTTGCAGAAAAAGCACCGTGACCCGCATCTATACAAATAATTTTATTACTTAAATCAACAGCGTTTGATTCCGGTTGTGTATATTTTGTACTGTCTTGTGATTGAGTAACGGCAGAAGATTCATTGTTTTGTGCTGTACCTGTCTGTGAATTGTTTGTATCGGTATTTGCCGGTGTTTTTGTTTCTTGCTGTGTGCTTTGTGAATCTGAAGCAGTTGGTGTTGTTTGTGAGTCTTGTATTGTATCAGGAGATTGAGCGGGTGTAGGTGTTGGATCAACATAGTCATTGATTTCAATATCAACTTTCTCAACCTCCTCAAAAGGAGTAGTTGTAGGGGAAGAAGAAACCTCCTCTTGTTTTTTGCCACAAGCACTGATTGCTAAAGTTAAAAGCATTAGTGATAAAATTAATTTTTTCATGGTGTATTCCTTTCGTATATTAATATTTTTTATCTTATTTGACCGTTTCCCCGGATTATATATTTAACAGATGTAAGCTGTTTTAAGCCCATAGGACCTCTTGCGTGCATTTTTTGTGTACTGATACCTATTTCTGCACCAAAGCCAAATTCAAATCCGTCGGTAAATCTTGTTGATGCATTGACATATACTGCAGCAGCATCAACCTCGGAAAGGAATTTTTCTGCTTTTTCGTTGTTTTCGGTTATTATTGCTTCAGAATGCTTTGTGTTGTATTTATTTATATGAGAAATTGCTTCTTCAATACCTGAAACAATTTTAACTGAAATAATGTAATCGTTGTATTCGCAATACCAATCATCTTCTGTAGCATCATTTATTGACGAAATAATATTTTTACATTTTTGACAGCCTCTTATTTCAACATTTTCAGATTTTAATGATTTGACAATATCGGGAAGAAAGCTGTCCGCAATTTTTTCATCAAGCAGAAGAGTCTCAACCGCATTACACACAGACGGTCTGCTTACCTTAGCATTAATTAAAATATCGAGAGCCATTTTTCTGTCACATTCAGAGTCAATGTAAATATGACAGTTGCCTGCAGCTGTTTCAACTACAGGAACAGTAGCATTTTCAACTACCGAGCGTATAAGTCCCTGTCCGCCTCTTGGGATAAGCATATCTACATATCCGTTCATTTTCATGAGTTCTTTTGCAGTTTCTCTTGAGGTGTCTTCAATTATATTAAGGCTGCCTTCAGGAATGCCTGATGAATATGCAGCATTCTGCATTATTTTCATTATTGCTATATTTGAATTAATTGCCTCACTGCCGCCTCTTAAGATTACAGCATTTGAGGTTTTAAGAGAAAGAACTGCCGCATCAACGGTAACATTCGGTCTTGCTTCGTATATTATAGCAATAACTCCCATGGGAACTCTTTTTTCTGCAATAATAAGACCATTCGGTCGTGTCCATTCACTTACAATTTCACCGACAGGATCGGGAAGTGCGGCAACCTGTTTTACACCGTCTGCAATGTCGCAAATTCTTTTTTCATCAAGTGTAAGACGGTCAATCATTGCATCTCTTATTCCTTTTTCTTTGGCAAGAATAATGTCTTTTTTGTTTTCTTCTATAATTTTTGCTGTGTTTGAAATAAGAGCATCAGCAATATTTAAAAGTGCTTTGTTTTTGATTTCTGTAGGAACTACAGCAAGTTTTAAAGCAGCATTTCTTGCAAGCTCTCCTTTTCTTAAAAGCTCTTCTGTCATTGATTATTTCACCCCATTTGACTATTAATTGGTTTCACGGCTATGATGATTTTTTGAAACAAATAATGTTCCTACCGGCTCACCATCTAAAATGTCATATAGCTTTGTTATATCATTGCCGTTTGCTATTACCATATTTATTCCTTCACCTGTTGCAAATTCGGCTGCATCAAGCTTTGTAATCATACCGCCCGTGCCTCTTGAAGAACCCGCACCGCCCGCAATGTCTCGGACTTCACCAATATCATAAACTACAGGAATGATTTTTGCATCGCGTGAGGTATGAGGATCCTTGTCAAACAATCCGTCAATATCGGAAAATAATACAAGCAGATCGGCATTTACCAAATCTGCAACCATAGCAGATAAATTATCATTATCACCGATTTCAATTTCATCTGTTGAAACGGTGTCATTCTCGTTTACAATAGGTATAATACCCATATCAAGAAGTGTATTAAAGGTACTTTGAGTATTTCTTTTTCTTCTCGGTATTGCAATATCATCCTTTGTTAAAAGAATCTGGGCAACTGTGTTGTTATATTCTGAGAACATTTTGTCATACAGGTACATAAGCTCACACTGTCCTACAGCAGCTAAAGCCTGTTTTGTATTTGTTTCGCTCGGTTTTTCTGAAAGACCAAGTTTTCCGACAGCAATTCCAATTGCACCTGATGAAACAAGAATTATATCCTTTCCGCTGTTATGTAAATCGGAAAGAGTCCTTGCCAATGTATCAATTCTTTTAATATTCATTTTTCCTGTATCATATGTAAGGGTAGAGGTTCCTACCTTTACCACGATTCTTGAGGATTTTTTTATATCTTCATATATTGAACTCATTTTTTATTTTTTCTCCTTATCATTGGTGTTATATATCAGTTTAAAAAGTGTTCCGTTAATATCATAGTTATAATATCCCGCAAGATATCCTAAAAATGAAGAAATAAACGGAAGCAGAATAACTATAACATATCCGTACCATGCCATAAAACCGTGTTCGAGATTTATAAATGCAGTGAAAGGAAATGTCCACATATAAAACAGGATGTTATTAATATATCCCTGCACTGAATATAGCGAACCGTCTATTGTCATAAACTTCCATGTTATTAAATAGAGTGCGTATAATAATACGGTTGCAATCAGTAAGCCGATAGGTAGAAGTAATCCCTTAAATCTATAGGGCTGTTCCTCTGTGTAGCTTTTTTTATCTCTTTGTGCAACATCGTAAGCTGAACTGTATATTGAAAAAAAGTAAATAATTGTTGCAATTGCCGAGAAAAGAACAGAACCTATATCCGAAGTTACTGCAGATGCAAATATTAATATTCCGAGCAGAAAAATTACTGCAGCAGTAAATAAATGAGTTTTAACTATTTTCAGCATTTGAGCCGGTGTAACATATTTTGACATTTAATCTCACCTTATCCTTATGTATTATAAAAGCCATACGCTCAGTTCACGGTTGTCATTTTTTCTTTTGTTTGTTTTTTGTCTTTTTGAAACATCTTTTACTTTATTGACGTTCAATCCGAGAATTGAGCAAATTCTTGATTTTGCTAAATTGTTTCCACTTACGCATATAGTGACAATTTCCTGTTTTTCGTCGGGCGTCAGCTTTTTATCCTTTTTGTCAAGAACATTCAGAATATAATTTTTTAATTCTCTGTCACTCATAGAAGCATAATCATCAAGGAAAAACCTTTTGCATGAATTATTTAATATTTTTGTTTTTTCACTGCTTATAGAAGAAACAGAACATAAATTTTCTTTTTCGCTGTATTCATAATAGCTTGTGTCGGCTGTTTCTTTTGAATGAACAAATACTACAGCATCTGAGATTTCATTAATTGACTCCAAAGGCTCACTCATGAATCTGTCGTAAAAAAGCTTACCCGACTTATTATATGTACGGTTATAAAAGCGTGCAAAGCTGGTACATAGCGGTTTTATAACATCATTAATTTCTTTTTTTGACCTGAAAACAAGATGAATTTTTTTGTTTTCAATACTGTATGCAAACAGTTCTGAAACATCGGAATCAAAGTACCGTCTTAGTGTATTAAAAAATTCGTTTATATCATCATTTTGGGGGAATAGTTTTTTCTGTCCCCTCAAAATCACATGGTATGCACCTATTGAGCTTTTCTTTCGAGCTGTTCTTGCCATTTAATCACCTGCCTCGATTCAAACTAATTCATCTTATTATATCATTTTACAACATATATTTCAACAAAGTTACATAATTTTAATATTTCTTTAATTATTCGGTAACTGATTATTTACAAAATTCATCAGTTTTTGTTTTTCTTGCGGTAATCGAGTGGAGTTACTTCTGTTTTATTCTGAAATAAAGTTTTACAATTACTTAATATTATTTACTTAAAAATAATGGAATAAAAGGTATAAGAAAAAAATAAAGATGCAAAAAATATGTACGGATTGCAACAATTTTTAGTGACATATTCAATGAACATTATTATTAAAATATTAAATATATTGACAATATAAAATAATTATAATACAATTATTATATAATTTTTTTTATCGGAGGATTGATTATGCTAAAGAATCTTATGTCGTGTGTCGGAGAATATAAAAAAGATTCTTTGCTTGCACCGATATTTGTTATCTGTGAGGTT
>JAZOTP010000006.1:0-16988 GCA_045657705.1 Clostridia bacterium
TATTAATTCTATATTAAGAAACAGATTCAGACTTGAATAAATGTATTGTTTGTGTTATTATAAAATGAGAAAATTGTAAAATAATGAACCGATTAAATATATGCGACTATATTATAGACAAAGGGGGATTAAAATGGAGGCTTCCGCAATAAACGAATTGGTAGACTTATATGGTAAAGATATATTCAGCTTTTGCAAACGCCTTACATACAGTGAATTTGATGCAGAAGAGCTTTATCAGGACACTTTTTTAAAGGCTTTGGAAATATCATCAAGAATAAATAAGAATGATA
This sequence comes from Clostridia bacterium, assembly GCA_045657705.1. Lineage (GTDB taxonomy): Bacteria > Bacillota > Clostridia > UBA1381 > UBA1381 > RGIG1988. Next base: position 294 of record JAZOTP010000006.1, read on the forward strand.
ATCCTAAGAGCTTTTTATTATCGATTTCTGTTTCTTTGTGGAAAAATAAACAAAGAAAATATGCCCGTCGTGCCCGGATTGCACCTACAGATTCGATGGATGCAGAGAATAATTTTGAAGAGCCTAAGCATGATAATACTCCTGAAAAGCAATTCTTAAAGGACGAACTTTATAAAAAAGTCAATAGCTGTATTAATGAGTTGGATGACAAATTAAAGCTTCCTGTTATTTTATATTACAGTGAAGAAATGTCTACTGAACAAATATCGGCAATATTAAAATGTCCCCAGGGAACTGTTAAAAGTCGATTGCACAAAGCAAGAACAGTATTAAAAGATAAATTGGAGGTGTATGGTATTGACTGATCTCGATTTTGAAAGGCTTTTAAAAGATGCATTAACTACAAAAGAAGAACCGTCTAAAATTTTGAATACAAAATTAAAGAATAAAATAAACGAAAGAAAATCGGGGGTAAAAAGCATAAAATATTTAAAGACAGCAGCAGCTTGTGTTATTGTAATTCTTACATCAGCAACAATCTTGGTTAATTCAAGTCAAAATGCGGCAAATACACTTGGTTCTCTTCCGATTATAGGCTCGGTATCCAATGCTTTGATTTTCAGAGATTATACAGCCGAATTGTCGGAAAGTTATGCATTTGAGGATGATAGTTCTGAAAATAAAGATGATGTTAATTCTGATACTGTAAATTTTTCTATGATAACAAAGCAAACAAGCACAGACGAAATTGTTGCTTCGTCAGAAGAAACTGAAAATATAAACGATGTATCAAAAGAAAAATCTTCACAAAACAAGAGTAATAGTATTAAAGCTTCAAACAATGTTAAAGATGAGCAAAATTCAACCTCAAAGCCTGATAATGAAGTCAAAACAAATTCAAAAAAGCTTATAAATGAATTGTTGGGCAAAACCGAAGCGGTGGAAAATACAGAAATAGCTATGAAAAAAATGGAAGAATCTACCGGTTTGAACTTAAGTATTAATGAGGAAGCCTCGTCGTTTAAGCTTGGCAGAAGTGCTGTGGCTGCGGGTGGTGGCGGAGCAAGCCCTGAAGGTGCAAGTGTTGCAGATGTGTTGCAGATGGCATCGGTTGAAGCAGATACTGCTGCATATTCACAATCTGATATTGGAATTGAAATGACGGCTGAAAATGTTACTTCTACCGGATTAACTGTTGTATTTGAGCAGAATGGAGGAAGTATTACAGGTGAATTAAATACAGGAACACCGTATTATCTTGAAAAATATGAAGAAGAACAATGGAATGGTGTTGCACAATTACCGCAGCAGCATGACATTGCGTGGAATTCGAATTCATATATAATAAATGAGAACTCAAAGACAGAATTAGATGTTGACTGGGAATGGTTATACGGTAACTTATCTGAGGGTAAATACAGAATAGGTAAAGAAATTATGGATTTCAGAGCTCCGGGAGATTATGATACTCATACCTACTATGCAGAATTTGAAATAACGGAATAAAATGAATTAAAAGGAGCGAATGCTCCTTTTTGTTTACAATTTACAAAAGAAAGAAGGAATTTATATGAAAAAAATAATATCAACAATTATTGTCTCTGTAATGATGCTTAGTTTAATTACACCTGTATTTGCACAAAACAATAATAGCCAAATGCAGGAAATTCTGATTTCTGTTAAAGAGCGAATTACAGATACTTCTGTATTTGATGAATTTACTTCAAATATGTATGAGGATAGCGGAAAAGTGGGTTATTATTTCAATTGGAATAAATCAGATGATGAGAGTTATAGCTATCTTAGCATAAACGTGAATTCACAGGGAATTATAACAAGTTATTCATATTATGATGAAAAGATTTGGTATAATGATGTTGAAGTACCGTCTATTGATAAAATGTCAAATGATGAAGCTCTGGAAAAAGCAAAGCTGCTTGTTAAAGAATTAAATCCTGATATTTATGATTCGCTTGTTATTTCAAAAATATCTGATGCGGAATCTTTATTTTCTGATGAATATACTTTTAATGTTCAAAGATATGAAAACGGTGTACCTGTATATGGCAATAACGGCAGTGTAACGGTAAATGCCGAGGCGGATAAAATAATACGTTTTTCGCTAAATTACGAAACTGATATAAATTTTACAAGTAAAACTGATTACATAACTGAAGAAGAGGCATGGAAGGCTTTTTCAGAAAAACAGGGAGTGGAGCTGGTATATCAAACGGATTATTCTGATGATGAGGAGAAAATTCGACTTGTTTATCTGCCTGTATGGGAGCATAGTCAATATATAGATGCATCAGGTGGTGAAATAAAAGAAATTGATTATGGATATATTACAACAGCAATGTCAAATTATTCAAATGTTAAGGAAATGGCTATTGAGGACAGTGCTGCAGGAGAAAGATTAACAGAGACAGAAATAAGCGAGCTTGAGGATATTGAGGGTTTGATTTCAAAAGATGATGCACAAAAAGCTGTAAGAGCTTTAGAGGTGCTTGACTTAGATGACAGAATGGAATTGATTTCAATTAATTCTTATGTCCGTGGAGAAGAAAAAGAACGTTATTATAAATTGAATTTCCAATTTTCTGATGAAGAAAACAACTTAAATTTAACTGGTTGGGCTACCGTTAATGCCAGAACCGGCAAGCTCATATCATGGCAAAGTTATAAAAGGAATGATGTTTCCAACAAAAACGAAAAGGAAATTGACAGAAATGTTATTGAAGCTGCAGCTTATGATGCGTTAAAGATTCTTGCTCCTGAGCATTTTGCTGATGATAATAAATGTGAATATGTAAAAGACACTGATGAGGAATCCTATAACAAGCAAACAGTAGTATATACAAGATATGTTAACGAATTAAAATTTGATGAAGACACAGTTAATGTCACCGTAAATCCCGAAAATAATAAAATATCTTCATTTAATATTTCATATTCCGAAAAAGAATTCCCAAGCCCTGAGGGGGTATTTTCAAAAGAAGAAATTCAAAATAAATTATCTCAAATGATTGAATATGAGCTTTATTATATAACATTAAAGTCGGATAAAAACAGTAAATTTAATGATAAGGCTGTGTTAGGGTATTTGTGTGACGAACTCAGTTATATAAAGCTTGACCCGTTCAGCGGAGAATGGATAAATAAAAATGATTATGAGCAGGAGAGTGCATTAGTGTATGATGATATTTCGGGACATTATGCTGAGGAGATAATAAATAAACTCGGAAAATTCAGAATAGGTTTTGAAGGAAGAGAATTTAAGCCTGATGAAATTATTACTCAGGAGGATTATATAAGTCTTTTGGTGGCTACATTTATTAACAGAAATCCTATAGTTTTAAAAGCAGATAATGAATTATCATGGGAATTTCAATATGCTCAGAGATATGAATTTTTAAAAGAAGACGAACTAAATCCACAGAAGCCGGTAACAAGAGAAAATGCGGCGGTTTATATGATAAGAGCGCTTGGTATTGAAGAATACGCAAATCTTAGCGGAATATATAACTGTATGTTCCCGGATGCTATAAATAATATCGGCAGTATAAGTATTCTTGGTGCAATGAAAGTGTTCAACGGTGATGAAAACGGTAATTTTAATCCTGATAAACAACTCACAAGAGCAGAGGCTGCAGTTGTGATATATAATTATCTTACAAGATAATATAAGAATCAGTAAATGAACAATAGATATTTAATAAACTTGTTCTTTTGACCTTAGTATAAATTAAGAGGAAGTAACCCTGCAAGCGGATTTACTTCCTCTTTTGATTAAATTAATAATTTTATTGATTTACGGATGGAACATCCTCGCCAAGTAAAACATTAATATCCTGAAGTTCGCCGTTTCTGATTACGGTTAATGTTAGATATTCACCCGGTTTTTTTGTGTCTCTGATTTCATTAAGCTTTTCAGAGGTATTTACAACCTGACCGTCTGCTTTTACAATTAAGTCACCCTCCTGAATTCCTGCAATAGCTGCACCGCTGTCAGGTGATACACTGTAAACCGAAAGACCGTTTTTGTTCTCTGTTACGGTAATACCAACTAAAGGACGACCTGAAACATAGCCGTTATTAATAAGGTCATTTATAATAGGCTTTGCTTCTGAGATTGCAATTGCAAATCCGATACCTTCAACGTCGGTTGTAGAAAGCTTAATTGTGTTAATTCCGATTACTTCACCACGGCTGTTAACCAATGCACCGCCTGAATTACCGGGGTTGATTGCCGCATCTGTCTGTATAAGATTATATACTTTATTCTCAACAGTCATAGTTCTGTTTAATGCACTTATAACACCGGCGGTAACTGTACCGGCAAGCTCCTGTCCGAGAGGATTACCGATAGCAACAGCTAATTCACCGACTTCAACAGTGGTTGAATCACCGAGAGTTGCAGCGTGTAAACCGCTTTTTTCAATTTTTAAAACAGCGAGGTCTGATTTTGAATCTGCACCGATAAGTGTTGCAGTGTATTCATCACCTGTGTTCAAAATAACCGATATTTCAGAAGCTCCGTCTATAACGTGTTGATTCGTAACAATATATCCGTCTTCACTTATTATGATACCTGAACCTGTTCCTTGCTCAACAAGTCTGTCAGAATCAGGTTCGCTTGAGTAATAATATCTTCCTGAGAACGGGTCATAATATTTTTTTGGTGAAACCTTTGTTTTGTTAATAACACCTACACAGCTTGGACCGACTTTTGATGCAATCTGTGTAACAGTAAGCTCTCCGCCTAAGACTGAGTTTGAGGATAATTGTGAAACGTCCCCGGTGTTAATGGTATATTGAGGTGCCTGTATTGGAGCATTTTTAATATATAGAGCGGCACCTGTTCCTACAGCACCGGCTGTAACAACACTTGCAATTAAAGCTGAACAAATGCAGGCTGTCCATGGATTATTTTTTCTTTTTTTCTTTGGTTTTTCAACATATACAACCAATTCTGTACTTTCAGTATAAGGAAACTTTCTCATATAAATCCCTCCATGATAATTAATTTTTCCGTTGATGCAATTGATTATGTATCTGAAATTTCTTTCAGCTTAATAATATATTACAACAGTGATTTGACATGGGTGTGAATAAAAAGTAAATAAGTTTATTTGATTTTGTAAACAAAATGTGAATATTGGAAAGCAATGTCATTTTTTTAATTGACATTTGTCGAATAATGTGATAATCTCATATTGTTAATGTTTAAAAGATTAAGTGGAGGATTATATGAAAAAGATATTTTTTGCAATAATAATGATGGCAATGATTATTACACAGAACGCATACGCTGTAGATTTAAGTTCATGGGCTGATGATGATTTCAAACAGATGAGCAGAGCAGGAGCACTTGAGATAGACTTACTGACAGGAAAAATGTCTGATAATATTTCAAGAGTTGAATTTTGTAATCTTATTATGAATATTTATAAGTCGGGTAAAAATATTACACTCGATGAAAATGATTACGGAGTATTTGTCGATACTGATGATACTGCTGTAATTGAAGCATATAAAGCAGGAATAGTTAACGGAAAACAGGATAATATATTTGACCCGTACGGACCTGTAACACGTCAGGAAATGGGCGTTATGATATCAAGGATGTTAAAAAACATTTCAATGGATTATAATTTGTATACAAATCAGGTAAAAGCATATAATGTGAGATTTTTGGACAGCTATGCTACAGCTGACTGGGCGGTTGATGATATGGCCGCAATTTGTTCTTATGATATAATTTCAGGGGATGAAAACAGAATGGTTTTGCCGCAGAATTTTGCAACTAAAGAGCAGGCGGTTTGTATGCTTAACAGGGTTCGTACTCAGTTTGTAGGCGATGTTGTTATGTATACACTTCCTGAAATACAGTCCATGAATGATAAAATATCCGGTAAAAACAGAATAGACATCACATGGAATGGATTAGCAAATGTTAATTCGTACAGTGTGGTTATCAAAAGACTAAATGCCGAAAATACAGTTGTAAGTATTCCGTCAAATCAGACTTATTTAACAAATTATTATATTGAACCTGCATCTGATAATATATTTAATATTTATGTATGTGCACATATCAATAATGGCGTTGATGTGATTTCACTTCCGCTTGAAATCGACAATAACATTCAGTTATATTCTGATACACTAACAGAGGAACAATACAGAAATTTATTAATCAGTATGGGTATCATACAGGAAAATACAAAAACTGAAACTCAGCCTCAAACTCCGGTAGTCAATGAGGAAACCGATAACCGACAAGTGGGTGTAACCGAAAAAGAAAAAAGAGTATTTCCTGACGGATATTATTTTACAAGCAAAGATGAGGCAGAGCCTTATATGACGCAGGTAACAGTGCCTGTATGGAGGCTGAATGCTGACGGTTCAAAATCTTCATCGCAAAAAACAATAAAAGTAAATCAGGCACTTGCTGATGATGTAGTTAATATATTTACTGAAATATATAATGATCCAAGTCAATTTCCGATAAAGGATGTTGGGGGATACTACTGGAGAAACACAGCATCAGGAAACATTTCACAGCATAGTTACGGAACTTGTATTGATATAAATTATAATGAGAATTATTACGTTAAGCCTGACGGAACCCCTGTTACGGGCAGTTACTGGAAACCCGGAGAAGATCCGTATTCAATTCCCAAAGATTCAATTGTTGTTAAAACTTTTGCTAAATACGGCTGGCTCTGGGGAGGAAACGCATGGGGTCCGTCATACAATAAGGATTATATGCATTTTACATATTTAGGTAAGTAAAAAAAATAAAACAGACTATTAAGGAATTTGTAATTCTTTAATGTCTGTTTTTTTATGCTCAGTATGAGTAATAACTTGATGGTGAAACGCCTCTGCAGGGGTGAAATGTAAAAGCTCCTGTTATTCAATTATAATTCCCTGAGATTTTAGCAGAGTTACAAATTCATCGAAATCTGATGATGCTGTATCTTTATCAATATCGTATTCAGAAAGTATAAGGTCAATTATTTCGGTTTTGTTTTTGCCGTCCTCAATTCCGTTCCAGATAATCGAGCCTAACTCATTAACTGTAATAACACTGTTAAAATCAAGAACATCATCACCGCAGGCAATTACAACATAATTTCCTGCAACTTCTCTTAATATAAAACCCTCTTTTATTTTCATGGTAAGTAAACTCCTTGTTTTAAATTTAGAATATTTAAATTATAACATAAAAATGTGACTTCTGCAATAGTTTTTCAGGTAAATAAAAATTAAATATTAATTTCTTTTTGTAAATTACTTATTTTAACATAATAAAGAACAAAAATGTATTAAATTTACAAAAAATATTGTATATTTGTGATTTTTTTCGAAAAAACAGTTGATATTATTCGGTTAAAGAGGTATAATATAGAGTGATATAATAGAATTAGTTTGTTGTTTAAATACTAATAAATTTAACTATTTACAACAGAAAGGAACGATATTTTAATGGATAACAAAAAATTAGCACAACTATTATTTCCTGATATTAAGAAAACAAGGGATGAAATTGAGCAATGCTACCAAAAACGTAATCTGCCCGAGGGTGCACAGGTTACAAGATTTGCTCCGAGTCCTACAGGTTTTTTACATATAGGAGGTCTGTTTGCAGCCTTTGTGTCTGAGCGTGCTGCACATACAACCGATGGAGTTTTTTATTTAAGAATTGAAGATACTGATAAAAAACGTGAAGTAGAAAACGGTGTTACCGGGATTGTAAAAGGTATTCAGGATTTTGGATTGAAGATAGACGAGGGAATGATTTCTGAAACTGAATCACTTGGAGATTATGCTCCATATATCCAAAGTAAAAGAGCTGAGATTTATCAGACATACTGTAAAGACCTTGTTGAAAAAGGTCTTGCGTATCCATGTTTTTGTTCTGCAGATGAATTAAGTGCAGTTCGTGAACTGCAGGAAGCAAATAAGGAAAATCCAGGATATTACGGAAAATATGCAAAGTGCCGTGATTTGACATTAGAGCAGATTGAAGAAAATATTAAAAACGGCTTACCGTATGTTTTAAGATTAAAGTCACCGGGTAAAGATGACAACAGAATATCGTTTGAAGACGGCATTAGAGGTAAAATAGAAATGCCTGAAAATATTTTGGATATTGTATTGCTTAAAACCGATGGTATTCCGACATATCATTTTGCTCATGCAATTGATGACCATTTAATGGGTACAACTTATGTTATACGAGGTGATGAATGGGTTTCTTCAGCACCTATACATTTACAGTTATTTGATGTTCTTAATTTTAAAACACCTAATTATGCACATATTTCTCCGATTATGAAAGAGGATGAAGAAACCGGAGGAAAAAGAAAGCTTTCTAAGAGAAAAGACCCGGAAGCAGCAGTTTCATATTACCATGAAGTAGGATACCCCAATAAAGCTGTATTGGAATACCTGTTTACAATTGCAAATTCAAACTATGAGCAGTGGAGAATGGAAAATCCTGATGCACCAATGGATGAATTTAAATTTAGTTTTGCAAACATGAGTAAGGGTGGAGCACTATTTGACTTGGTTAAGCTTACCGATGTAAGTAAAACATATATTTCAAAATTAACTACTGACGAGGTTTTTGAGGGTATTTTGTCGTGGGCAGAAGAATATAACAAAGAATATGCATATTTACTTAAGAAAGATATTGAATACTCAAAGAGTATTTTTGCAATTGAACGTGGAAATGAAAAACCGAGAAAAGACATTGCAAAATGGGAAGACACTCCTGCATATTCACAGTACTTTTTTGAAAAGCCTCAAAGCTATGAATTTCCTGAAAATCTCACAAATAGCGATATGATTGAAATACTTGAAGAATATAAGAAAATATATAATCATAATGATGTTGCTGATGACTGGTTTCCACGAGTTCGTGATATGAGTGAGGCTTTAGGATACGCAAAAGCTCCTAAGTTTTATAAAAAGAATCCTGAAATGTTCAAAGGTCATGTGGGTGATGTAAGCTCTGTTATCAGGGTGGCGGCAACAGGAAGAAAGAATACACCTGATTTATATCAGATTTTACAGGTACTTGGTGAGAAAGAAACGATGGACAGATTTGACCTGGCAATTAAAGTATTAAAGGAGGAAAAATAAATGGCAGAAAACGAAAAGAATGAATTTGTAAGTACAAATTTTATACATGAGGCTATTAATAAGGATTTAGCAGACGGTGTATATAATCATGTACAGACAAGATTTCCGCCTGAACCAAACGGGTATTTACACATTGGGCACGCAAAAGCTATTTGTATAGATTTTGGAACAGCAATAAAATATAACGGTGCTTGTAATTTAAGACTTGACGACACTAATCCAACAAAAGAGGACACAGAATACGTTGACGCAATAATGGAAGATATATCATGGCTCGGATTTAAGTGGAATAAAATTTTATATGCATCTGATTATTTTGATGTAATTTATGATTGTGCTGTAAAATTAATAAAAATGGGTAAAGCATTTGTTGATGATTTGACTGCTGATGAAATCAGAGAATACAGAGGTACTCTGACAGAGCCTGGTAAAGACAGCCCGTATAAAAACAGAAGCATTGAAGAAAACCTTGATTTGTTTGAAAGAATGACAAAAGGTGAATTTGCCAACGGTGAAAAGGTGCTTCGTGCAAAAATTGATATGGCATCACCTAACTTAAATATGAGGGACCCTGTTATATACAGAATTCTTCATGCTGAACATCACAGAACAGGGAATAAGTGGTGTGTATATCCAATGTATGATTTTGCACATCCGATTTCTGATACAGTAGAGGGTGTTACACATTCGTTATGTTCTCTTGAATTTGAAGATCACAGACCATTATATGATTGGTTTTTAAGAGAACTCGGTTTTGAAAAACCATCAAGACAGATTGAATTTGCAAGAATGAATTTAAATTACACACTCACAAGTAAAAGAAAATGCTTAAAGCTTGTAAATGACAATATTGTATCAGGTTGGGACGATCCCAGAATGGGTACTCTTTGCGGTATGAGAAGAAGAGGCTACACACCTGAAGCAATTCGTGATTTCTGCGAAAGAATAGGAGTAGCGAAAGCTAACAGTGTTATTGAATTTAGTTTATTAGAGGCTTGTGTAAGAGAGGATCTTAATAAAAAGGCACCAAGAGCAATGGCTGTATTGAGACCAATAAAGCTTATCATTGATAATTATCCTGATGATAAAATTGAAGAAATAGAAGTTGAAATTAATCCTGAAAATCCTGAAGCAGGTACAAGAACAGTTGAATTTTCAAAAGTACTCTACATTGAAGAGGATGATTTTATGGAGGATGCTCCAAAAAAATATTTCCGTTTAAAACCCGGTCAGGAAGTAAGATTAAAGAGTGCTTATTATGTAACTGCAACATCATGTGTTAAGGATGAAAACGGAAAAGTTATTGAAGTTCACTGTACTTATGACCCTCTGACCAAGGGCGGAGATTCTCCTGACGGAAGAAAAGTAAAGGGAACAATTCACTGGGTAAGTGCTTCTAACGCCGTTGATGCAACAATAAAGCTTTATGACAGATTATTTAATGTTGAAAATCCGTCAGATGAGAGTAAAGTAGGAAGCTTTATAGAAAATCTTAATCCGGGATCTGTAGAGGTATTAAATGGCTGTAAGCTAGAAAGTAATCTGAAAGATATAAAACCGGGTGACAGTTTCCAATTCCTTCGTATGGGATATTTCTGTGTTGATACAGACAGTACAAGCGATAATATAATTATTAACAGAACAGTTGCCTTAAAAGATTCATGGGCAAAAATAAAGTAAATAACAAAGGATGTAATTATTATGAATTATGAAAAATTTTATTCTGACAGAGTAAAACCAATGAAAGGCTCTGCTATTCGTGAAATGTTTAAAAGAATGGCAGATCCTGCAATAATTTCTTTGGCGGGCGGAAATCCGGCATCAGAGTTATTTCCTGGAACTGAATTAGCTGAAATTGCACATAAAGTTCTTATGGAAAATCCGGTAGCGGCTTTACAATACGGAACAACAGACGGACTTCCTGCAATGAAGGAATGTGCACTTGAGAGGGTAAAAAAAGTTAATTCTGTCGCAGATAACGATCAGGTTATAATTATGACAGGTGCAAATCAGGGAATTGATTTAACCGCTAAGGCTTTAATTAATAAAGGAGATAAAATAATAGTAGAAAGTCCAAGCTTCATTGGAAGTCTAAATGCATTCAGAACTTATGAATGTGAATTGGTAGGTGTAAAAACCGATGATGATGGTATGAATATGGAAGAGCTTGAATCAGCATTAAAAACAAATGGCAATGTTAAGATGATTTATACTATTCCTACATTCCAGAATCCGACTGGTACAACCATGCCGTTAGAAAAGAGAAAAAAGCTGATAGAGCTTGCAAACAAATATGATGTATTGGTTCTTGAAGATAATCCTTACGGCGATTTAAGATTCAGAGGAGAAGATGTTCCGACAATAAAATCACTTGATACCGAAGGAAGAGTTATATATGCCGGTTCTTTTTCAAAAATTTTATCTCCCGGTATGAGATTGGGGTATATAATCGGTGATGCTGAAATACTTGGAAAAATTGAAATTCTTAAACAGGTTAACGATGTTCATACACCGGTGCTTACACAAATGATGTGTGTTGAGTTTATGAAAAAGTATAATATTGATGAGTATATTGAAAAGAACAGGGAGCTTTACGGTAAAAAATGTGATGTCATGCTTAAAGCAATGGAAAAGTATTTTCCTGAAGGCAAAGTTAAGTGGACTGTACCTGACGGCGGTATTTTCATGTGGTGTGAATGTCCTGGTATAGAGGATATTTCACCTGTTGTTGATAAAGCTTTAGAAAAGAAGGTTGCTATAGTTCCGGGTTCTAATTTTGCAATTGATAATAAAGCACCTTCAAATATGTTCAGATTAAACTATTCGTCGGCAACTCCCGAAAAAATTGAAGAAGGTATAATGCGTCTTGGCGAAGCATTAAGCGAAGTATTAAACTAAGAGAGAGGTTATATATAATGGATGATAAGAAGATAATATTTTCTGCTGTTCAACCGTCAGGGAATATAACATTAGGTAATTATCTCGGAGCTATAAAGAATTGGGTTGATTTACAAGAAGATTATCATTGCTGTTATTCTATTGTTGATGAACATTCAATAACTGTAAGGCAGGATCCTCAGGAATTAAAAAAACGTGCATTAGATTTGTTGAAAATTTATATTGCCTGCGGAATTGACCCTGTTGAAAATATTTTATTTATTCAATCTCATGTTCCCGCTCATGCACAGCTAGCATGGATTTTAAACTGTTATACTTACATGGGTGAGCTTTCGAGAATGACTCAATTTAAGGATAAAAGTCAAAAGCACGCAGATAATATAAACGCAGGTTTATTTACATATCCTGTTCTGATGGCAGCTGATATTCTTTTATATCAGGCTGATTTAGTGCCTGTTGGTAAGGATCAGATGCAGCATATTGAAATTACAAGAGATATTGCTGAAAGATTTAACGGAATATACGGAAATGTATTTAAAATTCCGGAAGGCTTTATGCCAAAAGCCGGAGCAAAAATAATGAGTTTGACAGAACCTACTAAAAAAATGTCAAAATCAGATGAAAATCCAAAAGCTTATATTTCTATTCTTGATGATTTTAATGTTATAGCTAAAAAGATAAAGAGTGCAGTGACAGACAGTGAGGGAGTAATAGAATACAGAGAAAATGATGAAACAAAAGCAGGAGTAAATAACCTTATTACAATTTTATCGGCTGTATCAGGGAAAACTATTGATGAAATCGTTCGTGATTATCAAGGTAAAGGTTATGGAGATTTCAAGGCAGATGTTGCTGAAGCTGTTGTTGAACATATCAGACCTATCAGACAACGTTATGATGAATTATCCCAGGATAAAGCATATCTGGTTGATATATACACTAAAGGTGCTGAAAGAGCCAACAGAATTGCTCAGAAAACGCTCAATAAAGTTTATAAGAAGATTGGCTTTATTGTGTAATGAAAGGAATAAAATATGTATACTCAGGAATTGTTGTTGCTTTTAGGAACATGTATAGTTGCTTTTATATTTTCTTTTGCAAGCACTCCGTTGGTTGAAAAGCTTGCATTTAAGTGGAAGGCGATAGATATTCCTAAAGACACAAGAAGAATGCACAAGCGTCCCATTCCAAGATTGGGAGGGCTTGCAATAATCTTCGGATTCATGGTCGCAACTATGTGCTTTGGAATAATGACAAGACAGGTTATGGCAGTTTTAGCAGGTGCGTTTATTATTGCTGTGATGGGAATTATCGATGATATAAAAGCACTCGATGCAAAACCTAAATTTATAGTACAGATAATTGCAGCATTAATTGTTGTAATTGTAGGAGATATGAAGATACAGGTTTTTACAAATCCTAATATTTTCTCTACTGCATCGTATTTAATTTTACCTGACTGGCTGTCAATTATTGTATCAATTATCTGGATTGTTTTTATTACCAATGCAGTTAATTTTATTGACGGTCTTGACGGTTTAGCAGCAGGTGTTTCTGCAATAATGTCTGTAAGCCTTGCGTTTATTGCAACAAGATTAGGCGAATATTCTGTTGCTGTTGTCGGTGTTGCATTAATGGGAGCTTGTTTTGGATTTTTACCGTATAATTTTAATCCTGCAAAAATATTTATGGGGGATACGGGTTCAACTTTTTTGGGATTTATGCTTGCAGCACTTTCAATACAGGGTGTATTTAAAAGCTATGCGTTAATTTCATTTGCCGTTCCGCTTTTGATACTGGGATTACCTTTATTCGACGCTGTTTTTGCAATGATAAGAAGAATTATAAAAGGTCAAAGTCCTATGAAAGCAGATAGAGGACACCTGCATCACAGATTGATTGATATGGGGTTTTCTCAGAAACAGACTGTATTTATATTATATATAATCAGTGGTATTTTAGGGTTAAGTGCAATAATTCTTGCTGAAAGCGGAACATTAAGAGCTGTTATGCTATTGCTTTGTGTTCTTGTCTTAATTATTGTAGGCAGTGTTATTCATAAAGGGTTTGGGAAAAATGAGGAGGAAGATGAAAATGAAAAAAATTAAGGTAATGACTGTGTTTGGTACACGTCCTGAAGCGATTAAAATGGCACCTTTGGCAATAGAATTAAAAAATAATCCTTTAATTGATGATGTGGTTTGTGTTACTGCACAGCACAGACAAATGCTCGATCAGGTGCTTGAAATATTTGATATTAAGCCTGATTATGACTTAGACATAATGAAAGAAAGACAAACACTTGTTGGAATTACCGCAAGGGTTTTGGAAGGACTTGACGGTGTTTTAAAAGAAGTTAAGCCTGACATTGTACTTGTACACGGAGATACCACAACAAGCTTTGTAGGTGCATTGGCTGCTTTTTATAATCAGATTCCTGTTGGTCATGTTGAAGCAGGATTAAGAACATATGATATTTATTCACCGTTCCCTGAGGAAATGAACAGATGCATGACAGGCAGAATTGCTGAAATGAATTTTTCACCTACTATAAAGAATAAGGAAAATCTTTTAAGAGAAAATGTATCTGAGGATAGTATTTATATTACGGGAAATACCGTTATAGATGCAATGAAAACTACAGTTCGTGATGATTTTGTGTTTGCAACAGATGTATTAAATACTATTGATTTTAAAAATAAGCGTGTAATTACAATGACTGCACACAGACGTGAAAATCTTGGTAAACCACTTGAAGCAATATGTAACGCTGTTTCAAAATTGGTTGAAAAATATGATGATATAGAAGTAGTATATCCTGTTCATCTAAATCCGGCTGTAAGAGAAACTGTTTTCTCGATTTTAGGTGATCTTGACAGAGTTCATCTGATAGAACCGATTAATGTAGATGAATTACATAATCTTATGGCAAGAAGTTATATGATCATGACTGATTCGGGCGGAATTCAGGAAGAAGCACCGTCGTTAGCTAAACCGGTTTTAGTGTTACGAAAAGAAACAGAAAGACCGGAAGCTGTAGAGGCAGGTACTGTAAAAATTGCAGGTGTAGATGAAGCTGTAATTTTTAATATGTCGTGTGACTTACTTGATAATGAAGAATCTTATAATAAAATGGCTCGTGCTGCAAATCCTTACGGTGACGGTAATGCATCAGAAAGAATTGTTAATGCAATATTATACAGATTTGGTTTATTGGGAGAGAGACCTGCTGATTATAAAAATTAAGGATAGGGAGGTTAGAATATGCCTATTAAAGTAACTGATAAGCTTCCTGCAACAAAACAATTGAGAACGGAAAATATTTTTGTAATGAGTGAAACAAAAGCAATGCATCAGGATATACGTCCTTTGAAAATTGCCATTGTAAATTTAATGCCTACAAAAATAACAACAGAAACCCAGCTTTTAAGACTGTTAAGTAATACACCCTTACAGGTCGAACCTGATTTAATTACAATGAAATCACATGAATCAAAAAATACTTCGTATGAGCATTTAGCATCTTTTTATAAGACATTTGATGAGATTAAAAACTCAAAATATGACGGTATGATTATAACAGGTGCTCCTGTTGAAAATCTTGAATTTGAAGAAGTGGATTATTGGGAAGAACTTAAAGAAATTATGGAATGGTCTAAAACTCATGTAACTTCTACATTCCATATTTGCTGGGCTGCGCAGGCTGGTTTATATTATCATTACGGTATACCGAAATTTTCTTTGCCTGAAAAGTGTTCGGGTGTCTTTTTACATAAAGTAAACAGAAAGACATCTAAGCTTGTCCGTGGCTTTGATGAAATGTTCTATGCGCCTCATTCAAGATATACAGAGGTAAGAGCTGAAGATATAAAAAAGGTTAAAGAGCTTGAAATTCTTGCTCAATCTGATGAAGCAGGTGTATATATTGTGTTTACAAAGGGAGGAAGACAAATCTTTGTAACCGGACATTCGGAATATGATGCAAATACACTTGCAGAGGAATATATGAGAGATGTAAATAAAGGTATAAATCCTCATATTCCAAAACATTATTTTAAAGATGACAATCCTAAAAAGGCACCTATTGTCAGATGGAAAAGTCATGCAAGCCTTTTATTTTCTAATTGGCTTAATTATTTCGTCTATCAGATTACGCCATATGATATTGATTCAATTAAATAATAAACCGCATAGGAAAGCCATTCTTTTGAGTTTTATGTCTTTAAAAAATATAATATAAAGTGTTAATAAATTATTATAAATTGTTATAAAATTTTTTAAAAATGGCGAAAAAATGGCGAAAACCAAAAATAAAAATGGAGTAAGGCAAATAAGCCTATATTAGTAATATTATATTATTTTTATGAGAACTAAATACGTAAAAAATAGGGAAGAGTATTAACCTCTTCCCTAAATTATTATAAATTGTTTTTTTTTTAGAAATCCTCAATTTTCTTTAATAAGAAACTTCCTCATTCTCCGCCTCACTCATTTTCTGTTCATATTCTGCTTCGGTTATTTCATAAAAGTCAACAGCATTTCTTTCTGCACCTAAAAATATAACCTTGCCGTAAGTTTCCCCATCTGTCAAAATCATACCCTCATCTGCAATTATTTTATTGACTGTAATCTGTTCTGTTT
>JAZOTP010000007.1:0-4392 GCA_045657705.1 Clostridia bacterium
TAAATAATGCATTTCAGACAGCAGAGGGGCTTGCTGATGGAAGTACATCGGCTGAATGGATTGAACTGATTACACCTAAGTCAAATCAATATGACGGAAATTGGTCTATTAGCTTAGTATAGGAGGATAACACATGAAAACAGAACAGATTACAGTCAATAAAATAATTGCAGATGAGGGTATGATTTTGACAGACGGGGAAACTTACGGCAAAGTTATATTCTTAGGAGCGGAAAGAAATGCTGATGACTTTTATGAAATAACCCAAGCGGAATATGAACAGAAAATGAGTGAGGCGGAGAATGAGGAAACGGTTTAATGTATCGGATATAAAATTGGACAGGCTTGATAGCAAAATGACGCTTTCTGAAAAGGTGGAGGCTCTTTATGAGGTACTTGCAGAGCTTTCGGGAGCGGTGCAGATTGATTTACTGGATATTGACCTTGAAAATTTTTCGGGCTTTGGGATTTCGCAGCTTGAGAACAGAGCAAGAGCATCAGCAAAAAAGAGTACAGAGGAAGACTTCAACATTAAAACGAATACACTTGAAACTATTTCATCAGCATTAGAATTAATTACAACAGAAATACTGCAAATAGAAGATGCATTATATAATCATACAAATCAAATATCATTTGCGCAGAAATATAGAGAAGACTTTGAAGAAGAATTAGAAAAAATGATTGCACAATTGGGGGTGAGTGAGTGAAATTACCGCACATGAAATACGGGGACGGGATTACTAAGCAGACGCAGGTGAAATTCGGGGGTTATAATCATTCGTTATATGCCCGTGACGGAGATATTTATGATATGGGAAATATCACTTCCAAATATTATCCTCTTATTTCGCAAAGAGAGAAAAGGGCTACTGTTTCTGATGTATTTGATATTCTTGTATGGGAGGGTACAGGTCATATATGGCATGATAAGAAAACAATAAAGTTTCCAAGTGAAAAAACAATATCAGAGGTAACAGATGGAGTTACAGTAGAATTAACAGTCGTTGGTGAATATAAGAGTAATAGCGGAACATATATAGTGGAAGACGTAGATTATAACATCGGTTATACTTTGATACATTTTGAGGATGCAGATTTCATAACAAACAAGTCGGAGAAAGACAGCGGTAATCTTACAATAAAGCTAATACAAAAAAA
Source organism: Clostridia bacterium (assembly GCA_045657705.1). Classification (GTDB taxonomy): domain Bacteria; phylum Bacillota; class Clostridia; order UBA1381; family UBA1381; genus RGIG1988. The sequence goes on from JAZOTP010000007.1 coordinate 1,162, forward strand.
GTGTAATATAATTGCTATGGGAAGCGGAGAAAACGTGTATTTCGTGACAGATTCAGGCTCTTTTGTATATGACGGTGAGATATGTGGAGGTGAACTGAACACAAAAACGTCAAAGCAGTTTGCCGAAACCGGCTCATATATTTATATATTGCCCGATAATATGTATTTCAATAAAGAAACAAAAGAAATTGTAAAAATAAAATCAATTTCTCGCGGATTTTGGCGTATGGGTTCAGCTATAGGAAAAAACTTTTTAAGCATAAATGCACCGAGTGACTATAAAAATTACTTTGAAGTTAATGATACGGTAGATGTTGATATATATTATCAGCCGGGAAAACATTTTATATGTACAGGTGCAGTAATAAAGGATGTATATTTTTACGAATCAGACAATACTCTTGATCTGGATTTTACAACGGATGTATTTAAGGAATTTGTAACAAGCACCGGGTGGGATTACAGTGAACAAAGAAATGAAATAATGAGGGTAACAGTTACACAGGGAGTACCTGATTTAAAGCATATATGCGCAGTTAACAACAGAATATGGGGATGTAATGATGATACAGTGTTTTGTACGGCATTCGGACAGCCTTTGGAATGGTTTGAGTACACACCGAGTGCAGACGGGAATGATGCAGATGTATCATTTGCAGTAACACCTTTTGACGGGTTCGGAGAGTTTACCGGGTGCTGTGTTTATGATGGTGTGCCGATGTTTTTTAAAGAGAATGCAGTTTACAAGGTATACGGAGACAAGGCAAGCAATTTCAGATTACAGCTTTATGAAAAGCCGGGAGTGTTAAAGGGAGCGGAGAAATCAATAAAAATCGTCGGAGACAGTTTATTTTATTTATCTCCATTGGGTGTTATGAGATTTTACGGCGGAACGCAAAAGGATATGACAACGGAATTCTTTCAGCACTTTAAAAATGGCGTTGCAGGAGAGGACGGAAACAACTACTATATTTCATTGACGGCAGACGGAGAAAATTACAGGCTGTTTGTTTATAATCTTAAAAAAGGGTTATGGAGTGTTGAAGATGATTTAAAGATAATGAATTTTATAAAGCATGACAATAAGTTATATGCATTAGCTGAAAAAGAGAACGGTAATCAGATTTTATGCCTTAATCCGGGCAATGATTTGAGTTCACCATTTGACAGCGAAAAGGAAATGGAAAAAGAGGACAAGTTTTCAAGCTTTATTGAATTTGGTGATTATTATGCAAACAGTCCCGACAAAAAAGGTGTTTCAAAGCTGTTTTTAAGAATATGCATTGAAAAGGACTCAAGTGTTGAGGTGAAAATAAATTATGACAGCGAGGCTGATACAAATGGTGAGAGAGTATGGCAGTGTGTTAAAAAGATAGAGACAACAGCGAAAAAGTCTTTTGTTTTGCCGATGATTCCGAGACGATGCGACCATTTCAGATTACGGATTGAGGGCATCGGAAGATTTGTTTTATATTCGGTGTCGTATGAATACTATAACGGGTCTTCAATTTAGATAGGACAATTGATTTGATGGAGGCGGACAATATCCGCCCCCTACAAAATGGAAATTCACAATTAATTATGAATGGAGTGATAAAATGGGTAACAAGCTTTTACCATATAATGAAGAAAGATTAAATAATATGAAGGATCAGGTGCGGACAAATTCGGCAGCATGGAATGACGCAGATGAAGAAACGCGTGCAGGACTTCACAGGGCGAATGAGTATTTATATTCGCAAATGGACAGTATGACAGGCGGAAAAAGTACATATGATGCGAATACAGGGAAATGGGAAACTTCTTACAATGACGGATTCGGGAATTGGGGGAACAGTGGTGTTGCATCGGGAAAAACCTTTACTGATGTCAACCAGACAGAAATTGACAATCTGATGAACGATATAAGAAATTCAAAGTTTTCATACAATCCTGAGAATGACGCATCTTTTCAGGCATACAAAAATATGTACAACAGAGAGGGAGATAGGGTATCAAAAAGTGTTCTGGCTGATATTGCAACAGCACAGGGTGGTATGAGTTCTTATGCAGGAACGGCGGCACAGCAGGCAGGCAACTACTATGCACAACAGTTAACAGATAAAATACCTGAGCTTGAGGCTTTGGCTTATCAGAAATACAGTGCAGATTTAAATAACAAATATAATTTGCTGAATACTTTGGAGGCTCAGAGTGATAAATCTTATAACAGGTGGTACAACGATTTAATGTATCAGTATCAGGTTGACAGAGATAAGATTTCTGATGACAGGTATGCAGATGAAACAGCTTATGCAAAGGAACAGGATCAAAAGAATTGGGATTACAATCAGCAGGTGTTTAATTTGGAAAAAGCCGGAATGAATTATGATATTCAGCAGGATATGGCACAAAAGGCAATAAACATGATAACATCGGGAATTACACCGCCTGCACAGTATCTTTCTGCATTGGGTATGGATGAGCAACAGGCAAATGCTTATATACAAAGTATGTATCAGATGCAGATGGCGGATACTCTTTCAGGATTGGACAAGCCGACCATTTCCGGAATTTTACAGATTATGGCAAACGGAGGCGGAAATCCTTATGGTGCTTTGGGTACAGATGTTCCAGCAGTTGCACAACCGACAATGTCATACAATCCATATACCGTTACACCGGGATATAATACATCAATATTAACACCTCCTGCAGAGGTGGGCGGATATTCTCAGGCGGCAAGTGATGAGGATGTAAAAAAAAACGAAATAGCAAGCAGTGATTTTGTACAGCCGGCAAGCGGTGACGGATTAAATGATGAGGAAAGAGCATTAATTGACAAGTATTCCAAGTTTTCTGAAAAGGGATATACACCGTCTATTGATGACTTTACTGATTATGATTACATGGAGCATCAAAGAGCAAATGAGGCGATAAAAAAGAGAAACAGCTTTTTGCTTGAACAGCAGGCACAAAACGATATAGGGGTAAGCAGTGAATTACCCGATTATGAATGGCAGGAATTGTCAAACGGTATGGCTATGGCGATGGGTGTTGACGGACAATGGAAAGCTATAAGAAATGCAGACGGGACCGTTATGTACAGAGACGGAACGAGAGAGGCTACAGACTATCAGCAGTATTTAATGTCAACACCGAGAAGCGGTTACAGATATAACCGTGACGGTGAGGCGGTAGCTGTAAGCTCTGTTCCGGGTTCAAAGCTTATGAGAACTGCTCCGGGTAATC
>JAZOTP010000008.1:0-5019 GCA_045657705.1 Clostridia bacterium
GAACGGTTAATAAAACTGTTGAAAGGATAGAAATTATGAAAATGTATCTTATCAGTGACAATATTGATACTCAGTGCGGAATGAGACTTGCAGGAGTAGACGGTGTTGTGGTACATGATGAAGAGGCTTTGGAAAAGGCAGTTAATAAGGCTTTGGAGGATAGGGAGCTTGGTATTCTTATCTTTACTGAAAAAGCTGCGTCTATCAAGGCGGATTATGTGAAAAAATTAAAGCTTACATTACGCACTCCGATGATAATTGAAATTCCTGACCGTCACGGAAGTCGTGATATAGGAAAGTCAATTAACAGTATGGTGTCTGAATCTATCGGACTTAAAATATAGGAGCAAAATTTTAGAAAGGCTGTGAATCGGTATGAGTCTTGATGAAAAAATTAATAATTTTTCTGCAGCTGTTTTAGCAGAGGCAAATAAAAAGAGAGCCGCTATTGAAGCAGAAAATGAAGAAATAAAAAATAAAAAGACAGATAAAGCACAAAATGAGTTTTTAAATGATGCTTTTTGTAAAATTCAGGACAGTATTGTTGAAATAAGAAAGCTTGATAATGATCGGGTTTTGCAGGCACAGGTCAATGCAAGGCGTGAGCTTTTTGTAAAGAGAGATGAAATAATTAAAGAGGTCTTTGATAAAATATCCGAAAAGGTTTGTGAATTTATGAAGACTGATGATTATGAAAAATGGCTTGAGAAAAAAATTACGCAAACAGTTAGTTCACTGGGGAATGGTGACAAGACGATATTTGTTCTTGATGTTGACCTGAAAACAGCCGAAAGGATTGTTGAGTCTTTAGATAAAAACAGCGGTGAAATCAATGTCATGGCATCAAATGAAGAGGATTTTACAGGCGGTGTCAGTGTAATTAACAACACCCGCAATATTCTTATTGATAATTCATTTAAAGAGCTGATAAACAGCCGTAAATCGGAATTTTTACAGAAAAGCGGATTAACAATAGAGTAATAAAGGAGTTATGGTTTGAAAATGGAAAAAACAAACGGTTACATTTTCGGAATAAACGGTCCTGTAATAAAGGTTAAAGGCTCTGACCGTTTTGAAATGCAGGAAATGGTATATGTCGGACACGAACAGTTAATAGGTGAAGTAATCGGTGTAACGGCAGATGCCGCTACCGTTCAGGTATATGAGGACACAAACGGACTGAAGCTTGATGAGCCTGTTATCGGTACGGGAGCCCCGTTATGTATAACCCTGGGCCCCGGAATATTATCCAACATTTTTGACGGTATTCAAAGACCGCTTGTTGATATAAGAGATTATTTCGGTGCGTTTATAGGCAGAGGTGTTGATTTTTTAGCACTTGATTCCAAAAAGAGGTGGAGGGTTACATTTTGCAAAAAAGTCGGCGATGAAGTGAAACCGGGCGACATATTTGCCTCTACTCCCGAAACCTCACTGATTGAACATAAAATAATGATACCGAACGGTGTTTATGGCAAACTCACATGGCTTGCATCAGACGGTGAATATACTGTTAACGATGTCATTGCAAAAATTGAAACCAAAAACGGTGAAAAAGAGTTAACAATGTGTCAGAAATGGCCTATCAAACAGGAAAGACCGGCAAATGCACGACAGCCGATTTCAAAGCCGTTGATTACAGGTCAGCGAATAATGGATTCACTTTTCCCTTTGGCAAAGGGAGGGGCTGCATCGATTCCGGGAGGCTTTGGAACAGGAAAGACAATGAATCAGCATCAGATTGCAAAGTGGTGTGACGCTGACATTATAGTATATATAGGCTGTGGTGAGCGTGGTAATGAAATGACGCAGGTGTTGGAGGAATTTTCGGAGCTTATTGACCCTAAGTCCAATAAACCTCTTCTTGACAGAACTGTATTAATTGCAAACACTTCAAATATGCCTGTTGCCGCCCGTGAAGCAAGTATTTACACCGGTGTTACTCTTGCGGAATACTACCGTGATATGGGTTATCATGTTGCACTTATGGCAGACTCAACTTCAAGATGGGCAGAGGCTTTAAGAGAAATTTCAGGCAGACTTGAAGAAATGCCGGCAGAAGAAGGCTTTCCTGCATATCTTGCATCAAGGCTTTCAGCATTTTATGAAAGAGCGGGATATTTTACAAATCTTAACGGAACAGAAGGCTCGGTTACTCTGATTGGTGCTGTTTCACCGCAGGGAGGTGATTTTTCTGAGCCTGTTACACAGAATACAAAGCGTTTTACAAGATGCTTCTGGGCGTTGGATAAATCACTTGCATATTCAAGACATTATCCTGCAATTAACTGGCTGAACAGCTATTCTGCATATATGGATGAGCTTGGTGAGTGGTACAATAAAAATGTTTCAAAAACATTTACGGAAAAAAGAAACAAGATTATGTCAATTCTTTCGGAAGAAGCTAATCTTATGGAGATAGTAAAGCTTATCGGCTCTGATGTACTTCCCGAATCGCAAAAGGCCACACTTGAAATTGCAAAAATAATAAGACAGGGATTTTTACAGCAGAATGCATTTCATAAAGAGGACACATATGTACCTCTTGCAAAACAGCTTAAAATGATGGAGATAATTCTTTATTTAAATTCAGAGCTTCAAAAGCTGCTTGAAATGTCAATTCCTGTTTCTGTATTGTTTGATACCGGAATTTCGGAGGATTTGATAAGGATGAAATATACGGTTTTAAATGATGATTTATCACAGATAGATATTTTAAAAACAAAGATTGATAACGTAATCGGAAAAATAATTTCTGATTACAAAGAATAAAATGATATAAAACGCAGATTGGAGAAGCTTATGGCTGTAGAATATATCGGACTTAAAAATATAGAAGGGCCGTTGGTTGCCATTGAGGGGATAGAGGGTGCTTCAAATGAAGAAATGGTCACAATTACCCTTGAGGACGGTTCAAAGCGACTGGGCAGAATAATTGAAATGCTCGGTGATAAGGCTATAATACAGGTGTTTGAGGGAACATCGGGCTTGTCTTTGGCAAATACAAAGACGAAGCTTATGGGAAAGCCGATGATGCTTCCGTTATCCAAAGAAATTCTCGGAAGAACCTTAGACGGTGTGGGTAGACCAATTGACGGATTGGGTGATTATTATGCAGATGAGATAAGAAACGTAAACGGTGAACCGATAAATCCTGTTTCAAGAGAGTATCCGAATAACTTTATTCAAACAGGAATTTCTTCGATAGATTGCTTAACAACACTTATCAGAGGTCAGAAGCTACCTATATTTTCAGGTGACGGACTTGCACATGACAATCTTGCAGTACAGATTGCAAGACAGGCAAAGGTTGTTGACGATGATGAAAATGCACAGGAAAAATTTGCTATTGTTTTTGCCGCAATGGGTGTTAAGCACGATGTTGCAAATTATTTTAAAAAGTCGTTTGAAGAAAGCGGTGTTTTAAATAAGGTTGTAATGTTTTTAAATCTTTCTAATGACCCTGTGGTTGAAAGAATAATAACACCAAGATGTGCGCTTACGGCAGCTGAGTATCTGGCTTTTAAGCATGATATGCACGTTTTGGTAATACTTACCGATATGACCTCATATGCAGAGGCACTTCGTGAAATATCATCATCCAAGGGTGAAGTTCCGTCAAGAAAGGGTTATCCCGGCTATCTTTATTCCGACCTTGCCTCGTTATATGAACGTGCCGGAATCATAAAGGATGCAAAGGGCTCTGTAACACAGGTGCCTATTTTGTCAATGCCTAATGATGACATAACACATCCTATTCCTGACTTGACAGGATACATTACCGAGGGACAGATAGTTTTGGGACGTGAGCTTTCAATGTCAGGGGTATATCCTCCCGTATCAATTTTACCGTCACTATCCCGTTTAATGAAGGACGGTATTGGTGAGGGATTTACAAGAGAGGATCATCCTGCGTTGTCAAATCAGCTCTTTTCAGCTTATTCAAAGGTAAATGATGCAAAAAGTCTTGCCTCTGTTATAGGTGAGGACGAATTATCGGAAATTGATAAAAAGTATATAGAATTCGGAAAAGCATTTGATGCACAGTTTTTAACACAGGGACAGTTTGAAAACAGAACAATTTCCGAAACGCTTGATTTGGGATGGAAGCTGTTGGGAATGCTTCCGAAATCAGAGCTTGACCGTGTATCTGATGATATATTAAACAAGTATTACAGCCCTTGTGGGGAACAATAAAAACGGCAGAAAGGTAGAAGATTAACGTGAAAAATCACGTTAATTTACCTCCGGCAGGATTTTATTGTCCGTGCGATTTTTCGTTCATGTACGAACGAAAACGCACATGGACATAATTTCCATTATACGCCTTGTCAGTCCACAGGCAAGTTTGTGTATATTTTTAATTACTATTTGTGGACAGAAAGGCTATGGAAATTTTTATGGCTAAAATACCAGCACCGACTAAAGGTAATCTTATGGCGGCTCAGAATACATTGAAGCTGTCAAAGCAAGGCTATGAAATGCTTGATAAAAAACGTAATATTCTTATCCGTGAAATGATGGCATTAATAGATAAGGCAAAAGATGCTGAAGCTGCAATAGAGAACGTTTTCCATGATGCATATGCGGCATTGGAAAGTGCTAATATAATGATGGGATGTGACGAGGTTTACAATATTGCTCACAGTGAACCTATTGAAGAAAATATACAGTTAAATCTCAGAAGCGTTATGGGAGTTGAGCTGCCTGTTATAAAAATGTCGGGCGAAGCCTTTCAGCCGACCTACAGCTTTTATGAAACCACATCTGCATTTGATGAGGCTTTTGTTAAATTTTTAAAGGCAAAAGAGTTGTCAGTAAGACTTGCAGAAATTGAAACCTCTGTATACAGACTTGCCATAAATATTAAAAAAACGCAAAAAAGAGCAAACGCTCTTAAAAATATAACAATTCCTTTCTATGAGGAAATTGTTAAAAGCATTACCAATGCTCTTGAAGAAAAAGAAAGAGAAGAGCATACAAGAATGAAGATTGTAAAAAGAGGAAAAGAATGAAAAA
>JAZOTP010000009.1:0-16240 GCA_045657705.1 Clostridia bacterium
TGTCAACAGCATCGGAAATTTTTTTCCAATACTCATCAGCTTTTTCCCCATCCCATAACTCACGCCTTTTTTCTTCACTAATCCATGCTTTACAGTGTGTAGAATCTGTACACATATACGCTCCATTATGACTTTCGGGAATTTCTGATGACATATATGCCCTAACACGGTTTACAAGATAAGTTCTTGCAGCAATCGCCTGTGCTCTTAACGCTTCCCTGTTAAAATCTGCAGGCATTTCAGCAGCCACGACTTCTTTTAAATACTGATTCAGCCTCATTTCACACACTCTCTGCTCATCTTTTATATATACAGATACAGTCTGAATTTTTTCCTGTTTTTCTTCTGCTTCATATTTTGAAAATTTTGAAACAATTAAAAACGGAATTCCCATTGTAACTGTAATCATTACTAAAACAGCTGCCAGTATTTTTTTCATCCGAAATCTTCCTTTCAAATTTATCTCATTTGAATATATGATTTTTTAGTTAAACTTATGCTCTTTAAAATAAATATTAAATTGAATAATATACAGATTTTCTGAAATAATAACTAATATTCCAATTACTACTTTAAGAGGTTGATCTCATGCTGAAAATAGGTGTTCTTGCTGAAAAAAACTCTTCCAAGATTGTTGATTCACTAACTGTAATATTAAAATCAAACAATAATCTTATTGCTATAAAAAACAATAGTAACAGAATTTTAAAAGATGTAGATTTTTTTGAAAAAAACGGAATAGAATATTCAATTATTATTTTTAATTCATCAAAAATTTATCCTGTCAGCTTAGATATACTTATTCTTGACAATGAAGATAATAAACGAATAGTAAGCTATGAGCTGATAAAATGTATCGGAGAAAACACAATTCTTATATATAACACAGATAACGGTTATCTTCCACATATAGAACATCCGAATGCTATAGACTACGGTTTTTGTTCAGACAGTACCGTAAGCATCTCATCAGTTGACTACAGTGACAATAAAATCTCTCTTATTGTAAGTATTCAAAAACCGTTTCAGGGAATATACGAGGATTATTTTGATATTTGTGAATTTTTAATTGAAACAAAATACATCACAAAAATAAGTAATCTTATTCCTGCTGTGATATGCGGACTTGTTATCGGTGCAATTAATTATACAGTTCTTAAAATTTAGCATAAATAATATAACTACAGAATAAAATAACTTATAAATAATGATTTGTCATTAAATATAAGGAGGAATAAATATGCAAAATTATACCAACAACAATCTTGCCTGCGTATGTGGTGTTGTTGATGATGAATTAACCTTTAATCATGAAATTTACGGTGAAAATTTCTATACCTTTACATTAAAAATACCAAGACTGTCAGGAGCAAGTGATAAAATTAAAATTATGATTTCAGAGCGTCTGTTGTCTGATTTTACAATTAATGTAGGTGATTTTGTAGAAATAAACGGTCAGTTCCGTTCATACAACAGCTATGAAAACGGTGATAACAGGCTTATCTTAACTGTGTTTGCAAAGGATATATCTATTGCAGACTGTAACGACTGTAAAAATCCCAATTCTCTGTTTTTAAACGGATATGTATGTAAGGAGCCTGTATACCGAACAACGCCGTTTGGACGTGAAATTACCGATATTTTACTTGCCGTAAACAGAACCTATAACAAATCTGATTACATACCGGTTATTGCCTGGGGTCGTAATGCAAGATATTGTAAAAACTTTTCTGTTGGTGATAATGTTAAAATCTGGGGCAGAATTCAATCAAGGGATTATCAGAAAAAAATTTCCGAAGATGAAACAATTACAAAAACCGCATATGAGGTATCAGTCAGCAAGCTTGAAATTGTCCATGAATCTCAGGAGTCTGAGGAAAATTGTCTTTAATTTTTTATATTTTTATGCAAATAAAAAACAACTTAGTCCGTATAGGAATTAAGTTGTTTTTTCTTATCAATCTAAATCTTCAAGCATTTTTATCGCTTCAATAGCAATAGCACACTCTACTCTTTTACGTTCAAATTCACAGGCAAGCTCATATGGCTTATTTATATCCTCATTAAAGTTATATGCGTTTGCCGGACAGCCGCCGCTGCAATAGAATTTAGCAAAGCATTCCTTACATTTAGGCTTTGTATAAACATTAGATTTTTCAAACATTTCTTTAATGTCATTATCAAGCTTACCTTCAAAAACATTACCCATTTTAAATTTCTCGTTACCAACAAACTGATGACATGGATATATATCCCCCTCAGGTGTTACAGCAAGGTATTCATGACCTGAGCCGCATCCCGAAAGTCTTTTGATAACACACGGGCCCTGGTCAAGGTCAACCATAAAATGAAAGAAATTAAAGCCTTTACCCTCTCTTCTTCTCTTTATATATTCAGCCGCAAGCTTATCATACTCTTCAAACACCTTTGGAATATGCTCTTCTCTGAGTGCATAATCCTCACTGTACGGTGCAACAACAGGTTCAACGCTTGTCTGCTTGAATCCTAAATCAGCAAGATGCAGTACATCCTTTGCAAAATCAAGGTTATACGCAGTAAACGTTCCTCTTGTATAATAATTCATCTGATCTCGGCTTTCTGCCAAATCAATGAATTTAGGAACAATAGTATCATAAGAACCGCTTTTATCAACACGAAAACGTACTCTGTCATTTGTTTCTTTTGTTCCGTCAAGACTTAAAACAATGTTAGACATATTTTTATTGACATATTCTTTAACATCATCATTTAACAAAAGCCCGTTGGTAGTTATCGTAAATCTGAAATTCTTATCATGAATTTTTTCCTGCTCTTTTGCATATTCGGTAATTTCCTTTACAACCTCAAAATTCATTAACGGTTCGCCGCCGAAATAATCTATTTCTATATTCTTTCTGCTGCCTGAATTTGCAATTACAAAATCTATTGCCTTCTTACCCACCTCAGCACTCATGATACTTCTGTGACCATGAAATTCGCCTGTGTCGGCAAAACAATACTTACATCTTAAATTACAGTCATGCGCAACATGAAGGCAAAGAGCTTTAACTACGGATTTTTTTTGCCAGTTACTTGCTATCTTTTCATACGAATCTTCTGAGAAAAGCAACCCGTCATCAACAAGCTTCTTCATTTCATCATACGCTTCGTCAATTTCTTCTTTAGAATACGTTTTTTCAAGCTCAGTATATATTTTGTTTTTATCAATATTGTCTTCATTAAACGGTTCTTCGATATATGATAGCATATCATAAAATGCATCATCAACCACATGAACACTTCCGCTGTATACATCAAGAACTATATTCAAATCCAACTGTTTAAATTTATGTATCAATTTAAAAACTCCTCTACAAACATTAAAGTAGACAAACCAAAAAAGGTTTGTCTACAACTTTACACTGAATATGTAAAAGATTAAACTCTTTCACACTTCTGATTAGCAACTGTGCATGATGTTTTGCAAGCTGACTGACATGAAGTCTGACATTCGCCGCAGCCACCGTGCTTTGCACTTTCCTTTAAAGTTGCCTTATTTAAAGTTTTAACATGCTTCATTTTTAATTCCTCCGTGTTATCTTTATATTACAAACTATATTATAACACATATTTTCCAAAAAGAAAAGACTTTTTTTATATTTTTTTAATTTTTTGAATTTATTCCTAAAATTCCTCCCAACATTCCGCCTGCAATATCAGCTAAAAACATTGTTATCATATGCATAGATACATCAAATTGCTTTTTCATTATAAATGATGCTGAAAGAATTATTATAAAATATCCTATTCCAAGCAAAGCTCCGTGAAGCAATCCTCTTTGAGATGATGACTTTGCAACAAGCAATCCTCCGATTAATACACTAACAACCGAAACCACAAACAGCAGTGCAGATATAATATTATCCGGAATATCAGTAAAATAACTTACAACTGCAAGCAGAACCACCAATACTATTGTTGCAATCAGTGAAAACACTATTCCCTTTAAAATCCCTTTAAAATTTAATCTGTTATCCTCTGCCATAAAAAAACCTCCGTAAATATATTATTACTAATATATATTACGGAGACTTTAATTTTATGCTTCTACAGTTTTTTCAACTGTTTCAATTGCATTTCTTTTAAACTTGATATAAGATTTTTCATCAGGAGCGCCGGGCATACTTGACTCAATATAAATGCAATCATCTTTAATTTTTGCAACCTTACCGCAAACACCGCCAATTGTTACAACCTTATCGCCTACCTTTAGGGCAGCTCTCATTTCCTGCTGTTTTTTCTGCTGCTTCTTCTGAGGTCTTATCATCATCCAGTACAACAGAACAAAAATTAAAATCATAGGCAGCATACTGACGATTAGTCCTAAAACTCCTCCCTGACCTGCCGCATTAGGGTCTGCAGCAGTTGTTGTTGCTCCCGTAGCATAAGCTGTTATTGTTCCTAACATTATATTCTTCCTTTCTTTTTTATTAGCCGTAAAAGCTTTTTAATGTATAGTAGATATTATATAATATTTTCCTGTAAATTGCAAGCATTATTTAATATTTAATGAATTGTTCACAAATTAATTATAATAGAAAAAGCAGAAATGCTTTAATTCATAAGAATCAGAGATTTCTGCTTTTAATATTCTGTTAATCAGATGTTAAATTAATTCTGTGTTGCCATATATGCATCAAGCTGTTCCTGTATATCAGCCTTGATTTCATCAATATCAAGGGCATCTAATTTAGTTATAAATTCATTATAGATTTTATCAACATCTCCTGCTGCACCCTTCTTTAATGCACCGTACTCAGTTTCAACAGCAGAAATCTGAGATATTTTAGCAGTATATTTTGTAAAGTCAGGCTTAAATCCGATAGCTCTTGAAACTATAGTATTTTCACCTTCATTGAACTCATTAAATACACAATGCTTGAAATTGTCTACATCGTAAACAGTATTAAATCCATAATATGTATTACCTACAACCCAGCACCATAAACCGTAAGGAGCTGATGATGAACCCTGTTTACTCTGATATCCGATAGGCTTGATTAAATCTTCACCCTCAACAGTGTAGTGCTGACCCTCAAATCCGTAAACCAAAAGCTTATAAAGCTTTTCTCCTCTTTCACAGTTCATAAGATTAATAATCTTTGCTGCAATTTCCTTGTTCTTTGAATTAGCTGAAATTGAAAGACCGCCTGCAGCATTATCCTGTGGAATTAGAGGATTCGGATATAAATAGAATACATAGTCTTCTCTGCCTGTTTTTGGTGAAATCCATGTATCATTACCTAAATAGTCATTTTGTATATACATTATCTGACCATCCTCTGTATAATTGTCATCACCAGTTGTTGTAGAACTCAAGATATCCTTTCTGATATAACCCTTTTCAAACCACTCAGCAAGCTTATCGAAAACCTTCTTCATATTCTCATTTTTCCATCCAAACTTAACTTCATTGCTGTCACCGTATGTATCAATATAGAAATTATGCTTAATACTGTCAAATAATCTTGAAACAATCATTGTAGCACTGCCCGGATTGAAGCCTTTTCCCATTTCTCCGGCTGCCTGAGCTTTTGATAAGAAATCTTCTATTACGTCAAATATACCGGGGTCAAATTCCTTCTTTGCCAAATAACTCTTAAATGCTTCAATATCAAGATACTTATCAGCAACATCCTTCTTTACATGATATGCCCACATACCGGGACACATCTGATAATTTGTAATAGCGTAAAGTTGTCCGTCAACATCACCGTATTTGAATATAAATTCAGGAAGCTCTTCCACAGTTTCAGCCAATTCATCGTCAAGATATTCATCCAAAGGTGCAAATGTTCCGTTTCTTGCTTCTGTAACGAAATCAAGAGTATATGTCTGAATAATATCCATATCCTCTTTACTTGTCTGAGCCATCAGGAACTTTTGCTTATAGTCTGATGAAGAAATTACGTCGAAGTTAACTGTTACATTTTCAAGTCCTTCGTAGGTCTTAAGCTGTTTGTTAAATTCTTCCCATACCAAATCTGCATCAGCCTGCTTGCCGGGGCCCGGCATTGTCCAGTTGATTACGATTTCGCCGCCATTTTCCTGTTCACTGTTATTTGAACAGCCTGCAGCAGCACCTGCTGCCATTGCTGCCAAAAGCAGCATTGAAATAATTTTCTTATTCATATTTATCCTCCCTTTCTTTAATGTGCAATGCACTATTAAACATAAATTAACCCTTTACCGCTCCGATAGTCATACCTTTAGTAAAGTATTTCTGGAAGAACGGGAATATTACAAGCATAGGACCCGCAGCAAGAATGGCTGTTGCGTATCTTACACTTTCTTTAGGAACCTCATAGTTAGCATCCATACTTCCTTCTTCTACCATTTGGGTAACAAATTCAGCTTCTCTTAATATTCTCTGCAACAAATACTGCAATGAATACAATTCAGGATCTTTTATATAAAGCAATGATGTATTCCAGTCATTCCACTTACCAATAAGATGTAAAAATCCTATTGTTGCCATAACCGGAGTTGATAATGGAATCATAATCCTTAAAAATGTATAGAACTCACTCGCACCGTCAATCTTTGCGGATTCTGCCAATGCTTCCGGAATACCCTGGAAGAAGGTTCTTACAATAATTACATTCCATGCACCCACCCAACCAGGAATAATATAAATCCAAATTGTATTATCAAGATGAAGCATCTGAGTGTTTACAATATAATGAGGAACAAGTCCGCCGCCGAAAAGCATTGTTATGAATATGTACCATGTCAACTGCTTTTTAAACTTAAAGTTACTTCTTGACAACGGATACGCTGTCATAGTGGTTACAATAACCATTAATAAAGTGTTTGAAAGAGAAAATATAATTGTTGTTTTGTATGAGTTAAGTATCTGCTGTGGATTGGCAAATACCAGTTTGTAACCCTCCAAACTTAATTTTGAAGGGATCAGACTGTATCCAAACTCTCTGATTGCAGCTTCATCGGTAAATGATATTGCTATTAACAGTAAAAAAGGTAAAATGTATGTCAGACACATTACAATAAAAATAATATGTAAAATAACCTGACCTATTCCGTTTCTTTTTTGCACTTTTACTCTCCTCCTTAGAATAATGAATTTTCAGGGCTTATCTTACGAACAATCAGGTTAACACCAACAACCATGATAAGACCGAGTACAGACTGTACAAGACCTGTTGCCGCAGATACAGACATATTACCGTCCTTCAAAGCTCTGAATACATATGTATTGATAATATCGGTAGTAGGATACAAAAGACCTATATTACGTGTCGTCTGATAGAATAGACCGAAATCTCCGGAGAAGATACCACCAAATGCAAGAATTGTCTGGATTGTTATTATAGGAATTAAATGAGGTATCGCAACATGCCAGATTTGCTGTCTTCTGTTAGCACCGTCAAGCTCAGCGGCTTCGAACAATGAATCATCAATTCCCATCAATGATGCGTAATAAACAATTGAACTCATACCAACTGTCTGCCATTCATGTACAAATGTTAAAACAAACGGCCATACTCCCGGATTTGCATACCAGTCGTAATCTTTCATTGCCGGATTAAATACAGCAAGTACTCTGTTCAGAACACCTGAAGCCGGATTTAAGAATGTATAAACAATATATGCAATCAAAACCATAGAAATAAATCTTGGCAGAATAACTATCGTATTATATGTTTTCAACGCCGCTCTGCTCTTTAAGCAATAGAACATAAGAGCCAGTCCGACCGCACATATCATACCCAAAATCATAAAGTCAAGAGAATACAGCACCGTATTTCTTATAATTCTGAGCGCGTCCGGCGAGGTAAAGAAAAACTCAAAGTTTTCAAAACCGTTCCACGCACTTCCGAATACACCTTTATTCGGATTAAAGTTCTTGAATGCAATTATAATACCAAACATAGGTATATAACTGAATATCAATAGATGAATAATACCGGGAGCAGCAATCATGAGAAATTCAAAATTATCTCTGAACTGTCGCTTCTTTTTTCCTTTTCTCAGCGCCTCATTGGCTGCTAAGCTTGTTTTGTCTTTTTTCAATGATTATCCCTACTTTCTTTAATATTGTTACATTGATGTATATAATTATATCATATTCTGACAAAAATAAAAGTCCATTTCGTTACTTTTTAACAAAAAAATAAGGGACATTTTGTTACCTTTATATTTCATACTGTACATTTACATTCAAAAATAATTATATTATGTAAGGAATATCGACAGTAACTGTCGTTCCCTCTCCTCTTATACTGTCAATTCTTATACCATATTCCCCACCGAGAATAAGCTTTATTCTGCTTTGGATATTTATAAGTCCGATATTGGCATTTTTAACACTGTCACTTGTAGCAATACGTTCTCTTAATTCCTCCAATTCATCCTCATACATTCCAACGCCGTCATCACTTACAGAACACGATAGCATATTATCTCTTTTTTTAATATGGCAAAGTATTCTTCCCACCGGCTCTGATTTTGATGATATTCCATGGTAAAAGGCATTTTCTATCATTGTATTTAAAGACAGCTTAATTATTTTTGCATCTAATGATACATCATTCTCAACAATTATCTCAATCTTTACATCATTATTGCTTTTTTCCCGAAGAATTTCAGCATAAAGCTCCGTATACTCTATTTCATCACGAATGGTAACCATATCATTATTGTTTCGTACAATACGCTGTACACATTTTGCACAATCCTGCAAAATCTCACAGCCCTTGTAGTCTATTCCGTATTCCTCCATAAGCTTTAAGTGGACAAGATTTAAGGTACTGCTTATGAAATGCGGATTTATCTGAATTCCGAAAGCATATCGTTTTAATTCATCAACACTTTTCATCTGTTTTATAAGCTCTTCTCTCAGCTCATCATTTACAGACATTTCATGTATGAATTTTGATGCAATACGCTCAACGTTACTGTCATCAAACTTAATTTCTTTACGCTCATCAACGCTCAAATCAAATAACTTTGCAAGAGTTTTTATTGGCTTATATGTCATTCTGTTAATATGAAATGCGGCAAAAATAGCAAAAACACTAAGTACAAGTATAATTATTATCGTAACATTTCTTACATTTTTTAATGGTTTACTGTCAATTTTATTTTCTACTATACACCTGTAATCAAATTCATCACATTTATACATTGATACAGCATACATATAACCGCTTTTGGAATATATGTAATTTTCTTTATCGGTTCGGTATTCAAGATAATTGCCGACATTATCATCAATATTTCTTATAGAATATTTATAAAGAATTCTTCCTGTGTTGTCAATTATATATTTTTTCTGATTATCCGCATCAACATCACCGAGTATTCCTGAAAGTCTGTTAACATCAACATTGACTATTATTCCGCCAACATTCCCGTTTATATTGATTTTCCTGACAAAAGTATATATAATAGGAAATGATCCATATTGCGCTCTTATCTGAAGACTGCTGTTTTCACAGTTGTCATATATTTCTTTCCAGTCACTGTCTCCAACACTTAGAAGAACCTGATTACTGCCATTGAAGAACATATCTTCTGCAGCTTCTGAATATATGTATATTGATTCAATATAATCATAAACATATCTGTACGAGGAAATAATATTCTTCATTTCTGGTTTCATATTTCCTGTCCCAATTTCAGTTTCGCCGCTGATAATATAATTACTTACATATGCATTAATCAGCAAAAATCTTGTAATCTGGTCTATTTCATTTATTGTTCTCTCAAAGGATTTACCCATATTACCCGAATCGTTTTCTGCAAGCTTCAATACTTCATTATTAATTATATTCTTTGCTGTCTGATTATATACACTGCTTGTAATTACAATTACACTTATAAATGAAACAACTATAGCGAGCATATTTTTAACCGATTTATCAAGATTAAAAAATCTCATTACTTACCTCCATATTTTCTGCGATAATCAAGCGGAGACATTTTTACCCGGGATACAAAATTTCTTCGGAATGTTTTTGTATTCAAAAAGCCGACATCAGCAGTAATGCTTTCTATGCTTCGGTCTGTAAGTAACAGCTCTTTTGCTTTTTCTATTCTGTAGTCTATCAGATAATCATGAAAGCTTATATTTTTTCTTTTCATAAAATATCTGCTGAAATACGAAGGGTTCATGTTTACCACAGCCGCCACCTGTTCCCTCGTTATATCCCTGCTGTAATTTTTAACAATAAAGTCTTCAATTACATCCATTGCATCATTTCCGCTGCGGCGGATTTCAAATTTAACTCTCTTATTAAATTCCTGAATTAATTTGATATTCTCTTCATTTATTAAACCGTAAACAACATTGTTTTTAATTGAATCAAAATTAAATTCATACCCCGAACAGTCATTTATAACTTTCTCGGCTATTCTTTTATTTACAACTGTATCATTTGATATAATTCTCGAAATAAACAACTTAAGCCTTTCTTCAACCGAGAAAATACTGCTTATATCAACCCCAGCTATATTATCAAATGAGGTTACAAGCTCAATTTTAACGATATGATTTGTCAATTCATTAATTTCTTTTTCTATTTCATCAAGATTGATTTTATCATCAGTAAACAGAAAATACATAAAAACATTTTCTTTTGAATGTATATTGAAAACACTTCTTTTGAATCGGTCGGAAAAAATATTCAAAAGACTTTTTTCATATTCCTCATCATTGCCGTCATGTATATCTTCGATTTTAACATTAATAACCATACCTCTTGAATGTTCAAAATCAAAAGGAAATCCCGAGGAAACAAAATCAGACTTTATATTTTCTTTATCTTCATATGCGCCTATACATAAATTTTCCAAAAACTCAATACAATTTTCAAAATTATCATTGTACTCAATATTTCTTTCTTCCTCAGACTCTTTTTTAGCTTCACTGAGTGCTTCTCTTAATTCATTTGCCTCAACAGGCTTTAACAAATATCGTTTAACACCATATTTCATTGCTTCACGAACATATTCAAATTCCGCAAAACCGCTTAATATAATTATTTTTATTTTTTTTTCGGTTAACCTTATTTTTTTTACAAGCTCCAATCCCGACATTCTCGGCATTCTGATATCTGTTATAAGTATATCGACATCATTGCTGCTGATGTATTCAATAGCGTCAAAACCATTATTAAAGCTTACTACTTCTGTATCCAATGACAATTGAAGTATCAATTTTTCAATCAAAATTTTCTCCATTTGTTCGTCATCAACCAAAACCACTTTAAACATACTACACCGAAATGCCTAATGCATTTTTACCCCTTCTAAAATTTCGTATATTTTATTATTATATCAAACCGGGCTTTTGATTTCAATACCATTATGTGACAAACTTTTAAAAATTTACGGTCATTTTGTTACCTTGTTTTATTTTATAATTTATTAATTTGGAACATCTAATTTGTGTTCAATAAAACCAAAACACAAATCTGCAACTTTCTTACTTACAGCCTTTTCTTCACTCACACAATAATCATCAAATAAACATCTTAATTCTTTTTTCAAGTGTGTATCTTTATTTGAAAAGGTAAAAAACTTTACACCGTCAAATTCATCAATCCTGTAAAATTCATAACCGTTTTGCATCAGCAATCTGTAATATAAGCATTCATCGCAATATCTTTTTGCATAATTTCCCGATTTCATAAAATTCTCCCATAAAAAGTAAAATAAAGCTGTGCAAAAAACGCAATTCTGCAGCAGCTTTATTTATTCGATTATAAATCACCCAATGTTATGTTACCGACATTAACACCAATATTTTTAGCAACACAATTAACAACACCCGTTCTCTTTGTTACCTTTGAAATATCAATATTAATATTTGAAACCAATCCCTTTATGTCATGTACATTTCCCGAAATAAAAGTATTTCCGCCTCTCAAAACAATCAGATTTGTAGAATTGATTTCAGACAGATTTGTATCTCCTGTAACAGCGTCACCGACAATGATTAAATCATCACTTGTCAACCCCTCAAGTGTTACACCCTCGCTTCTGACTAAAATATTACCATCTTCAAATTCTGTGTATGTACCCGGTTCATTAATATATGTTTTTACAAGATTGTCCATCAAAACCGCAAATTCAGAACGTGTTATATAAGCATTTGGTTTGAGCAGATTGTCAACACCCTCCCAATAACCGTTGCCGACAACTGCTGACATATATGGCTTTGCCCACTCAGCAACATCTGCTGAATCAGTAAAAACATCAAGACAAGTCACTTCCGAATCAGGTAATCCGAAAACTCTTGTTACAACAGTGAAGCATTCCTGGAATGTAATAAAATTATCAGGATTCAATTTACCGTCATCCGTACCTGAAAAAGCATTCATATTAACTGCCTTGGCAAATTCCGAATAATACCATTTATCGGATGACACATCAGGAAATTGAGATATATCCGCTTCCTTCTGAGCTCCGAAAGCTCTTACAATTATAGCTGCCATCTGTGCTCTTGTAATCTCATCATCCGGCATAATCTTACCGTCTGAGCCGTTTAACAATCCGTTTTCTACAGCTCTTTGCAAAGCTTCTGTTGTCCAGTTATACGGCATATCGGAAAACTCTGCCGCAAAAGCATTTGTACCTGCCAGCATTCCTGCACTTAATAATGCAGATATTAATATTTTTGAATATTTAATCATTATGTAAATCCTCCATATAATTTTTAGTTAATTATAACAGTAGTATAACAGAATTCGAGCAAAAAATCAATATCTTTTTACAAATATTATATTTTTTAATTCATTTTTCATCTTATTGACACATATATGCATTTTTTATATAATTGATTTCACTGATTTCAGGCTTGTTGTTTTTAATACTGTAATACACTTCAGCAATATCAAATCTCATTTCAACATCAATATTATTTCTGAGATAGTATTTTGCGGTGGCTATAATTTTTCTTCTTTTTGAATATGTAACATATTCACTCGGCATTCCGTATAAAGAACTTTTTCTCGTCTTAACCTCAACAAACACAATACAGCTTCCGTCCTTTGCAATAATATCAATCTCACCGTAACGGGAATGAAAGTTTCTGTCCAATATTTTCATACGGTTTGAAATAAGATATTTGCAAACCTCGTTTTCACCAAAATCTCCGATTTCTTTTGTAGTCATTATTTTTCTCCAATATTATTTATTTAAAATATTTTTTAAAAATGTAATCCTGTGTATGGGGCAGGGGCCGAATTGCTTTATAGCATCTGTATGTACTTTTGTTCCATACCCCTTGTGTTTTTCAAACTGATACTGAGGATAAACTTTTGCAAGCTCCGTAATATATCTGTCTCTGGCAACTTTAGCAAGTATTGATGCCGCTGCAATGCTTATACTTTTTGAATC
Organism: Clostridia bacterium; assembly: GCA_045657705.1. Taxonomy (GTDB): domain Bacteria; phylum Bacillota; class Clostridia; order UBA1381; family UBA1381; genus RGIG1988. Next base: position 13,405 of record JAZOTP010000009.1, read on the forward strand.
ACCTTTTACAACAGTTTCATGAGGAGTATCCATATTTTTTATGCTGTTTCCGTCTATTAAGACAAAATCCGGTTTTATTTTCATTCCGTCAACAGCCATATTCATAGCCAGATGAGTTGCATTTAAAATATTTATTTCATCAATAACCTTTTCATCAACTCTTGCAATATTATAAGCTACAGCCTTTTCAATAATAACATCATACAGAATATCTCTTTTTTTCGGTGTGAGCTTTTTAGAATCGTCAATTCCCTCTAAAATGCAATCCTTCGGCAATATAACACAAGCTGCAAATACAGATCCTGCCAATGGGCCTCTCCCTGCTTCATCAACTCCCGCAACATTTACATATCCCTGTTGAAATTTTACATCTTCATATTCCCACATCACTTTTTCTCTTGCCAATTCTTCTTTATAAGTAAGCTTTTTCATATATTTCTCCCTGAATTTTTAAATTTTTAAAACTTTTTTTATTTTATTATAGCATTTTTTTTCCGAATATGCTATAATATTTTTAAAATTATTTAATTTTTTTAAATATTATAATCCGGAGGTCGGAAATGAGATATAAAAAAGAAATAATAGATCAGGTTAAAATTCAGTATATAATTTTATTTGCAATGGCTAAAGCTAACAGAATTATAACTCATGATCAGCTTACATCAATTGTACTTGATAACTGCAACATTAAATTTACCGAATTCAGAATTGCTCTTGATAATCTCGAAAAAATAGGTCATATCAGAGTTTTTTCTCCTGATGGAACAGAAACTTACTGTGAGCTTCTGCCATTAGGACTTGAAGCAAACAGTTTTTTTTATAAAAAAATACCTGTGTATATACGAGAACCCATTGAAGAATACATACCGGATTTTTTTCGTGAAGAAATCATCAGAAAAAGTGTAACAGCAGACCTTTTACCATTAAATCAAAAAGAATATATGGCAGATTTTGCTTTTTATGACGGAAAAACTCCGCTTATGAAACTCTCTGTATATGCCGGAACACGAGAATATGCAAACAGTATGATAAGAGAATTTAAAAAAGACCCCCAGATTATTTATGAAACAATAATCAATATGCTCGGAAACGGAGAAATATCCCCGGATGATGAAACAAAATAATCATAAAATAGAATAATTAATCATATAATGTTACATATTTGATACAAAAAACAAGAAAATGTTGCAAAAGAACTTATTTTGTGTTATAATGTTTATGTTATGTAAAATTTAATGCATAACCTCTGGAGAGTCTCAGATTATGAGCGCCGAAGGTGTAAGGAATTTATTCCGATCTCTCAGGCAAAAGGACAGGGCCAAAAGCTATATGTCTACTCTTCAAAGTCAAATTTATAAATTTGACTTTTATTTTTTTGTTTTCAGGAGGAGTCAGAAAATGGAACAATTTCAAAAACTTTTAGTATGCATCGATGATTGGGTATGGGGTATACCGCTTATAGTACTTATAATGGCAGTCGGCATATTCCTGAGCATCAGAACAAAGCTTGTACAAGTTCGTCACTTACCGCTTGCAATTAAGTTTATGTTTAAAGACGAAGAAGACGGCGAGGGTGAAGTTTCAAGCTTCGGTGCGTTGTGTACCGCACTTTCAGCAACAATAGGTACAGGTAATATTGTAGGTGTTGCAACAGCTATTGCAGCCGGTGGTCCGGGAGCTCTTTTCTGGATGGAGGTTGCAGCATTCTTTGGAATGGCAACTAAGTATGCAGAAGGTCTTTTAGCTGTTAAGTACAGAGAAATCGGCAAAGACGGCAAGGTTTTGGGCGGACCTTTCTATTACATAGAAAAAGGATTAGGTAAAAACTGGAAATGGCTTGGTAAGCTGTTTGCAATATTTGGTATTGGTGCAGGCTTGCTTGGTATAGGTACAATTACGCAAATAAACGGTATAACATCAGCCGTTAATAATTTCTTTGACCCGTCAAATGCAAACATTGCCTTTTCAATTGGCGAAAATTCATATTCGTGGGCGGTTGTAATAGCCGGTCTGTTAGTAACATTATTTGCGGCCTTGGTTATAATAGGCGGTATTAAGAGAATTTCAAAGGTATCTGAAATAATTGTTCCGTTTATGGCTGTTCTTTATGTTGCCTGTGCGGTTATTCTTATCATAGTAAATATTACTAAAGTGCCTTCTGCTATTGTTCTTATTTGCAAAAGTGCCTTCTGTCCCGAAGCAGTATTCGGCGGTGCAATTGGTATAACAATGAAAATAGCAATGCAAAAAGGTATTGCAAGAGGTATATTCTCAAATGAATCAGGACTTGGTTCTGCACCAATTGCAGCAGCTGCAGCAAAGACCAAAGAACCGGTACGTCAAGGTCTTGTGTCTATGACAGGAACATTTTTTGATACAATAGTAATCTGTACAATGACAGGTCTTGCAATAATTTTAACAGGTGCTTACGAAGCAGGTATGAATGCTACTCTCAAAGGAGCTGCTATTACAACAGAAGCTTTCAAAATAGGACTTCCTTTCCCCGGCGGAGTTTCAGCATTTTTGCTTATGATAAGTCTTGTATTCTTTGCTTTTACAACGATACTTGGATGGAATTATTATTCCGAGAGATGTCTCCAGTATCTTATTGGTGATAAGAAATCAGTACTTATGGGTTATAAAATTCTTTATATTATAGCAGTATTTGCAGGACCTTATTTAACTGTTGAATTTGTCTGGACGTTGGCAGACATATTAAACGGACTGATGGCATTCCCGAATCTAATTGCATTATTTGCTTTGAGCGGTGTAATTGCTTCTGAAACCAAAAAATTCTTTTCAAAACCAAATCATAAAAACTAATATAACAAGAGCG
>JAZOTP010000010.1:0-5993 GCA_045657705.1 Clostridia bacterium
TATTAACCTTACAAAATCATAATTAAAATAACAAGGCCGTATAAAGAAATACCTTCTGCCAATGCAACGAAAATAAGCGTCTTACCCATGATGCTTTCATTTTCGCTCATTGCACCAATTGCTGCTGAAGCCGCCTGTGCAACCGCAATACCACCGCCTATACCCGAAAGACCTGTTGCCAGAGCTGCACCGATAAACTTTAATCCGTCACCAACCGACAAAGCTGTTTCTTCTGCCGCTGCAAGTGCAGGCACTGCACAGCCGAGACTGTATACACTTCCTGCCGCAAGTACACCGAAAAATGTAATGATATTCAATATCATACAAATCTTTGCATTTTTATGACCCGACAGCTTATAATAAGCTAAAGGTGCTATAACCGATAACATAACCAAAACAAATAATACATTCAACATTTTCTTTTTCCTCCAAGTTTTTATTTTTTCTTTAATGATATAAACGGTTTTCCGTTTCCTGTAAAATATCTTGAGAACATTTCATAATATTCAAGTCTTAACACCTGAATGCCTACAACCAGTCCCTCAAGTACCATAACAAGAATATTTCCGAGAACTGACACTATGATAAACTGTGCGGTTGAACCCTGTGACAGTACAGCCACCGCCATCATCATACCGACGTGTACAATGGCAAATGCGCCTATTCTTAAAAATGAAATTGTGTTTGAGAAATAACTCAGCATAACCTCAAACAATTCAAAGAAAAGCTGTACATAAAACATTGCACCCTTAGGCACTTTCTTTCCCTCCATAAGAAGAGAAAGCGGTTCACACAAATATATCAGAAGTACCGATACAACAATTAATGCAATAAGCAAGCCTCCCGGTGCCTTAATTATTCCAAGCACAGAAAGTGCAAAACTCAAAAGGCTTACATAAAATATCAAACCTGCAATTCCGTTTTGCGAGAAAAGCATATGTCCGAAATGCTTCTTTTTGTATGAATTTATTATATTTAAAATCATACCGATTACAATCACAACCGCCCCCATCGCCATAGTACCTATTAACAGCGTTGTGATATTGTGCATCGGTGACAATACACCGTGAATTATTTCTTCATTTCCGAAAATCGAACCGTATAAAAATCCGAAAATAATTCCCGACAATCCTACAATTCCGATAATGTTTGCAAGCTGCCATTTAGTTTTTTTGTAAATCAAAAATCCTGCCAATGCAATTACCGCACTCTGCCCCACATCTCCGAACATCATTCCGAAGAACAGTATATAAGTAAATGCTAAAAGCGGAGTCGGGTCGATTTCATCATAACCCGGATGTCCGTACATCTTTACAAACATTTCAAAAGGTCTGAATACAATATTATTTTTAAGCCTGGTCGGCGGCTTTATTATATCCTTTAAATTTTCCGGTTTTTCGGTATAATAAAGAATAACACCGTCATCCCTGCTCATTTCCTTTTCAAGCTGCTTTGCATCCTTTTCACTCATCCAGCCGAGTATATAGAAAAATTCCTTTGAATGTGCCGCTTTTTGACGAACATTGGTAAATTCCTGACGTTTCATTGCAGTCTGATATACATTAATCAATTCATTTTTCATATCTTTAATTGTGTCGCGTGTTTTTTCTGCAATATTGTCAAGCTCTGCTTTTAAATTATTTATTTTTCCGGTAAGCTCTTCTACAATTTCTTCAGGATTTCCTTTTACATTTTCAGGGATTTCAATTCTTTCAAAATACAGCGATGTGAATATTTCATCCACTCTGCCCTTCTGTGATTCAGGTACAAAATAAAATCCCCACACACTCTTTTCATCCTCATGAGTTTTTACAAAGACAATATCAAGGTCTGAAAGATATGTGTTTAACAGCTTATATCCCTCACGGGGAATATGTCCGAACCTGTAGTTAATAAGCCTGAAGCTGTTCAGTAAAGAAATGTCACAATTCACATTCTTAATGTTTTTAATATTGTCAATTGTTTTCTGAAGTTCTTCTATTTCTTCGTTAATTGAATTTTTTTCATTGTTTACCGATTCAACACGAATGTTCAATGCTTCAAGAAATAAATTCATTTGTGCAAGAGTCATTCCGCATTCAACTGTAGGTGTGTCGGTAACATCTATACCGGCAAGCTTTATGATATTCTCCGCATTTTTCACAACCGATTCATACTGAACTCCGTCATCAAAGGCATGAAGCTTTTCCTTATCTCCGAGAACCGTCATAACATTTTCAAGATGAATGTCACATTTATAAATATATTCATTGACAATTCTCTCAAATTCTTCAATTTTTCCGGCAATAGTTACTGCAGCCAATTTTGTAACAGCCACAAATTTCCCTCCCATTCTAACAGCGTGCCGCACATAGCAGCCACTAATATGAAAACCACCCTGTCGGGTGGAAATTATCCGCCATACGGCAATCTTTATAATCGTATATGCTTGCTTAAAGCCTCCGGGCTGATTGAGTATCTTATTCCCTCAATCACTCTGATTACATTCAGAATTTCAAGCTCCTTCATATCAAGATATGCAACAACTCCTGCTATAGTATCCGAGCTGTGTGCAAATGTTGATTTTGCAATTTTATATAATATTCTCCGGTAATTTTCATCGACAAAGAAACCTTTTTTTATGTTTTTAAATAATGATTTGTATGCGGTTTCACCGACAATTGCAATTATATCATCCGCATTTTTTGCATTTACCATTCTTTTTATAATCTCTTCTGATAATTTATATCTTATCGGAAGAAGATTGGTAAAAATAAGGCTATCGTCAAATTTAAAAAATACCTTACTCCTGTATATCCAGATAATATTGAGCATATCAATTTCAGAACCTATCAGCCTCTCAATCGCCTGACGTTCCGCTACCGGAAGCTTCTCACACGACTTCCAATAGCTTGAATAATAAAGCGAATCAAGTCCCATGGCAATTGAAAAGAAATCCGAATTGATTGCCTTTGCTCTTTTTAAAAAATCGCTGTAAACCGCATTTTCACAAGCCTTAATAAAATCATCAAGGCTCTGTGCATTACGGCAAAGCTCTGTATCTATTTTTGTTCTTTTCTTAAAAAATTCACTAAAATCCTCCTTGTCGGGAATATGATTAAGCTCCGATTCCCTGTTGAAAAGATTTCTTATATAATGCTTTAAATAATTAACCTCACGTCTTGAAAAACGAAATTCAAGAATGTTTTTTTGTGCCGAATCAACAAAGCTGTAAAGTCTTTTATATTCTGTTCCCAGCTTCAGCCAAAGCCTTTGTTCTATAACACCTCTGTGGACATCATTTTCCAAAACATCCGAAAAAACATCGGAATACGAGGTTTCATTTTTCAGATATCCGCAAACCTCATTAACTGTGGTTTTTGAAAGCAGGTTATCAAAATCAGAAGGCTTTAAGCCTTTGCCGTACATGGCACGCATTTTTGCAGACACTGCCGAATAGCTGCTCATATTAACCCTCTCCTTCTTATGCGTAATTAATTAAGAATTAATAATTTCAGCCGTAATGCTGTCTACCCATACATTAATATTTTCTTTATAAATATTTTCAAGTCTTTTTAAAACTTCCTGTTTCTTTTTTTCAATTTCGGCTATTTTTTTATCTGCTTCCGAATCCTCAAGATTTTTTAATGTTTCACACTTCTTATCAGCTCTGTCTTCAATTTCTTTTTTCATTTTTGAAATTTCGACTTCTAATACCTTATCAAGATTAGCCTTTTCATCTTCTGCAGATTTTATAACTTTTTGTGCTTTTTTTTCTATTTCAATAATTCTACTGATAATCTCTTCCATAAGGATTTTCAGCTCCTTAACTATATATTACAATTTTGGAATTAATTTTTAAGCGACTGCAGCGGGGCCGGAATTCTTCCGCCTCTTTTAATAAATTCTTCACTGCTTTTATTGTTTACGCTCATAACGGGACCGCTTCCAAGCAAGCCGCCGAATTCAACAATATCACCAACATTTTTACCCGGTGCAGGAATTATTCTGACAGCAGTTGTCTTAGTATTTACCATACCGATAGCCGCCTCGTCTGCAATAATAGCAGAAAGAGTTTCTGCAGTTGTATCTCCCGGTACAACTATCATATCAAGACCAACCGAGCATACACAAGTCATTGCTTCAAGCTTTTCTAAAGAAAGTGTTCCCTCTTTTGCCGCCGCAATCATACCTGCATCCTCACTTACCGGAATAAATGCACCTGACAGTCCTCCAACATAAGAGCTTGCCATAACACCGCCCTTTTTCACTGCATCGTTAAGCAATGCAAGTGCCGCAGTTGTTCCATGAGTTCCGCACTGTTCAAGTCCCATTTCTTCTAAAATATATGCAACACTGTCACCAACAGCAGGTGTGGGTGCTAATGATAAATCCACTATACCAAACGGTACATTAAGTCTTTTTGATGCCTCCTGTGCAACAAGCTGACCCATTCTTGTTATTTTAAATGCAGTCTTTTTAATAGTTTCAGCAACTACACCAAATGGTTCTCCCTTAACCTTTTCCAAAGCACACTTAACAACACCCGGGCCGCTTACACCTACATTAATAACACAGTCTCCTTCGCCCTCACCAAGAAAAGCTCCTGCCATAAACGGATTATCCTCAACTGCATTGCAGAACACAACAAGTTTTGCACAGGCAAATCCGCCCGAATCCTTTGTAAGCTCTGCGGCTTTTTTGATAACTAATCCCATTTCACGAACTGCATCCATGTTAATTCCCGCTTTTGTTGTTCCCACATTTACACTTGAACATACAATTTCTGTTGAAGAAAGTGCTTCGGGAATGGATTCTATCAATAGTTTTTCTCCCGGAGTCATTCCTTTATGCACCAGGGCAGAATATCCTCCGATAAAGTTTACACCAACATCATGTGCCGCCTTATCAAGAGTTTTTGCAATCTTTACGCATTTTTCAATGCTTGGATTTTCCAATGCTTCAACAATACAGGAAATAGGGGTTACTGAAATTCTTTTGTTGATGATGGGAATTCCGTACTGTTCTTCTATATCGTTTCCGACCTTTACAAGGTCTTTTGCGTATGTTGTTATCTTATTGTAAATCTTATCACAAGCTCTGTCCAAATCAGGATCGACACAGCTCTTTAAGCTTATACCCATTGTTATGGTTCTGATATCAAGGTTTTCCTTGTCTATCATGTTAATTGTTTCTTTTATTTCAAATGGATTAATCATAAACTGTATTTCCTTTTCTTTTTATCTTATATTCTATGCATAGAACTGAATACTTCTTCATTCTGAAGATGTATTGAAAGATTCATCTCTTCTGCAATTTTCTGTAATTCCTCATTTATATGCTTAACAGTTGCAGTTGAGAGTTCAACAAGCATAATCATTGTAAAAATTTCCTGCATAATAGTTTGAGAAATATCAAGAATATTCACATTATTCTCACAAAATAATGCACTTACCTTTGCAATTATTCCCACTCTGTCTTTTCCTACTACAGTTACTACAGCTTTCATGTTTTAAAATTCCTTTCAAATTTTATACTTTACAACGTAAAAGGCACAACCCTCTGTTCATAGTAAGGATTGCGCCGTCGCAATTCATCTATTAATTCTAATTATATTCAATTTTTCCCAAAAATCCAACTCAATATCAAGCTTTTTTATATTAAAAATAATTGTTTTAAGAATATATGTTTGATTTTCTTTATTTTTTATTATATTTCTTTGTTTTTCTTTATTTTCCTTTTGTCATTATTAAATTTGGCAATAACTCAAAACATGCTTTTAATAGCTCTGGTGTAATTTCTTTCTTCTCAAATAAATCACAGGTTTCTTTGTAATTTGCTGCAATATTAGTGCATCTTTTTAATATTTCTAAATCATTTTTATCTTTTATATCAAATTTTTTATGTGATACAGTAAGTACAGTTGGTATGTTATTTAAATAACAAAAATTAATCATTGCTGTCAAAAAATCTTTAGGTTGTTTTGAAACTAAAATTACACGTGCAGCTTTTTT
>JAZOTP010000011.1:0-23767 GCA_045657705.1 Clostridia bacterium
GTTATTATTTAAGTGACTCATATTGATTACTCTTTTCTATGTTTTGTTTTGTCACTTAACATTATATCAGAGTTCTCAATGTGAGTCATCTTTTTGGTCATTTTATTTTACAACTTTCCCATTTTGAACCAAAAATTTTACAGTATCAAAAGAACACAAAAATTCACTGATTATCTACGAAAAGTTTTCGTTAAGGCTTGTATTGACTGTAAATATATTTTCTAATATAATGCAATAAAAATATTTCATGCTAAAGGCAGGTTAAATTAAAATGAATAAATCCAGATATAGTGAAGAATTTCTCCATAAAATAGTGTGGCAACGTTTCATCAGGAGGCCATACGGTCATGTTTTAGATTATACAGATAAAGATGGAAATGTATACTTCCCTACATCGGAAGAATGTGTAAAATCCATGCCAAATCCATTTGGCAGGTGGACACCTATTACTAATGGAGCAATGTTTACAGGTCTTTATGCATATGCTTTAATAGAAAAGTACAATAAATACAAAGACAAAAAAACAGCAGAGGATATAGAAATTTTAATAAACGGTCTATTTCTTTTGCAGGATGTTGGCAATGTTGAAGGGTTCATTGCTCGCGGAGTTGCAGATGACGGAAAAAGTCACTATCCGTTTTCCTCTGAAGATCAGTTTGTTCCATGGGTTATGGCTTTATATGAATATTACAAATGCGATTTATGTAATAACAAAGAAAATATCAAAAACAGACTACTCCGGGCACTTATTGCACTCAGAGATTATAATTGGAAAATGCCTTGTGATGCTGAAAATCTTTACATGAGTGGCTGGAGCGAAACTCAAGGTTGGCGCGGTGTTGTTAAAATGCTTTACTGTGCAAGAATTATTTTTGAGCTTACAAATGATGAAAATGACCTTATTATATTTAATAACCTGTTAAACGGTAAGCCTGAGGATTGCATATACAAAAGACTTGAAATAATATCACATGGATTTTCTCATGACATGATAACATCGTTTGGTAAACAGACATGGATATGTGTATGTGCTCATTTAGCAGTCAGGGAATTGCTTTCACTTGATAAAGATAATACAAAATATTACAAACAGTGCTTATATAATAACGGTGTTACAGCACTAAAAAGTGTAGATGATATTAACAAATATGATAATAAATCTGACGGTTTTAATATTGATTGGCGGGCAATTAATGATTTATGGGAAGATTACAGCGGTAACATTCAAACAGGTAACAATATTTCTTACCGTCAGCTTCCATATTGGGAAAAAGAGTTTGTTCCTCACAGACATATGGAGCATTCTGTTTTAGGTGAGGGCCTTTTTGCTGCATGGGTAGCTGTTACAAGCGAAGATAACAGAATTAAAGAAAAAGCATTGGAAAAATTAAAAAGTAACTGTAAAAATGTTGATTGGGACAGCTTGCATATGTCATATGCCTTTGTGGCTGAAAGTGCTTTGATTTTCAGCATGAATAAAATTTTTTAATTTAAAATTATTACTTTGTTCAAAAGACAAACCAAAAACAGCTTATAGTATAATGAATTTAATAAAAAATCTAAAAGATATCAAACAGGGATGGTTAGTGTAAACAACATACAAACCGTCCCTGCTTATCAATATATTTTTCTTTATATTTCCGTATAGCTTGTTACCACAAATTCCGTATGAGGATAGATTTTTTTAAGTCATCCGAGAAATTGTAGTCACTTATTATTCCGTCAATATCTTTCGGAGTGAAAGCATCTTTTTTATCCTTTTCAGTATCTTTTCACTGTCAACAAGATAGTAGACATGATTGACTACGATTATTTTGCAAAATCCTTGAAGAAAACAAAATAATGGGTGCGGCTTTGGAGATATTCCCTGTAGAGCTTCTTCCTCAGAACAGTCCCTCTATAAAACTTGACAATGTTTCTCTTGCAAATTACAGAGGTGGAGACACTGTAAACTGCTATTCAGACTGCCCGGAATATCTGCTTACAGAGCTATAATCTTTTAACAGAGGGTAAAAGACCTAAATTTTATATTAACTAATAAAGAATGTAGCTGTGACAACAATTTTTATCCTGTTGTCACAGCCTTTCTTATCTCTTATAAACTTTTATAATTCTTTCTGAAATTTCAATGGCGTTTTTCCGTATCTTTTCTTAAATAAAGAAATAAAGTGTGAATAGTCCGGAAATCCGCTTTCAACAGCCGCTTGCGTTACTGTGCCACCGTTTTCCAGAACCGATACAGCATAAGCAAGACGACAGTTTTGTATGTAAGCGTATGGAGACATACCAATATATTTTTTAAAATGACGTTCCAATGTATTAACCGAAACATATGAAAGTATTGACAAATCTCTGACTGTTATTGATTTTGAAATATTATTATTTATATAATCAACACATATAGCTATATCCTCCGGTAAATTTGTATTTACAACCGGCGAATCAATATCTGATATTAAATCAATTAAATTGAAAAAAGAAATATATTTTTTAATTTCACTAGAATTATCATTAACGAGAGTGTAACATAAGCTTATTAATTTTTCTTTTTGCAATTGTGAAAGCGATATATAATTTTTTTCACCGATTTTACGGTCAAAAAAAATATTAAATATATTCTTACATTCATTACATGAAAACATAATACAAAAATGATCATGATAATCTGCCGTGTGATTAATACAATGATGATATTCATACGGTCTTGTAATAATAACATCTCCACGGCTGATACTGTAGATATTTTTTTCAACCATGAATGAAACATCACCGGAAAGATTTATATATATTTCGCACTTGTCATGAACATGAGATTCAACTGTTTTTGGTGTTTTATCAAAATGTTCTTCCAATAAATAAACTGTCATGTCGAACGAAGATATATGACATGATGACGATTTTTTTCTGCTCATAGCTTCCCCTTCCGTTTGTTTGATGCATTTTTTATATTATTGTAGCATACTTCTTCAAAGAAAGTCAAGCTTTTAACTCACTGAATTTTATCCATTCAGTGAAAAATAATTTTTTCTTTTAATCCGCTTTTTTCAATTGGTTTTATTACATATTTGTATTGCAAAATAAGAGCAGGAATTTTTATTCCAAGTGCAACAAAAGCAAGAAGCTGTTGACCGTAAATATGTAGTCCAAAAATCATATTTCCGTTCCCCTGTACAATACTTAAAATTTTTCCTCCAATAAGTGCTGCAAGAAAGCTTATAATTCCACCAAAAACACTTCTGATAGCCATAGCCTGCGTCATATACTGCTGCGGTAACAGAGTAAAGGCAATATTAAAAGAATTCTGATATGAAGCTGCTTGTGATGCAGTATTTACCATTGAATAAATTACAATCAGCCATCTTGTTTCTGGTGTTGTAAACATTATAGTTAAAAAACAAAATGCACTGCAAAAACCTGCCAGCTGTATTCCCCTCATATAACCGAATTTAGTTGAATAACGTGCAATGGGAATTGAAACCGCCATTCTGAAAAAATCAGCTATTATATTGATAATCTGAACTGATAATACACTAAATGCAAGCTCCTTGATTTTATATATTCCTATAAATCCTGTAAAAAGTCCTGCGGAAATACTCGACAAAAATCCTGTAAGTATATATGCCAAAAACAGCTTATTATCAAAAATGTGACGTATTACCTCTTTGCTTGATACCCGCATACACTCTCTTACTTCAGGCTTCTCATCCTTAATTATCAAAAAGCTTATAAAATTTGCAATATTAATAAATAACATTGTCACTGCAATAAATAAAAATCCTCCTTCAATGTTACCTATACTCTCAAATTTATCAATAACAAATCCCATAGTTGCTGAAAAAATAAGTCCTGCAAATAAAGAAATGCATTCTTTTTTTGCTGAAAAATCTGCACGTTTTTCCGGCGATACATATGTATTTGCCCATTTAAAATATAACGAGGAAATAACAGCTTTAGCTGTCTGTGCGGTCATAACAGAAATCACAACAAGTGCCTTCCTTGCTTCATTCTGAATATGAAGAAAAGGAACAAAATAAATGAGCATAAAAAGCATTTGACTGACTACATCGGCAATAATTACTATCTTTTTGGTTGAAATTTTTGTCTGTACCAAATAAATAGATAAAAATTGAAACAGGAATGCAACAGATGTAAAGGAAGAAATAATTCCCACCATCACATCGCTCAATCCTATATATGAAATCAGCTTTGCCAAAAATGCGTCAAGTATTAATATCCCCAGCAAATGCTCAAGTGTACATTGAGTTACATACGCCTTTCGGTATCGTTTGTATTCTTCAGTATCAAAAATTGTATTCATATGTCGTTTTCCTTTCTGACTATAAAAATCAGTAATATTATATAGTATATTTTTGCACATTTCCATGAAATAATCATAAAAAAATATGTAATAATATACATAATTGTATTTAAAAATACAGTTTACTTAAAAGCACAAATAACAAATTGTATATTTTCTAGAACAAAATACATTGAAAATCATAATTAAATGTGTTATAATCAAAAAAAACAAAAATGAGGAGAGATTATAATGCCTTTAATTGACATGCCGGTTGAAAAACTGGAAAAATACAACGGAACCAATCCAAAACCATCTGATTTTGAAGAATACTGGGACAAAGCAATTGCAGAAATGAAAAGCACAGATCCACAGGTTACTTTAACAAAACCAAAATTCCAAAGTCCCGGTGCAGAATGCTATGATTTATATTTTACAGGAGTGAACGGAGCAAGAGTATATGCAAAGCACGTTCGTCCTGCAAATATTTCAGGTAAAATCCCTGCTGTTCTGCTGTTTCACGGATATTCAGGCAACAGCGGTGAGTGGTGTAACTTATTAAAATATGTTCAGGCAGGCTTTGCTGTTTTTGCAATGGACGCAAGAGGCCAGGGGGGAAAAAGTGAAGATGTCGGCGGTGTTATAGGAACTACATATGCAGGTCACATTATAAGAGGGCTTGACAATGATGACCCGAATAAGCTTTTATTCAGAGATATATTCCTTGATACAGCAGAGCTTGCAAACATTGCGATGAAAATGGATTTTGTAGATGAAAACAAAGTTTACGCCCACGGCGGAAGTCAGGGCGGTGCATTAACAATTGCCTGTGCAGCATTAGAGCCGAAAGTTTCAAAAATAGCACCTGTTTATCCGTTTTTATCAGACTATAAACGTGTATGGGATATGGATCTGGATGCGAATGCATATGGTGAATTACGCACTTATTTCAGATACTATGATCCCGCACATGAACGTGAAGATGAAATTTTCACAAAGCTCGGATACATTGATTTACAGCATCTTGCACCCCGTATAAAAGCAAAGACTCTTATGATTACAGGTCTTATGGACACAATCTGTCCTCCATCAACACAGTACGCAATATACAACAAGTTAACCTGTGAAAAAAGACATATATTATATCCTGACTTCGGTCATGAAGGTATTCAAACGGCTGAAGATAATTCGTTTATGTTCCTCTTGAAAGACTAACAAAAACCCGGACAATCTTTTCTGAACTGATTGTCCGGGTTATTTTTATTAATATGTATAAAACCATATCTGAGCATCTGCTTTTTTTAACTTCGCTATAAATCCTGTTTTACTGTCATAATTATCCAAAATAAACTCTTCCCCTGTTTCAGGATTTGAAAATATATATTTTTTATTTTCATCTAATTTCGGATATAAAGTAATTGATTCACTTTCATTTTCAGGATTGCTGATTATTTGAATATACCCTGTTTTCTTTTCAGGAGTATCAAACTGTACGGCATAAAAATCAGCAGGATTACTTCTACACTCAGTAAGCGGATAATAATCTCCCTCAAGCATAATATCTGCCGATTTTCTCCATATGTGTAAAAAGTTTTTTACACATTCTTCGTCCTTTGAATTTTTAAAATTTAATCCCATACATATAACAGGTGATAAAATATTATGTAGCTTAAATGATGACAACGGCTGAGTACTTTCAGGGAAAAATAAATATTTTCCATTATCATCTCTCCAATCAGCAAAATTTGATCTGAAATAAGGAATCCATTCATACATATATCTGTGTTGCTTCTGCTTTATCGGATGACAACCGTATGCAATATCAGTATAATGAAACGGTACAGAGCGACGAAGTGATTCCATTTCATTACGTCTTCCTCCTCCGGCACAGTTGTCTATCAGAAGTCCCGGATTTCTTTCCATTAAGCTATCAAAAATTTTAAGATACCCTTGTACATATCCATTTTCTACCGCACCAATACGTCCCTCTTCTTCTTCATTCATCCAATATACCAAAGGTCCCTCCCAAAGGTTGAAATCCACGCGATATATTGTAACATGACATTCTTTTATTATTTTGTCAAGTCTGTCAATTATCCAGTCAAGACACTCTTTATTATGAAGTTTCAAAACTCCTGAACTTTCGGTCGGAACTTTCATTACCCATTCGGGATGTTCATTCCATATTTCGGTATTTTTTTCAACTCTTTCAGGCTCAAACCATAGTAAAAAATCAATATCATTATCCTTTAATTTTTTACCAAACTTACCTAATCCGTTCGGAAAGTTTTCCTGATTTAATTCCCACGTTCCTGTATTCCACCAATTATTATCACATTTATACCAACCGGCATCTATCCACCACAAATCAGGCTTATATCCATTCTCAAGCATTAAATCCAGGGCATCAGTTAAATGCTTTTCAGTAGTTGATGTAAATTCAGGTAACCTGGTATCTCTTTTTATACCAACTAATTTTGATGAAAGAGGCTTTTCGTTTGGTTTCGGAATAATATGAGCAAAATAAAATCTTCTCCATAAATTACGACCCTTATCTTCATCGCCCTTAAATGCAAGCAAAGTTACAGACGGAGTTCTTATTGTTTCTCCCGGCAAAATATTCATACGGCATCTTGACTGTCCAAGCCACATCAAATATTCTCCCGGCTTATTCTCTAACGGTGAAACACAAAAATCCCATTGTCCCGGCCAGCCAACAGCAATATTAAGTCCATATTCCGAAAACATAAGTCTCATAAAAGGAGATGCACCTTTCGTCGGAAATCCACCTATTGGAGAAATATTAAACGGAAGCCAGAGCTTTTCTGTTTTCATTTCATACCCCCGACCATCTTTTGTATCTCCGTTTCCATATGTAAAAGTCGGGTTTGTACCGCAGAATTTTTTGTCATATATGCGTATATTTGAAATCATGTCTGTTTTTTCATTTCCCGTATTTGTAAAAAAAGCAACATACTCAACTACAGGAAAATCTGCATACTCTGTACACTCTACTCTTATCTGTAAGCCCTTATCATCAGTTCCGGTAATAAGAGTTTTAGTAACTTTATCATTCACGCTCAAAACTGATATTTGCGGATTAAATTCATCAGGAATCCCATTAATACGCTTATTTCCGTATCCAAAACTTATCGGCAGTTCAGACGGCGTTTTTTTCAAAAAAACATCCGACAGTATTTTCATATCCTCTTTTGTTGTTAATCTATTCATCATATTTTACCTCGTGATTGTAACAGTCATAAAAACATAACTTATTTAATTTCCTATGTTATTTTATAAGTATATCACATAAATACTGCAAAATCTATATGTTTTTCTGCAAAAAATATGATATTATCACCACAAAAACAAACAATAAATAAGCTGTATTCCACATTTTGAAATACAGCTTATTTAATTATGTTATTTTATAAATTTAGTGCTTTAATAACGCCGTCTGCCAACAGCTCTGAACCCTTTTCGTTATAATGTACCCAGTCAGCTCTCATTGATGTATCAAATTTTTCTGCAATACTGTATAAATCGTTAACCTGTACATTTAATTTTTCCATAAGCTTCTTTGCAGCTTTATTATACTCCTTTATTTCCTCATTATATCTCATAAACTCAGGATTTGCCCATTCTTCAATTACCGGTGTTGAAAGTGCAAAAATAATATCGGCATTCGGAAAAAGCTGTCTGATTTTATTATATACTCTTTCCAAAAATAATGTATAAACATCTATTGGTGTTAAAGGTTCATCACCGTGTAATCTCAAAACATCCCACAAGCCGTTATTCCAATGAACAATGTCAATACTTTTTGTATCAAATTCCTTTGACCAATCATATAAATATCTTAATGTATATTGAGCAAAACGACAATTATCATTTGGTGAATAAACTTCTGCCTTGCCCTTTAGTTTTTCTTTCACATAAATACCATAACCAGGGCTGTTTGTTGCTCCGAAACGTATTGAATCACCTATTAAAAAAACATTCTTCATTTTTTATTTCTCCATTTCTGATTTAAATTGAGTTTTCAGCCTGCTTAATAAATGCATCCTGTTCTGCCTTGCTTAAATTCACAAAATATGCATTCCAGCCGCAAACACGAACTTGTAAATTTGCATATTTTTCCGGGTTTTTTTGAGCAGCTTTTAAATCCTCAGGATTAAACACATTTCCATGCATTGCAAATCCGCCTTTATTCATATATGTTTTCAATATACCTAAAAACGCAGACAAACCATCTTCTCCCTGTACGGCTGATGGATGTAACACAACATCAAGAACTGAGCCGTTCGGGAATTTTGAGTGGTCTATTTTGGTTACCGAATTTATAAGTGCCGTTATACCGTTTTTATCCATTGCGGTGGTAGCACAAAGATTCTTTGAAAGAGGTTCTCCACTATATCTTCCGTCAGGTGTTGCCATAGTTTTTTTGCCTATTGGAAAACATCTGTCAATAGAAAAACATGAAGCCTTGAAAACACCGCCTCTGCCATTTGGTTCATTATTTACAAGCGATGCACAAAAATCAGTTATATCTTTTGTAATTTTATCAGCAAGCAAATTATTGTTTCCGTATTTTTCCGGAATATTCCGTACTGTTCTTCTCAGATGCTCGTTATCCTTCCAGTCATTTTTAAGAATTTCACATAACTCATCAAAAGAAACTTTCTTTTCATCAAATACTATTCTTTTCACAGCCGCTATTGAATCAACAAGAGTTGCTATAAAATAGAAATATATTGAGCTGTTATTGTATTTTGCTCCGCCTTCGTATACATCAATTCCCCTTTCAATACTATCATCATACAGGGCAGATAAAATCGGATCGGGATTTATTTCACTGTAATGTTTTTCTATTTTAACTATATAACTCATTGCTTTTATTGTCATATGTTTTATCTGCAGTTTTATTGCATTAATGAAATCCTCATAGCTTTCAATCTTACCGGTCTTAATACTCACCTGCTCACCGCTTTTTAAATCAATTCCATCAGTTATAACAAATTCAACACTCTTAGCAAGATTTATGCCTCCATTTCCTGTACAGCCAATTTCAGACCCCCAAACAGCAGGCTCATAACAGCCTATCGGAACATAATTTTTTGCATCTTTCTCATCAATTCCAACATCCATCAATGCTTTGATTCCTATGTTATCATTTACAAACACAAAACTGCTGTTTCCGCCTCTTATACAGCGAAGAACTAATTTTACAAAATCATCAGGTGTTTTATCCGATACTCTGATATGTATTTTAGGGCTGTGCATATCAAGCTCATTATATGTTTCAACTATTAAATATGACAATTCATTTGTAACTTCATTACCGTCAGCATCTATGCCTCCAAGGCAAAACGGCAAATCAAAAGGAACTTTTGCCGACCAGAATTTATTTAAAAAGAATTTGAGCATTTCCTTAATTTCCACTTTGCTGAACGTGCCGCTTTCAATATCATTTTTATAGAACGGATACAATAAAACATCGACTCTTCCGAGTGTTCTTACTCTTGTTCCCGCAACATATTCATGAAGGAAAAAATATACAATAATAAGCTGCATTGCCTCATATATATTGGTCGGCGCACTCTTTGAAAGATTTTTTAAGGCTTCACTGTTTTCCTTGTTGTATGGCTCAATTGCTTCGGCAATTCTATTTAAAAACACTAAAATTGATGAAAGTGTTATCTTACATGATTCGTAGAAGTCTTTTTGTTTTTGAGTAAGTTCATCTTTTTTTTCTGCTTCTTCTATACGGTTAAGTAAACCTGTAAATCCAATATTTACTAGCAATTGAGAATTTGGGGATGTATGTCCGAAATCACTGTCTGCTCTGTATGAACCGTATCTGTCCCATGCCTCAAATGCCTCCTTGTATGCTTCAGATAAAACAGTATTTCTTATTCTGTTTTCCCATTCATTACGCTGGGAAAGCATTAGATTTCCACCATATAGCTTATCCTGAAAAATATCATCTATATCTATTGCAATTCGTGACCGTTCAGCTATCAGCTGAAATGTTTTTGCCTTAATAATAGCTTTTGACTTGTTATCACTGCTTTCCATAAGTTGTTTATAAAGCACATTAAGTTCATTTTCACTTATTCCGCTATCCTCAATCCACTCAATATTGTCAAATTGCCTGCATAACTTGTTATTTTCTTTATCAAATAATTTCATATAAGCTCACCTCATATATTTTTTTCTTATTATACATCAAATAAAATATTAAGTCTATGATTATTTCGTTTCACTTGACTATTTCAATACAAAATGATATAATAATATACAAGGTGATATTATGAAAAAATTTATGGAATATAATTTTAACATTGAAAAAATTACGCTTGCCTGCCATGTTCCCAGAAACGGCGGAGCTCCGATTCATAAAAACAGACCAAGTCATGGCTTAGCATTTCACACAAACGGTGAACGTTATTACATATTTGATGATAATAAAATTTTAGCAAAAGCAAATGATATAATTTATTTACCGAAAAATTCAGACTACATTGTCCAAAGTACCGAACCCGGAGAATGTTATGCAATAAACTTTGATGTTTCTGAACAAATCAGCTTTAATCCGTTTTTATTAAAAATTAAAAACAGCAACAACTTTCTTGATAGTTTCAAACATGCTGAGCGTGTATGGCGAACAAAAAAATCAGGATTTGAGCTAAAATGCAAATCCGAACTTTATGACATCATTTACAACTTAAGAAAAGAATATGAGTTAGGATACGTTTCTAAAACAATTTCAGATATTATAAAACCCGCTATTGACTTTATCCACCGTGAATATACAAATGACAATCTGAGCATTAAATATCTTTCTGAGCTTTGCGGGATAAGTGAAGCATACTTCAGAAGAATTTTTCTCAGAACATACGGAATTACTCCGCTTAAATACATCAACAACCTGAAAATCTCCCGCGCAAAGGAGCTTATAGCTTCCGGAATATATTCTATCAAAGAAGTAACTTATCTTTCAGGCTTTCATGATGAATGTTACTTCAGCCGTGAATTTAAAAAATCAGTAGGAATATCCCCCTCTGAATATTATTAAAGGAACTGTTTTTGGCAGTTCCTTTTAAACATTTATTAATCTTACATCATTATCATCCAATGCATTTGTCCACTCTTCATCAAGCTTAATATCTGTTATAAAGCAATCAATTCTGTCAAGTCCCGAAATAACTGGCACTCCCAATCTTCCAAGCTTCTTTCTGTCACAAAGGAAAATTGCAGATTCTGAGCAGTCAATCATTGCTTTTTTTATCTCAGCCTCTGCCTCATTCGATTCCATAAGACCTCTTGCAAGTGTAACACCTCTGCATGAGAAAAATACTTTATTGGCATAATAGCTTGCTCTTATCGTTTCCTCAACGATTCTTCCTGTATAAGACATATTCTTTGCATGAAGCATACCACCTGTTGATATAACCTTTATATCAGGACAGTTTGCAAGCTCCATAACAATCTTTTCAGCATTTGTGATAACCGTTATACTCTTTTTATCCTTTATATTTCTTGCAAGATGCAGACTTGATGTACTCGCATCAAGAAAAACTGTTTCACCGTCTTTTATCATCTGGGCAGCTCTGACACCAATTCGCTGTTTTCCCTCAAAATTAACAGTTTCTCTTTCATGTATTCCCATATCAGCCTCAACGCTGTCAACCAAGGTTGCACCGCCATAGGTTCTTACAAGAACACCCTGCTTTTCAAGCTTTTCAAGGTCACTTCGTATGGTTTCTGTAGTAACATCAAACTGTTTTGCAAGCTCCAAAACCAAAACTGTTTTATTTTTTATAATAGTCTGTTCAATTATACTTCTTCTTTCAACAGCAAGCATAACTTCCCTCCTAAACTGTCCTTAAATAATTGCTTCCCACAATTCAGGATGGGGATTTGCAATAACTTCTGTATTTATTAAAACGCCTGTCTTTGATGCTATTGCTGCACCTGCTTCAACTGCGGCGGTTACATCGGCAACATCACCTGTCATTGTAACAAAGCATTTACCCCCCATACCTCTTGCAACTCTTACTTCAATCAAAGAAACAACAGCCGCTTTTACAGCCGCATCAGCCGCTTCTATTGCAGATGCTGCAGTGAAGGTTTCAACCACACCCAAAGCTTTCTTTTCTTTGACAACAGCAGTTCCGCATATAGCTTCAAAAACCTGTTCACCCAAATTACCTATTACAAATTTATCAATAAGAGAATCTTCACATATCAATGTTGCTCTCTCAACTGCTGCCTGAATTGATGATAAATCACCACCGATAATGGTAACAAATTTGCCCGGGCAAACTGAACCTGACTGTATCAGGCTTACACCTGCACTCTTAAGCATTTCATCGGTAAGCTTTATTCCCTTACTTATATTTTTAACCTCTATTAATCCAATAGAATTCATAATATCTATCCCTTCAATCAGATTAGCCTATTGAGATAACAATCTCTTTATCACTGACAGCCTTAACAACACCGTCTATACTTGCATGAATTGTTGTTCCCAACGTATCGTAACCGGTCGTAGCAATAAGCTGTCCTTTTTTTACCTTATCGCCTTTTTTTACAACAGGCGAAGCAGGCTTTCCGACGTGCTGTGACATCGGTATATATACAGTTTCGGGATAAAAGTCAATATATCTTCTCTCAACCTTATCCTTTACATATTTTCTGATTCCAAGTCTGTCTATCAGTGTTTCTGACGGAACAAGACGTCCCTCTCGCTCAGGTCTCGGAGCAGTCGGAGCAATACCGTTTGTACGTCTGTAGCCTTTTTTTGCAAGAGTTCCTTTAGCTTCCATCGATATTGCCTGTGGATTTAACATCTGCTGACAGCCAATTACTGTACAAACACCGCATCCACAACATAAGGTGCTTTGCAAAAATGCTTCGGTATCATTAACTTCACAATGTGACGCCGCTCTTAACACCTTATGCACCTCAATAGAGTGACCAAGCAAATATCTCGGACATACATCGGTACACATTGTGCAGTAACAGCAGGCTGCCGATGCACGCTTCAACATGGTTGATAAGGGCATTTTTCTTCTTTGAATAACACTGTGAGTTTCAGGGAATATCAATAGTCCCTTAGTAGTTTTTGTAACAACGTCATTGTCAAGATCAACAAGCTTACCCATCATTGGTCCACCGTTAATTACAGCTTTTCCGGTCATATCAGAATAACCAAGCTCACTTAACAATTCCTTTATCCTCATTCCGACAGGAACTTTTACTGTTATATCTTCTTTCGTGTCCCCTGCTACAGTAACATACTTTTCATACACAGGTTCACCGCTTTCCAATGCTTTTCTTATATCATAAAGAGTTTCGGTATTTATAACCATAACCCCCACCATAACAGGAATAGCACCCTCAGGAATAATTTTTCCTGTTGTCTCATAAACAAGAACAACCTCATCACCTGCCGGATATACATCCGGTATTTCTTTTACACTTATTCTTGTACCCTCAAGACTTTTTACAATCTTCGGGTCTAATAAATACATATTCTTTCCCTTTATACCAATAATAGCTTCATCAGCACCTAGAACATCAAGAATAGTATTTAAAGTATCAACAATAGATTGAAAATGCTTTCTGAATATATGATGGTCAACAAACATCAGCGGTTCACATTCCGCCGCATTTACAATTACCTGTTTGACATTTTCAGAAAGCTTTTTGTGTGTGGGAAAACCTGCCCCACCGGCACCAACTATTCCGGCATCGTATATAATTTTTTGTAACTCTTCTATCGTCATACAGCTTTTCCCTCCTTTTAATTGGTACTGTGTCAGGGCTTTTTAACTTTTGTAAATTAAACTTTTACTTAAATTTTAAAGCTCCGTTCATTACTGTTTTTCATCAACTATACCTACAATTGCAGCATCAATAGGAGCATCCTGTGATGTTGCAAGTCTTGCCGCACTTCCTGTAGCAACTAAAACCTTTTCTCCAATTCCTGCTCCAACTGAATCAACAGCAATAAAATATTTATCCATTAATTTATTATTTTCAATCGGCTGAACAATCATAAACTTGTAGCCGATAAGTTTTTCGTTTTTACTTGTGGAAACAACGCTTCCTTTTACTTGTGCCAATATCATAGCATTTCTTCCTTTCACATTATATGGAAGTATCAGTGTTTTGTAAGAATTTCAACATGATCTCCCTGCTTGATTGCGCAAGCATTTGCATCATCTGTATCAATATGCATTTCAGTATTAAAATCCTTATGTACTCTTACCTGTACATTGTAGTAACGTGTCGGCTTTGAATTCTGAATTTCAACGTCAACAACGTCATTGTCTTTTACTCCGTATTTTTCAGCATCAGCAGGTGTCATATGAATATGACGGTTTGCAATAATACATCCTTCATTTAAGAAAACACTTCCGCACGGACCAACTAATGCCATCGGAGCACTACCCTTTATTTCACCCGACGGACGAACCGGCGGACTTACTTTCAATTTAAATGTATCTGTTCTCGAAATTTCAATTTGTGAACGAGAGCGTACAGGTCCTAATACTCTGACTCCCTCAATACTTCTCAAGGAAGGACTTACAAGTGTTACACATTCTTCCGCGGCAAACTGATCACCCATAAGATATTTTTTTGGTGTTAATTCATGTCCTTTGCCAAATAAGGTTTCGAGATCCTCTTGTGATAAATGAACGTGTCTTGCAGAAACACCGACCTTAATTCCCTGATCTGCGTCCTGTTCCTTCAATATATCAATAACACTTTTTGTTACTATATCTAACAGTTTTTCATCAATCATTTTATCAGTCATTCCCTTCCTGCATCAGTCAAAAATGTGACTGAATGGATTTTTATTCGGGGTGAATTTAAAATTCACCCCGGATAATTTTCTTCTGTAATTATTTGATAGCCGGAAGAATCTTCTCTACATCTCCGTGAGGTCTTGGGATTACATGTACAGATACGAGTTCTCCTAATCTTGAACCAGCTTCTGCACCTGCTTCTGTTGCAGCCTTAACAGCACCAACATCACCTCTAACCATAACTGTTACTAAACCTGAACCGATTCTTTCTGTTCCGATTAATGTAACGTTTGCAGCCTTCACCATTGCATCAGCAGCTTCAATTGCAGCTACTAAACCTCTTGTTTCTACCATTCCTAATGCTTCTACAGCCATTTTTGTATCCTCCTGTTTTTTTATTTGCACATTTTTGTGCTTATTAACTTATTTTTTTCGGCTTACGCCTTTTTTGTACCTCTTTTTGAGGTTGTTTTTTTATCATTAGCCGTTTTTTCGGCTTTAGATACTGTTGTTTTTTTTGCCTTAACCTCGCCAACATGAGTCGCCGCAGTTTCAGCCTTTGGTTCTACTTTTTCTTCATCTAAATGAAGAAATTTCAAAATTTCCTTATGCGGTCTTGCAATTACTTCTGCCGCCTTTAAGCAACCAAGCTCCTTTGCCAGTTCTTTTCCTGCATCTACTGCTGCAGTAACAGCTGAAACTTCGCCCTTTACAACTAAAGTAACCAATCTTCCGCCAAGTTTTCGCTCGGTTGCAACAAATTCAACATCTGCCGCCTTTGTCATTGCATCAAGCACAAATATTGCATGACCTAATGCCTGTACTTCAATAAGACCAAGTGAAAATTCCATTTTTAGCTACCAACCTTTCTATGCAGTTTTTATACGGTTGATAATACTCAGATTTTCGGTAAAATCTTTTCAACATCCTGGTGAGGACGTGGTATAATATGCTGAGCAACCAATTCACCCAATCTTGAAGCAGCTTCTGCACCTGCTTCAACAGCAGCCTTAACAGCACCTACATCTCCTCTTACCAATACACTTACAAGACCTGAACCGATTTTTTCTGTTCCAACCAATGTAACGTTAGCTGCCTTTGTCATAGCATCTGCAGCTTCAATTGATGCTGTCAAGCCTCTTGTTTCAATCATTCCTAAAGCTTCCATCATAATTCTTATCCTTTCTGTACTTATGTACAATCAAAAATTATTTTCTTCATATGCATTACGCATTGTTTTTGATTTGTCCTACAATATCTCTGCCTACGCTTGAACGCAGTGCCATTTTTTCTGTGTCATCTGTAGGACGGGCAATTATATGCTTTTGAATAAGTCCGGTACAAGCCTCTGCTGCAGCCGCAGCCGCTTCAACTCCTGCCTCAACTGCCGATACACTTCCCTGCATTTTAATACACATAATAAGCGGAACTTCAACAGTTTCAGCATTTGCCGGCTTATTTGAGTCTATTGCAATAATCTTTACATCAGCAGCCTTTGCCGCAGCATCTGCCGCTTTAATTGCACAGACAAAACCAAACATTTCTACTATTCCTACTGCA
This sequence comes from Clostridia bacterium, assembly GCA_045657705.1. Classification (GTDB taxonomy): domain Bacteria; phylum Bacillota; class Clostridia; order UBA1381; family UBA1381; genus RGIG1988. The sequence goes on from JAZOTP010000011.1 coordinate 16,678, forward strand.
TCCATCAGCAAAAACATCCTTTCCTAAATTAGAAATCCTTGTTGATATAAGCAATCTTAAGTCCTTTTTGAGCAAGGTTTGTTTCCAAAGCCTCGTTCATTTCCTCAAGACCGTATCTGTGAGTAATAAGCTCTTTTATAGGTAATCCAATTGCATTAGCTCTCTTTAAGAAATCAAATGTTGTAGCATAATCACGCAGAGTATATACCCATGAGCCAACCAACGTAATTTCCTTTGAGCATAAGTCAAAGTGAGGATTGATAGTAGCGTCTCCGCCGTTGATGAAGAATCCTAATTCGCAAAGACCGCCGCCGTTTCTGATGAACTTATAGATATTTGCGTGTGCAACAGGTGAGCCTGTACACTGGAATGCAAAGTCAGCGTAATATCCGCCGAATGCATCCTTAACAGCGCCTGACAAAGCATCAATACCCTTATGATTCATAAAGTTAACGCTCTTATCAGCACCCATTTTCTTTGCAAATTCAAGTCTCTGTTCATTTCCGTCTACAGCAACAATGTTTTCAATACCCATTGTACGAAGAACTGCGATACAGATAAGACCGATAGGTCCGCAACCCTGAACAACAACTCTTGAGTTAAATCTCAATATACCTGTTGTCTTTGCTCTTTCAACTGCATGAATAAGTACCGCACACGGTTCAATCAAAATTCTTGAATCGAGGTCAAGGTCACTTACATTAAATACAGTTGAGCCACCTCTGATAACGATGTAATCACTGTACCATCCGTTTAAGTGAACATCATCATCAGGTAACAGACCATATACGTCAGCACCTCCGACATTCTGCTTGTTTAAGTCAAACATTGTAATATCTGGATTATCCTTGAATATCATACAGGTAACAACCTTATCACCAATATTTAAAGGCTTTCCTGCACTGTCAATTTTAACATTCTTACCCATCTTTACAATCTCACCTGTACCCTCGTGTCCGAGAACAACAGGAATAAGTGAAAACGGGTCATTTTTAAATTCATGAGCATCTGTTCCGCAGATACCGCATCCCTCAACCTTAACTAAGATATCGTCATCGCCAAGTTCAGGAATCGGATATTCCTGAATATCAAAGTGACCAAGCTTTGTAAGCATCGCAACCTTTGCTTTATTCGGAATGCCCGTTGATTTAGCAGATTTAGAAGTTGCCGGTTTACCGTTCATTTCTTCAATTACTGCCTGAACCAGCTTTGCAATTTCATTTTCATTTATATTCATTCTGCTTCACTCCTTATATAATTGATAAGCTGTCAACCAATACACATCTTCTCTGTCTTGTAAAGCTTCTTGCAGATGTTATACCCTCACCTGTAGGACCTGCTATTGTAAAGGTTGTATGACCTTCACTGTTAAATCCAATACCTGCATAACTCGGTGCATTCTTTACAAAAATTGTTGTGCAGACTGCTTTTGCATAAGCTGTCATATGGTCAACATTCTTTGAGTGTAAATGTGCTGTATGTCTGTTTCCGTGTTCTGCCTTAACAGCCATTTCCATAGCCTCTTCAAAAGTAGAACATCTTACAATAGGAAGTATCGGCATCATAAGCTCTGTCTGAACAAATGAATGTGAAAATTCTGTTTCACAGATAATACAACGAATATCATCACCTACTGTAATTCCAATCTGTGCCAAAATCTTCTTAGCATCTCTTCCTACCCAGTCCTTGTTAATAACCTTTTTAGGCTTGTCACCCGGATTTTTAGGCGGCATTTCAACAAGCACTACCTTTTCAAGCTCTGCAACCTGCTGTGAATTTAAGAAATATGCCCCGTTTTTAAGCATTCCTTCAATTAATTCATCTGCAATTGATGACATTGCAAAGCATTCTTTTTCTGCTATACAAGGTAAGTTGTTATCAAATGTACATCCGTCAATGATGTCCTTTGCAGCCTTTTGAATATCAGCTGTATCATCTACAACAACCGGAGGATTTCCGGCTCCTGCACCGATAGCTTTCTTTCCTGAAGAAAGAAGCATTTTAACAACTCCCGGTCCGCCTGTTGCAACAAGCATTCTTACTGACGGATGATTTACCATCATGTTTGAAGTATCCATTGTAGGATTTGCAACTGTTACAACTACATTTTCAGGACCTCCTGCAGCTAATACTGCACGGTTAACCAAATCTACTGCATAAGCAGAAATTCTCTTTGCGTGCGGATGCGGATTAAATATTACGCAGTTTCCACCTGCAAGCATTCCTATACTGTTACAGATAACAGTACAGCTTGGGTTTGTACTTGGTGTAATCGCACCGATAATTCCGTATGGTGCCATTTCTACAAGAGTTAAACCTCTGTCACCCGACAAAGCTCTTGTTTCCAAATCCTCTGTACCCGGGGTCTTATCTGCCACAAGATGATGCTTTAAAATCTTGTGATAAACATTACCCATTTTTGTATCTTCAACTGCCAGCTTTGCCATTGTTTCGGCTTCGGCATGAGTCAGTTTTCTGATTTCTTTTATAATGTTTTCTCTCTGCTCTTTATTATAATATCTGAAAACCTCGTAAGCCTTGTTACAAGCCTCAATTGCTTCCTCCATTGTATCAAAAACACCCAACTGCTTTTTTGCAGGTTTTGCATCAATATTCATATCGGAAACGACTTTTCTGACAATCTCACTGATTTGTTTTTCATCTATCATAAACTAAGCCTCCTTTCCAAATACATTGCTCCGAATTCAGCAAAAGCTATATCTTCCTCAGCAGTTCCTCCCGAAACTCCCAAGCCTCCGACAACCTTGCCATTTATTACTAAAGGCATTCCTCCGCCCAAAAGCATCAGATGATTTGAATCGGTAGGTACAAGTCCGTCAAGAGCACCGCCTCTTGATTCCTTCAAAGCAACGTGTGTAGGCATTTTAAGCGATACAGCTGTATACGCTTTATCCTGTGCAATCTGTAAGCTTGCTATATATGCGTCCTGCATCGAGTGCAGAAGCATTAAATTAGCTCCGGCATCAAGCACCGCTATAACAACCTTTTTATTCATCGACTCAGCTCTTTTTTCAACCGCAAGTGATATTTCCTTTGCAAGCTCAAGACTCAATGATGTTATATCATCAGACACAGCACCGATATTAAAGCTTTTTGGCTTCTTTTCAGTTGCTGCATATCTCGACATTGCGTAAGTCAAATCACTCAATCTGTTAAGATATATGTATGTTTCTTTTCTTATTCTTCCTGTTTGTAAAACCTTTGAAGCTATACGCTCCGCACGTCTTATGACAGTTCTTGCAAAATCAAGCTGTGCCGAAACAAGATTTGCACCCGGCAATGTAAATCCCTCAAAGCCCTCCGGCATATATCGGTCAGTCATCGCCTCAACGGTTTTTACACATTCATCAAAAACATCAGCATCTCCCCCTGCAAGCTCGCCCATTATAGAAATAAGCTTTTTTTGAACAGCAGAAATATCTCTTTTCAAATTCTCATCTGCACTTTGTGCTTTAGCAATTCCCAAAACAGAGGAATATTCATCAACCGTACCTATTAAATTTATCAAATCGTCCGATTTATGTATATGCTTGTTTTTTAAGGTCTGTGTATAACCCTTATCTCCATATCCTGTGTAAAGTCCGGAATTTTCCATTTATATCAATTCCTTAAAATTATTTGTTGTACTTTTCAAGAACTCTCTTTGTAACCTCAGCAACAATCGCCTCAATATCAGCATCTTTAGAACAGCTTGAACCATACTTTTCAGCAGCTTCTGTAGGTGTTAAATCCTTAGCACCTTCATTGTAGCAGCTTGGGCAAAGCTTTTCCATCGGATGATGCCCTGATACGTTAAAGCTCTTTCTCAAATCGATAAGCTTCTTAACTTCACCGCATGGGATTTCCTTTTCTCCGCCTAACAATCTTGCGTACATGAGAAGCTTTGCATAGAATTCTGTTGATTCCATTCTGAAGAATGCAGTATTCAAGTCGCATCCAAAGCTTAATGCACCGTGGTTAGCCAAAAGAATAGCATCATAATCCTGAATATAAGGCATTAATGAATCAGGAATTTCCATTGTTGAAGGTGTACCATATTCAGCAATAGGAACAGCACCAAGGAAAATAACTGCTTCAGGCATGATAAGCTTATCAAGAGGAATTCCGGCAATAGCAAATGATGTAGCGATAGGCGGATGAGCGTGAACAACAGCGTTTACATCAGGTCTCTCCTGATAAACTCTTAAATGCATCTTGAATTCTGATGATGGTTTCCATTTGTTTGGCTCTTTTAATTTGAGGTTTCTGTCAACCTTACAAATCATATCCGGAGTCATGTAACCCTTACTTACGCCGGTTGGTGTAACAAAGAATGTATCTTCGTCAACCTTTACAGAAAAGTTACCGTCATTAGCAGCAACAAATCCGTCATTGTAGATTCTTCTACCGATTTCACACAATTCTTTTTTGATTTCATAATCTGATTTATACATTTGTGTTCCTCCTGTGTTAAAAATTTGGTTTTTCTTTGTTTTGTTTTGTTTTAATTTGATTATATACTATTTTTCTTGTTTTGTAAATAGTTTTTCAAAAAAATTTTAATATTTTTTCCAAAACCACCAATTCCTAAACAAAACCATCTATATTATAACACATAATGTAGTATTTGTATATAGATTTTTAAAAATTTTTCTACAATATGGAGAGATTTTTATTTATTTATTTTTGTATGGTTTTTATTTTGTTTTAATATTTTGACATTTTTTCTTAAAAACTTTATTTTTTATCTGAATTTAAACAATAATTGCTAAAATCACTTGAAATTATCCAAAATATATGCTACAATATATATGCTAATAAACTAAAATTTAATATCGCTAAAATCAAGCCTATAAATTTCCAGCAATCATAAAGGTTTATTTTGTGTTACTTTTTTATAAAATGAAGAAACTATATAATGGCAAAAATGCATTACTTCGATAGCAGTTTCTTCATTTTGATTAAGCGAATTGTTTTAGTTTATTAGCACATTCTAAACAGTCGGAGTAATATGCGTTTTTCAGTGCGTGTACTTCGGCAAGAAGTGCTACGCACTTTTTTAATGTCTCAATATTAATAAAAGGAGGTCAAAAAAATGGACGAAAACAAAAGAAAATCATCAGAAAAAACCCTGCGAAAAATTTATGAATTATACATATGCAATCGCGAAAATACAAATCCTATCAATTCAAAGCTTGCTGAAGCCATTCAAAACAGTATCGAACAAACTGCAAAATTTGAAGAATTACTTGACGAAGAAACTCTCATCGAATTTGACAAGCTTTGTGATGTCAACATCGACGAAAGGGATGAATCGGATTACGAAATTTTTTTAAATGGTTTTTTCTTTGGTTTTCACTTCGGTTATTTTGCAGAAAAACATGGGGAAAATATCGATAATACCTTTGATAAACGCTGATATTAAATAAAAACAGGTTCTTTGTGTCTGAACTAAAGAACCTGTTATAAGCTTTTTATGCTGTTACAATTTTACTTGCATTCTGAAGATTAAGCTTTTCAACTGCTGCTTCACGCATTTTATATTTCAAAATCTTACCTGCTGCATTCATAGGAAATTCGGTCACAAAGTCAACATATCTCGGTACCTTATGTTTTGCCATATGATCCAGTACATATTGCTTCATTTCTTCTTCAGTTGACTCTTCTCCCTCTTTTAAGATTATACATGCCATAATCTCTTCACCGTAATCCTTATCAGGAACACCGATAACCTGAACATCCTTGATTTTCGGATGAGTGTATAAGAAATCTTCTATTTCTTTAGGATAAATATTTTCTCCGCCTCGGATAATCATATCCTTAATTCTTCCGGTAATCTTAAAGTAACCCTCAGGCGTTCTTCTTGCAAGGTCACCTGAATGCAACCAGCCCTCCGAGTCAATTGCAGCGGCTGTAGCTTCAGGCATTTTATAATAACCCTTCATAATATTATATCCACGGGCAACAAATTCACCGTCAACATTATCAGGTAATTCTTCATTTGTCTCAGGGTCAACAATCTTACACTCAACGCCGAATATAGGACCGCCTACAGTATTTACTCTTGTTTCAATTGAGTCTGTTGTTTTACTCATTGTAGTTGCAGGTGATGCTTCTGTCTGACCGTATGTAATACAGATTTCAGGCATATGCATCTTTTCAATTACTTCCTGCATAGTTTTTATAGGGCAAGGACTTCCTGCCATAATTCCTGTTCTCATATGAGAGAAATCAGTCTTGTCAAAATCCTCATGTCCGAGCATTGCAATAAACATTGTCGGAACACCGTGGAAACAGGTGATTTTTTCAAGATTAATACACTTCAGGCCTTTACGAGGCGAGAATGCCGGAATGGGCGACATTGTAACACCGTGAGTAACAGATGCTGTCATTGCAAGAACCATTCCGAAACAGTGGAACATAGGAACCTGAATCATCATTCTGTCAGCAGTTGACAAATCCATACAGTCACCGATAGCCTTACCGTTATTTATTACGTTATAGTGAGTAAGCATAACCCCTTTCGGGAATCCTGTAGTACCTGATGTATACTGCATATTTGCAACATCATGCATATCAATTGTTTTTCTGATTTTATCAACCTCTGAATACGGAACATTATCAGCCATTGCAACAGCCTCATCCCATGAATAACATCCTTTTTGCTTACTGTCTATTGTAATGATGTTCTTTAAGTATGGGAATTTTTTACTGTTAAGCTTACCCGGTTCGCAAGTGTTGAGCTCAGGACAAAGCTCCTTTATTATTCCTACATAGTCAGAATCTTTATATCCGTCTACCATAACAAGTGTATGAGTGTCAGACTGACGAAGCAAATATTCAGCCTCGTGTATTTTATAAGCAGTATTAACTGTAACAAGTACACAGCCGATTTTGGTAGATGCCCAGAAAGTAATATACCATGCAGGAACATTGGTTGCCCAGATTGCAATATGATCTCCTTTTTTCACTCCCATTGCAAGCAAGGCTCTTGCAAAGTTGTCGACATCTTCACGAAACTGAGGATAAGTTCTTGTATAGTCAAGCTCTGTATATCTGAATGCATACTGATTTGGAAATTCTTCACATA
>JAZOTP010000012.1:0-4328 GCA_045657705.1 Clostridia bacterium
TTCATGATAGGTGAAGTATCTATGGATTTGATACAACCGAAATTAATGTCGGACATTGTGGATAACGGTGTATTGAGCGGAAATATGTCGGTTATTCTGACAATAGGGGTGAAAATGTTGGGATTCACTGCATTGGGCGGACTGTGCGGAGTCATGTCAGGAGTGTTCACAAACCTTGCTTCGCAGAATTTTGGGAATGACCTTAGAAAAAAGCTTTATGACAGAATTATAAAGCTTTCCTTTCAGCAGACCGATAAATTTACAACAGGCTCTTTGATAACAAGACTTACAAATGATGTTACGGCTGTTCAGGATTTTGTTTCATCGGCTTTGAGGATGTTTGTACGTTCAGGATTTATGTTTATGGGCGGAATTATAATGCTTTTGTCAATGAATGTGAATTTCGGGAGAGTAACAGCCTTTGTTTTACCGATACAGCTGATTATAATTTTTGTATTCTTAAAAAAGATAGCACCGATTTTTATGATTGTTCAGAAAAAGCTGGACAGAGTAAACTCGGTTGTGCTTGAAAATGTAACGGGTTCAAGGGTAGTAAAAGCATATGTGCGTGAAGAATATGAAAAGGACAGATTTTCTGAGGCAAATAATGATTTGATGAACACAAATCTCCGTGTTATGAAGTTAATGGCAAGTATTTCACCACTTATGATGCTCCTAATGAATGTTGCGGTTGTTTTTATTATTTACATAGGCGGACTGCAGGTTCAGGCAAGGAATATGCAGGTCGGAGAGATTATGGCAGCAATCAATTATGTAACAATGATAATACATTCATTGATGATGGTAAGCATGATGTTCCAGACCGTTACAAGAGCAAAGGCTTCGATGTCGAGAATAAATGAGGTTTTGGATACTGTTCCTGTCATATCTGACGGAGATATTGAGAATGCTCAAAAGAAAGAAAATGACTGTATTATTGAATTTGAAAACGTGAGCTTTAATTATCCGAGCTACAGCGGAAAGCCTGTAATTGATAACTTCAATCTGAAAATAAAGAAGGGTGAAAGAATTGCAATTTTGGGGGCAACCGGTTCGGGAAAAACATCTCTTATTAATCTGATACCGAGATTTTATGATGTTACAAAGGGACGTGTGCTTGTGGACGGGATTGATGTAAGAGATTACAAGCTTAATGATTTAAGAAACAGAATATGTACAGTAATGCAGAAAAGCGAGCTGTATTCGGGAACTATTGCCGACAATATCAAAATGGGAAAACAGGAGGCTTCGGATAAAGAGGTCAAAAAAGCGGCAACTATTGCACAGGCGGATGATTTTATAAGTTCATTTGAAAATGGGTATGAAACTTTTGTGTCGGAAAAGGGTTCATCCCTGTCGGGCGGTCAGAAGCAAAGGATTTCGATTGCAAGAGCGCTAATCAAAAAACCTGAAATACTTATATTTGACGATTCAACTTCTGCACTTGACCTTGCAACTGAGGCAAGACTTCATAAAGCACTTAATGAAGAATTAAAGGATGCAACCGTAATAATGATTGCACAGCGAGTTGCAAGTGTTATGAATGCGGACAGAATTGCAGTAATTGAGCACGGTACTGTAAAAGCGTGCGGAACACATGAAGAACTAATGAAAACAAGCGATATATATGTGGATATTTACAATTCACAAATGCAGAGTATAACGGCGTAAATCATACGGGAAAGGAGCGGTTACGAAAATGGAAGAAAAAAGAGAACAGAACAGACCACCCGTTAATATGATGGGAGGAAGAAGAGGCGGCCCCGCCGGAGTGATGAAAAGGGAAAAGCCCAAAGATGCAAAAGCAACCTTTAAACGTCTTATAAAATATATATGGGGAAATAAAAATCTGTTTTTTGCTTTGATGGGAGTAATGCTTGCAGTAACGGTTTTTAACCTTGCAATACCTGCACTTCAGGGAGAAGCAATTGACGGACTTACCCCGGCGGTTACCGGAGGTGAGTTTAATTATTCATATTTTATAAAGCTTTTGATTTTTCTTGTAGTATTACACATAGCCAACTCGCTTGCAAGCTATCTGCAGGGAATATTTTCGGCATTACTCTCACAAAAAACAATACGGAATATGAGAAACGATTTATTTTCAAAAATTGTTTATCTTCCTATTAAGTATTTTGATAGAAACAGACACGGTGATATAATGAGCCGTATGACAAATGATGTTGAAAATATTTCAAATTCGGTTTCTCAGTCAATAGGCTCATTGATTTCGGGTTCTCTGACATTGGTCGGAACTTTCGTAATAATGCTATGGTACAGTCCGATACTTACAGCAGTAAGCATGATAACAATTGTATTCACGCTTTCAGTAACAAGAACACTGTCAAAATACATGAGAAAAATGTTTAAAAAACAGCAGGAGCTTTTAGGCAGTCTTAATGCTCATTCAGAGGAAACCATAACGGGAAGTAAAACAATTGCTTCTTATATATTAGAAGAAACAGAGAAGAAAAAATTTAATGAAATAAGCAATAATTTGAAAAAGTGTGCGATAAAGGCTCAGATTCTCGGAGGCTCAATGGGGCCTGTTATGAATTTTATTTCAAATTTTGGTTATCTGTTGATTGCGGCATCAGGCGGTTATCTGGCGTGGCAGGGGGCAATATCAATAGGAACAATTCAGGCTTTTCTGATTTACTCAAGGCAGTTTTCGCGTCCTATAAATGAAATTGCAAATCAATATGCCCAGATTCAGACAGCAATGGCAGGTGCGGAAAGAGTATTTTCAATAATGGACCATGAAAGTGAAAGAGATGATATAAATAAGGAAGAAAAAACGGTTAAGGGAAATATAAGCTTTAAAAATGTATGTTTTTCATACAAAGAGGGAGAGCCTGTTATTAAAAACTTTAATCTTGAGGTTAAAGCAGGGCAAAAAATTTCTTTGGTTGGAGCAACCGGTTCGGGAAAAACCACAATTGTAAATCTTTTGACAAGATTTTACGACATTGACAGCGGAAATATTTTAATAGACGGTGTCGATATTTGTGATATTCCAAAAGAAACCCTAAGAGATAACATTGCTATTGTTTTGCAGGACACAGTTCTTTTCCATGATAAAATTGCAAATAATATAGGCTATGGAAAAGAAAATGCCGGAATGGATGAAATTAAAAAGGCTGCACAAATGGCAAATGCGGATACCTTTATAGAAAGATTTCCTGATGAATATGATACAATGCTTTCAGAGGGGGGTCAAAACCTCAGCGAAGGTCAGCGGCAGCTTTTATCAATTGCAAGAGCAGTTTTAAAAAATCCGCAGATACTCATTCTTGATGAGGCAACTTCAAATGTTGATACAAGAACCGAGTTAAATATTCAAAAAGCAATGATAAAGCTCATGGAAAACAGAACAAGCATTATAATTGCACACAGACTTTCGACAATAAGAGATGCAGATGTAATTGTGGTACTTGATAAGGGTGAAATTGCACAGAGCGGAAGTCACGAAGAATTGTTACAAAAACAGGGTTGTTATTACGACTTATACAAGACCCAGTTTTCGGGCGGAGTGATTTAACATAACGTTAACATTAATTGCAATGAAATTACACGATTGTTACATATCGTTAAAATTTTCAATTTAACCCCCAAAATATTAGATATTTTGAAAAAAAATGAAAAAAAGGTATTGACAAATAAAGTAAAAGGGGTTAAAATATAGCATAGTTGATAAACATAAATCTAAGTCTAAAAATTTAGGAGGATGAAGTATGACTAAAAAGATTTTAGCTAGTGCATTAGCTGGTATGATGCTTCTTTCATCAGCAAGCGCATTGGCATGTGAAAAGGATAGCTTTATAGGCTATGACATTGCTGACGCATTCGGCAGATATGGCAAGTTATATTACTGCCCTGAAATCGGCAAGGCAACAACAGATGGATATGCAGAAAAAGTTGAATGGGTACACGCTTTCTTTGAAGCAGAATATCCACACAAGGAAGTTCAGACTTTAGTTCTTGACGGAACAAAGACTGGTATGACAAGATATTCAGGTAACTACGCTAATGCTGGCGTTAAGTTAGTTCCTGATTTCTGGGAAGCAAAAGCTCCTTATGACATCTACCACAGATTATATTCAAGCTTAGAAGGCGGCGCTTATAAGCCATCTGATATTGTTGGATATGCTGGACAGAGAGAAGATGTTAAGGTTGCTATGCCAGTATACGGTTTTGACAGATTTGTTAAAATTGGCGATAAGGAATACAATTTTGGATACGTATACAATAAGTTAGCTGATCAGATTGTGAATGATCCTGCAGAAGCAGCAAGTAAAAATGGTGGTTATACAGCTCTTGAAGAATTG
>JAZOTP010000013.1:0-6423 GCA_045657705.1 Clostridia bacterium
GATCCGACTTGTCTTGCCCGGTGTCATCGGTTTTCTGGTATACGCAGTTATATTAGTTATTATTGAATCTGCATCAAGTTTTCCGTCAAATATTAATTTGGCACTTTCATCAAGGACAAAATTAATTTCAACGAAATTTTCATAGTTATCTTTTGCAAACTCACGAATAAGCGTTGTTTTTCCTATTTGCCTTGCGCCTATTATGCACAGTGCTTTTTTGTTCTTCTGCTCTTTCCAATCCAAAAGTTTTTTATAAGCTTTTCTGTATAACATAAAATCATCTCCAAAGGAATAATTTATATTATTGTAACATAATTCCGTAATTTGGTCAAGATGTTTGCAACATTATTCTGTATTTTCAAGCTCATTTTGTAACATTATTCGCAAAATATGATAATTTTTTGTACCAGTCAATAAAAGTAGACACAAAAAATATAATAAACAGTATAGGCAAAATTGTATTTTTTTATGTGACATTATGTAGACAATTAAAGAAGTAGTTGACCCAATTGCTTTAGGTGCAAAAATTGTTGACGTAAAGGATAAGGACTGCTGTTGTTGCGGCGATGACGATTTTGACCTTGCAAGTGTTCCGGAGTCGGTATGCAGAGTATTTGGCGAAAATCTGATTTTAGGCGGAGAACAAAAAAGAGTATTTGTATCTATCGGAATATTCTCAATCATAAAATTGGAACGCAGAGTTCAGCTGTTAATCCCGGCTTATGATTTTTGTATTCCTCAAAAAGAATGCATAGGTGCAACCGACGATAATCCCTGTGATTTATTTGAAAGAATCAATTTCCCGGTAGATGAATTTTTCCCACCGGAAAAATGTGAATTTACCGACAATAATTCAAACAATTGCGGTTGTTAAAAAATTCAAGGGGCTGCCAAATTGACAGCCCCTAAACATGTAAAATCGGACTTTTTTATCTGCTCCTCCAAGCTTAATCAAGCTATTATTTTTAACATAAATTTTTGCCATATTATTTGCCAATTCAGTATCACCAGCATTTTATTCTTTCATACTTTATAATTAGAGTATTTAATTGACAGCATCAGTTATACCTTGCGTCATATCAAATTCTGCATTCTCAAAACAATGCTTTTCTCCGTCAGGTATTATCAATACTTTTTTTATATTTTCAGGTGATGAAATTCTTATTTTAAATCTGTTGTCATTTTTCTCCCATGCCACATCTATTTTTTTCAATAAAAAACTCACAAAAGCTATCCGGAATCAAACTATAAGTAAAAACAGAGGCTGTTGCAACAACCCCTGTTGATATTATTGATTACTTATATAAGGCAAACCCATCGGACGCATCAGTGAAACATCATTCCAGAAATACAAAACTAAATTTTCTTTATTTTCAATTTCCAGTATTTCATCCTTTTCACACTCTATAATTTGAGTATTTAAAAGCTTTCCGCTATCTGTATATTCAGAAACAATACACTGATATTTTTCAATATTACTTTCAATATTTACCGTCACTGTTTCCGCTTCAATTATTTCTGAACGTTTAAAAACTTCATCAGGAATAATATTTTGGGAATAGCTATCAAGCATAACTAATCCTTCCGATGAATATACTCCCGAAACATCAAGTGTATATATGTGAGCAAATGTCATTTGCTCAGGGAATTTAACCGTAATGCTGTTCTGCGCTTCCCGACTTAAGGTATAGTTTGTTATAAGATTCTCATTATCATATATCTTTATATTTCCCTTTACAACAGATTCTGTATCAATTGCTTTGTCAAAGAGAATATTTATATAATTAACATTGTCAGAATCAACGTTTACAACCCGAGGCACATCCCATTCCTCGACAGTTAAATTATCTATCCAGTAAACTCCGTCTCCCTCATCCGTTCCTGTATAATTATCTTTTGTATTACTGATACTGTAATATATTCTTGACGGTACTCCGACATAATCGGCATTTTCACTTTTCTGAACCATTAGTTTACCGTTCTTATATGTATTTACGGTATAATTTCCACTCCCGGAATTTAATATACTTTCAATATTGGTTATTGTTCCTGAAGTAAAAGATTGGAAGTATCTTGTTGTATCACCAATCCTTTTATGCCAGAATCCATCTTTATAGAAAAACAGCTTTAAAAAGGTTTTTGAATCACTGTTGATAATACTTCCCCAATCATGAATTTTTTTGCTGTTATTTTCAATTCTTGTGTCAAAATTTATCTTTATAAGCTTATCTTCATCAACTGAAACATCGTAGTATATTTCCATTTCTGAATCCGTTTCACCCTTGGTAATCTTCATGGCATTACTTGTGCTGACACTGTCTTCACAAACAGACACGCAGTCCCCATCATATAAGACAAAAGTCCAGCCATTTTTAGAAAATGTTCCCGGACCTGTTACAGAATAACCGTCCCAATCTTCAAAATCGCATAACTGTCTTGTAAATTCACTCACATTACTGTCAGTATCAAAGCTAAATACATACTCTGTACTGTTCGGATTAATCAGCTCACTTTTTGCAGGCATAATGCTTTCGGATAGCTTAACAATACAATTCTCACCGTTTTTTATATCAGAGTCAAGAGTAATCTTAATAACATTTCCCACAACAGAGATATCATATTTATCAGCACCTAAAGGATTTGAATATCGGTATACCTTTACAGTATCATATCCTACCGTTTCCTTATCAACATCACAGTTAAACACACTCGTAATTTCTTTTATACTGCTTTGTACTGAGTTGTTCTTTGGTACTGTTTCATAAACACCCATTTCGTCTGTATCAACACGGATATTATCAATCCAGTAAACAGCATCATCTGTACCCTCTGTTATCTCATAGGGTGTTTGATATGCCATTTCAAATAGAATTTCACAAATTTTACCGCTCTGACACGATAATCCTGATGAACTGCTTACAATTTCACCGTCTTTATATATCCGGATACTGTAAACTCCGTTTTCTGTATCTATCTGTCTTTTCACAGTAAGATAAGTATCATTTTCTATATTATCAGCTCTAAAATTATAACCTGCAGTTGTCAGCATACCGTATATCCAGTTTGAATGAGTAAATAGCGAAGAAACAATTTTATTTTCGCCTCTTACAGTACCGAGATTCTTAATTCCTCCCCTATAATTCTCTATCCTCACATCGAAGCTTACAGTAACAATACCTTTACTGACAGAATCAAACTTCATTTTAATATATGTTGGATTTGTACTTTTAAGATTATCATTACTTCGTACAAGCTTTAATGCCCTGTTTCCGTGTTCATCACCTTCAACCGTGATAGAATCTCCCGGAGCAATGTTATATTCAACATTCTGATTACCGAGAATTTCCTGTAATGAATATTCTTCAAATCCTTGTGCAAAATAAATATTTTTTTCCTTGTTCTCTGTATTAAATGTAAAGGCATAGCTATCAGACATACTACTGTGAGCCAAAGAATCAGGCTCTATACTGTCTAAAACTTCAACTTTATATAATGTATTATAAGTCATTCCGCCGGGAAAGCTTATGTAAATATTTCTTTCATCAGAATTCAGTGTATATTCCCCCTCCGAAATTAAATTGTCATTTGCATAAACCTTTACACTGTCTTTGGTTACTGTTTCGGATTTGATTTTTTCATTCCATTTAATTTTTATTTCCTCATTTATGCCGACATTTTCACTGTCATTCACAGGATATGTATACTCAGGCGAAAGCTCTCCCATATCCACATATACATTATCAATCCTGTAAACTGCATTACCGTTACCTGAGCATGGTGTATACGGCGACTGATATCCCAATCTGAATAAAACTGATCCTGCATCAGCGTCATGACAATCAAAAACACCAGAATAACTCATTTGTTTACCGTTCTGATAAATCCACAGTTCATATTGGTTTGTATCAAGATTAACGGTTCTTTTTATTGTTGCATAAGATGAGGTATCAAGCTTTTTCATATCATAAGCATATCTCGGCTGTGGAGTTCTTACTCCGTAAAAATGCGATTCATGAGTCAGCAGACGAAGAACATCCACTCCGCTTTTTGTTTGGATACTCCCCATATCACGCCATGCTCCTCTTAGATTTTCAAGCATAATATCATAAGTAACCGTTATCTTTCCACTGCTTTTTTCAGGAAATCTTAAACGTGCATAAGTATATGAAGTATTATAAAAATTATCCTCACTTCTTTCCATTCTCAAATATCCGTTGCCGTCAGAATCCTTTTGAAGTGAAAGCGAATCTCCGCTGCATACCTGAAAATCCCAGCCTGATGCATTAAGCTGTGCCAATGTATCAACAGTGTCAAAATCATTTCCTGCAATAAATGTTCCGGGGTTGTGTGAATCTTTTAAAACAGTAAATTCCCCCTGTTCGATCAGTGTTTTTTCCGCACCAATGCACTTAGCAGTAACGCTCCAGTTATATGTTCCCTTTTTATCAAGTGTTAGATCATATCCGTTTTGTAATGTTTTATCACTTATAATCACATTTCCGTTTTCATCAGAAACAACAATTTCATAGCTGTCTGCACCGCCTGCGTGCATCCATGTAAATTCAATATCTCCATATTCATACCTGTTGTAATTTTCAGGAGTGATAACATATAGCTTTGATGACCATAAAGTCTCATCTGCTCCGTTCTCAGGAATTGTAAGCTCAGGAATTTGTTCTGATGTTTCAATGTCCGAAATATTTCCGTATGTATATGCATATTCGGATATGTAGATATAATCGCTGTTGTTTATACCCTCACCGTAAAATCCGTTATTGCTTATTGTAACATTTTTTGGATATCCTGTTTCACACACCTCGTTTTTTCCTGCTTGTATATCTTCATGATAGCTTTTAACATCATTCATCAATTGGGTAAATCCATTGTATTTTTCTTTCCATACTGTTTCATCAAAATTTTCATCCTGTATAAATTCCAGAAATTTATCATACGCAGTTTTTTCATTAGTTGTCGAGGGTATTGTTTCAGCTTTACCCCATTCACCTGTTACACCTCTATGGTCATAATCAATTGCGTTTTCACAATTGACAACAGTATTATCTGAAAAAGTATTTCCTTTTCCTCCTCCAAAGAAAACAGCTCTCTGACAGTTTTCAAAGTAATTGTTTACCACCTTTGTTCCCGACATCAAATCGTCCATATATATTGCAGAAACAGTATACACGTCATTACTTACATTTTTGTTTATATCGTGAAAATAATTATATGATATTTCATTACCCCAGTATGTCCAGCTTCTTCCGCAATAAATTGCTGAGCTGTCAGACCCTTCAATAACTACATTGTATATCTCATTATGTGTTATTATGTTATCTGAACCTGTAAATCTCACTGCACAGTGAGGTGCATCATGTATGGTATTATACTCTGCTCTGTTTCCGAATCCTGCAAGAAATACTGCCGGCTGATAGGTTTTGAATATTCTTCCGAAATTATATATATTATTGTTTGATACAACGCTCTCTCCCCGTATTCTTGAAACATTTGTCCCCGATGTTATTCTTACACCTCCCGAACCTATATTATATATTTCGCAGTTTGTAACAGTGCTTTTCAGTCCCTCAAGTGAAATTGCATCTCCTCCGATATTTCTTAAAACACAGCCGTCCACTGTTACATTATTGGATTTTGCTGAAGTTATTGCAATACCTCTTGTATATTCAAAGGTCAGTCCCGAAATATTTATATCCGATGCACCGCTTATTTTAAAGATGCTGTCACTTAAAATACTTAATTCAGGGTCTTCCCCCAAAAAATGCTTGTCTGGATAATAATAAAGTGTTTTTTTGTCGCAGTCTATATAATACTCCCCCGGAATATCCATTTCCTCAGGCATATTCATAGCATAAAAGTTTTTAGACTTTAATACATTACCGCCCAGTTTGAGATTTCTTGAGAGAGTAACCGTTGAATCTGTTACATCTACATCTCCTATATAGATATTTTCAAATGACCAGTTATGTACAAAATATCCGCATAACATTCCATAATCGGTATTTTTCCATTTTTCAAGATTATCTGAACTCACTTCAAAGGTTTTTCCGTCAGTTGATACATTACCTGTCATAGAATATCCGCTATTCGGCCATCTTGCCAAATTTTGTACTGTTCCTCCTGAAAAAAGCTCATAATATGCAGTTCCACCGTAAAGCGGTGTATAATCCGGATACGTCGACATTTTTTCCTGTATGAAATATTCAAGATTATATTGATATATTTTTCCGACCGATTCCTCAGGAAATCTGTTTAAAAATTCAGCATCGGTTGTCTTTGTAAATACATCTCTTGATAATTTTACAGAACCTCTTACAGATACTTCACCGTCACCGAATGCCCTTATTGTCAAACCGTTGTCAGCTGATGTAAGTAAAAAGCTTTTATCTCTTCTGTAGATTCCCCCAT
>JAZOTP010000014.1:0-3565 GCA_045657705.1 Clostridia bacterium
TATTGGTATCAGTGTCATATAAGTAAAGTTCTCCGCCAGATGCTATGGTATAAATCTCATTACCACGATTTTTATTATAGGAACTTATATCTCTTCCCGGTTTGGCATTCGTAAGAGTAGTTTTATAACCCGCAGTAGTACTACTAGCTGAAATGTCATATATCGCCACTCCCTGAGAAAGCACTGCCAAAACATCATCATATATATTAACCGAAGTAACCGTTCCTCCTGCAATTTTATAATTTCCAAGATCTGTTTTTACCATATATAAGGTTGATGAATTCATTGCACTTCTTAAAATCTTGGTTACTCCGCGATAATCGCCTACACCACGACCGAAATATATATATTTATCACTGACTGCTATTCCCTGGCAGTACTTGGCACCTTCTTTGATAACACCCCAGTTAGTTATGGTATCGGTTGCAATATCATATTCTAAAAGTTTGGCATCGGTAGTAGAATAGGAGCCCATAAAAATTTTACCGTTTGAATCCGCTTCAATAGAGGAAATGGTTATATCGGTTGAAGGGATTTTCCCGATTGCAACTCTTGTAAGCTCATTTGTAATCGGATTATATTTTTTTATATTATTTGCAGGATAACCTACAAAATAAAGATTTCCGTCTGAAGCAGTAGTCATACCATGGCAGGTAATATAACCGTCGCCAAACTCTTCAGTCACATTAACTTTAAGAACAATTTCTTTTTCTTCATAATTGTACGCATAAAAGTATCCGCCCTGTGCCATCCAGCAAAGAATAGGCTGATTTTCTAAGTTATATGCAACCCCTCCGCTTGATACAACTCCGCTGAAGGCTCCGATTCCCTTGTTTTCTGCCTCTAAATAAGAGGGGAATTCATTAAATGCAATTTCTTCTGCTTTAACAGGATTTACCCCAAAAAAGAAGGAACCTGTTAAAAATATGCTAAAGCATATTAAAAATATTAAAGTTCTTTTCATTTTAGAACCTCCTTATTTTTCTATGCTGACAGCCTGAGAATTTTCATCCCATAAAACCTTATAGCCCAAGGCTTCACATATACTTCTCAAAGGAACATAATGCCTGTGGCTTAAAACCATCAAGGGCACATCTGTTTTAATTTCCTTGCCATCTATAGTATAGGTATCCTTACCCATAGTCATTATAACTTTGTTATTTCCGTTTTCGGCAGTCATGGTATGCGAAAGTACATTCCACTTAGCATCATAACCTAAAAGTTCAAACAATGCATTATAAGGAACAAGAGTTCTTCCGTTATACAGTTTGGATACGCCTGTTTTTTCATTTAAAATAATTTCCTTACCATTAAAAGATATTTTAACTGCATTTTCATATTTATACGGTTCTGTTTTATCTCTTAAATGCTTAATTTGTTTAATTTTTTCCGAAATAACGGTTTTATCTGTGCTTTCGGTAAAACCTTTAGCTTCGTTTATCGCTTGTTCAAGTTTTGCCCATTCTTCCTTGGTGTAATCTTCTTTTTTTAAGTTACCAAGAGTATTTAAAAAGTTTGAAAGTCTGTCATACTGGTTTGTTTCCATCTTGTAGAAATTATTCTCAACACAATACCACACATTACCGTTCATATCCAGAGTGAATAAAAGACTGTTATCGTGAAGAGTTTTATATTCTAAAGTTTCAGGATTTATAACCGTCAGATTCCAACCTGCATTTGTGTATAAAAGCCCGTCATCTCCCCATCTTAAATAAAGAGGTCTTGCCTGTGCAGGAAGTTCTCTTCCTTTAACTGAAACAGACTTTTTAACCTCAAAGGTTTCAGGGTCAAGTGCAAAAACAAGAGAGTTCCTGTTGGATACACCCCATAACAGTCCGTCAGGTCCGAAGGAAATTTCCCCGATGGTTTCCGAAGCTGTTCCAATCTCGGGCAACTTAGGCTTAATATCCTTTTTTATAATCTTTTTAGCATCAAGGTCATAAACTGTCATCTTGGCTTCAGTTTCAATAGGTGTAATGCCAAGTCCGCCTCTGATTGTTCCGCTTACATACATTAAGTTGTCCTTAAATGCAATTCCCGTAATTGACTGATTTTCAACTATATTTCTTATAACCTCTGCGGAAGGATTTTCACAATCATCTTCCTCATATATGGTTACTGCTCCTCCAATTTCTCCGTAACCGCTCATAGTTCCTGCGTAAACCTTGCCTTTGTAAGATTTCATAACAAAAGGTCTGTCCTGATTTTCTTCAATATCGTAAACCATTCTCGGATTATGGTTAATCGGTCTTACCTTGGTATCATAATTATAAGAATGATAATTAAGCGGCTTTTCAGGGTCGTATGAATATAAAACTGCATCAACATAAGTACCAAAATAGGTTTTTCCGTTTAAAAAGCCCGTTCCCTCATTCTGAAGCCATGAAGGTAATGAATACAAAAATTCGCCTGTATCTATATTGTAAACGCCCATAGAATTCTGATATCCGCCAATATAAGCAACATTGAATTCCGAAATCTCAAAGCACTGAATTTCAGGGCCTGCATCTGCAGTTTCAGATAATGTGTGAATGGTTAATTCGTTGGTTTTAGGATTGTAATAACCAACCTTTTCCATTTGAGTGCTCATAAGGGTTATAACGTGATCACCATTTTTTAAAGTTGCCCATTTTTTTAATTTAAGCCCTTTAAGATTTTCATCTTCAAGCACCGTTAAATGTTCCTTTGTTACTACATTATATTTCATAAGTACGCTTGATGATTTTTTATAATAAACTGTGTTTTCTTCAGAAGGAGATTCTGCCGAGGACTCCTCATCAGTTCCTGCTGATGCAAAGGAATCAACAACTTCAAGTGTATCAAGGTCAGCAACCGTCGTTTTACCATAGGTTTTTGCAAGAAGATATTTACCCACTCTCTGAAGTTCGTAAATAATTCCTCCACCCGTCCCCTTTAAAAATTCGGTTTGCTCACCTGTTTTTTTATTAATTCTTATTACAAAGGCATTAGGAGCACCTGTTCCCATACCTGCGTAATAATAATTTTCGTCCTCTTCGGTTCCTTTAACATAATGGCAGTTTGTATTTAAGGGACCATACTCTTTTAAATCAAGGGTTTTCTCTTCATAAACCCATAATGATGCACCTTTATCACTGTAATTGCCGAGAATAAGTTGCCCCTTATCATTTATCATACCCCCGCCCATTACATAAATTTTCTCATCGGGAACGCGTGTTGTAAAGGTATGATTTACAGGGTCGTACACCTCAAATATGTACTCAGGATAATACTGCATATAAACAAGCCCATCGGTACCTGTAGCCATAATCTGAGAGTAAATATACTGCCCCGAGGTTTTAAATTTATCAACAAATTCTCCTGTTTCTAAATTAATAGCGAAAAAATACCCGCCCTGAGTCATAAAACAGAAAATCGGATTTTTATTTTCATCATAGGTAACTGAGGAAGAGTGAGTAACTGCAGACCAGCTTCCTCTTCCGTAGTCAACTGCTTCGCTATACTTTGGGAACTGAAATTCAGCCCCCATGGTAGATGCGGAAGTTAACATTAATATTGATATTACTAAACAAAGTATTTTTTTCAA
>JAZOTP010000015.1:0-7018 GCA_045657705.1 Clostridia bacterium
TTTTTTTCAGGCAAATCATAAACAATCTGACAGAGTTTGAGTACGTTTATATTTTTGCTTACGCAAAAACTCCGATGCAGTGTTACCTGACCGGAGTTTTTCTATTTTATTCATTCTGTTTTATTATTTTCTTGTCACTATACACTTTCCGGTAAGTTCGATATCACCTAAAAGTCCGTCAACAAGCATTTTTACGGTATCTTTTGTAGGCGTACAGTTCATTTCAATAAAAGTCGGATCCTCCGGCATATAGTCAAATGCAAAGAACGGAGAGCCGTAATTTACAATTATTTTTTTCTTCTTATCAAACAAATGAGAAGCCCATATAAGCATATGAGGCACGCTCCATTCAGCAACAAAGAATGCATTTATATTGAATATTACCAAATCATATTCATCCTGCAATTTATCAATATCCGCCTGCCAGCAAACACGCGAAGGCACGTCATATATATCTCTTTTTACCTCTGCCTCAAATCCTCTTGATATAAGCTCATTCTTTAACATTTCTGATGACTTCTTATCTTCATCTGTTACGTCAACAACAAGAATTTTCTTATACTTTTCTTTGCTTATAGGCAGTAAATCAATATCATTTCTTAACTGACATATACCATTCTTTGAAATTCTGAGTAATGTCTCATCAACAAACTTCGCATCAGGCTTATCATATGCCTTTTCAGCAAGTGCTTTATTTCTGAAGTTTTCCATCTTCTCAATTCTTGTCAAAGCATCGTCAAGACGACTCATTGGAATGTCACCGTTTAAGATTGCTTCTTCAATTTTTTCAGCAGCTTCAACAGGAGGCCATAAAAGTAAATCTGCACCTGCTTTAAATGCCTGAACAGTTTCGGCAACCAAATCACCAGTCGCCATACCGCCCATAATCAAAGCGTCTGTAACAACAGCACCCTCAAAGCCTAATTCACCCTTTAATAAGTCTGTAGTAAGTTTTTTAGAATATGTAGCAATAGGATAATATCCGTCAGTAAATTCATCATCATATGATTTCAATGATGTATGAGTTGTCATAACCGACATTAGCCCCTCCTTAAACAATTCTTTATATGTATAACCGTATGTCTTCATCCATTCATCAAACGGCATAGTATTTGAACCCGGTCCGATGTGCATATTTACAAAATATGTTCCCAATCCGGGGAAATGCTTTGCTGTCGCACAAACGCCCTGATCCTGTATCCCCTTTACAACTTCACGGTATATTTTTGCAATGGTTTCAGGGTCATCGCTTATAGCCATAAGATACATCAAATGGTCAATACACATATCGATACTCGGGGCTAAAACCCAGTCAATACCCTTATCATTCATCTGCATACCAATAATTTTACCAAATTCATAGGCATCTTCAAGATTTAATGACGCTCCCAGGGAACGCTGTGCATATATTCTGATGCTTTGATCTCTTACTGAGCAACCGTCAGCACATACGAGCAATTTATTCTTTGAATACTTTTTGCACTCATTCAATTTTTCAAATGTTGTAGCAGTACCCATTTCATTACCGTTTTCATCCAGCAACGGAGTGCCCTCCGAATAGTACATACCACCAACAGGATATTTTTCAAAAAACTTTTCCGGTCCTCCGTGAGTATTTATTTCACGAATCGTAACTATAAATGTTTTAAAAATTTTCTCTCTTAATGTCATCCTATCAAAACCCTTTCATAAAATATTAATTTATCAAATTCTATCATGTATAGCATAAAAAGTCAATACAAAATACAAACTTTTTAGGAACATAGGTTCAAACTTTTTGTCTACATCTTTTTTATTAATAAGAGTATTAAATTCAGACATCATTTATCTATATAAACAATTATACTATAGATATATAAAAAGTCTATCCTTATTTTATCAAAAAATTGCTTCTGCTTATTAAACAAAAAAACAACCCCATAAAAACCGTGATACAGTCGCATTTCTTACCTGCCATAGCAGGTGGGTCGTAACCTTTGTACATTATAAGTCCACTGGCAGTCCCGAAGGAAAGGAGGCATTTACGCCGCACAAAGAGTATACATCCCTTATTAGAAGTGTTGGTAAAAAATTGACCTTACACGTGAGTCACAGGGTTCTTGTATTAATCTATTAATATGATACCACATTTATTAAAAAATATCAATAGAAATTTTATATTTTTTTGAAGATTGGCAGATTTCTTATTCAGCTTCCTCTTCATCTCTTCTTAAAAATTCGTTGAATGCTGCTTCAAGCTCTGCTTCGTCCTCAACCATAACAAGCTCAGGCTCTTCTTCATTTGTGTTGTCTACCTTCATGATAAGAACTTCATCAGTTTCTTCACCCTCATCAACAACCTCAATCATAGCAAAATATGTTTCATCGTTTAATTCGTAAACATCAATTACGGCAAATTCAATCTGATTACCGTTATCGTCTTCAAGCATTATAATATTTTCTTCCATTGTTATTTACCTCTCTTATATAATAATTACAATATATATTTTAATATATAAATGTCAAATTGTCAACTGTCTTTTAGTTTGTGTTATCATCTTTATCCAGCCATTTAAGAATTTCGTACGCATTGGGATGAATTTTTCTTTTTCTTGCAGAATTAAACTTTATAGTCATTTTTATACATTCCACAATTGCTTCATCAAGATTTTTAAATGCTTTTTTTCGGAGTATATCAATATCGGGATAACGGCGTTCAGGCTCTATCATATCGGCAACATAAATAATTTTTGTAAGCATTCCCATACCAACATAACCAAGTGTATGCCACTTAATTGCGTCAAGAACCTCATCATCTCTTATCCCGTACTCGATTGCCGCAACTCTTTCGCCTGCTTTTGCATGAATCAGGAATGGATGCTCCTTTTCAAACTCGTCAAGCTCAACATCATAATCTTCGCATTTTTTTAACATATCCTCATCACTAAGATTTTTTGCACAGTCATGAAGTAAACCCGCAAGATATGCTGACTTTTCATCAACTCCGTAATGCTTTGCAAGTGCAACGGCTGTTGTGCAAACACCGACAGAATGCTTATATCTGTCACTGTTCAGATTCTTTTTCAGCTTTTGTCTTATACTAAGCTCATTAACCTTATACAATCCGTTACGCATTATAAAAGCATTAACAGCCTCAGGCATAAATTCCGATGCATCCTTACCGTCAGCAATCGCCTGTCTTATTTCAGACGACGAAATATCAATTCTTACCGATTCAATAAATTCAACATTGCAAAAATATTCTTTTTTTATCCTTTCAAGGTCAGCCTGTCTGTCATAGCCTTCCCTTTCATACACAAGGATAGTGCATAACTCCATAATTGTTCTTGGCTTGTACCAGTCAGTAATGTTATGAAATGAATCCGCACCAACAATAAAATAAAGCTGTGCATCCTTATACTGTCTTTTTAAATACTGTAATGTTTCAAATGTGTATGAAAAAGTCTTTTTTTCAATCTCATAATCACAAGCTTCAAATTTATTCTCTCCATCTATTGCAAGCTTAACCATTTTATGTCTTGCCGCTGCGTCTAAAACAGGCTGCTTTTTTTTGTGAGGAGGGTTTCCTCCGGTTATGAACAAAACCTTATCCAGCAAAAACTGATCTCTTGCTGCTTTTGCAGCAGCTATATGTCCGTTATGAACAGGATTAAAGGTTCCTCCCATAATTCCTATCTTTAACAAATCTATTTCACTCCTCTTTAAGGTAATTCGATTTTTCTGTTATCCTTTTTTCTTGCCTGTTTATATAATACGATTTTTGAACCTATAGCCTGTACAGGCTCTGCGCCAAGTTGTGCGGCAATTTCGTTTATACAGCTTTTTGCATCAAGCAGTGCTGTTTCAAGAATGTGTATCTTGATCAACTCTCTTGCTTCTAATGCCAGCTTCAGCTGTTCTACCATTACGTCTGTCACTCCACCTTTACCTATTTGAAAAATAGGCTCCAGTGTATTTGCAAGCTTTCTTAAATAAGCTCTTTGTTTACTAGTTATCATAAATACCACCAATTATTAATTATAATCTATCATATAATTATACCATTATTCGTTAGTTTGTGCAAGCAAATCCAATAAAATTAGCATTTTTATCATAAATTATTGCTCTTTTTGGGAATAATATCCATAATTATATTTTCTTCATACAAAAAGGTCAGGCTATAATATAACACTGACCTTTTGATATACCATTGACAAAAACCAATACGCAGTTAATTATTCACTGTCTGCGCTTGCCTGTGGAGAAGCTTCAGTTTCTGCATCAGCAGAGGTTGATGCCTTTAGGGCTTCATTTATAGCTTCCTGCTCTTCTAATGTGATACCGTATTCATTTATTTTTTCTTCAATAAACTGAACAAACTTTTCTGAAAGAACATAATTTACCGCTTGCTTTTTCATAATTTCTCTGGTATCAACCTTTTTAATAATATGATAACCGTAGCTTGTTTCGGTAAATCCGATTGCACCAATCTCCAGAGAATCAACACAATCCTGGAATTCCTGAACCATTTCACCATCTGTAAAGGTATAACCCTCAGGCTGTGATGCAACTCCCGGGTCTTCGTTATACTGTTCTATTAAAAAATCGAAATCTTCACCGTCTAAAGCACGCTTATAAACATCATCTGCAGTTGCTTTTGCTTCAGCCTTCTTTTCCTCATCGTAAGGTTCCTGAGTAGCCTGATCCTGTGTTAAGATAAGAACGTGTTTTGCTGATCTGTATGATGCAAAAAATTCATCATTTATACCGTTAGCTTCCAATGCCTGATTTATTTCTTCTTCAGTTATTGCAGATTCATTATCCTTAGAATATGTTTCGTATAATCTGTCTGAGCAATACATTGATTCACATAACAAATCAACAAACTCATCTGTAATTCCTGCCTCGGTCAAAAAGGCTTCATATCCACCGTTTTGTTCGTACTGAGAAACAATGCTGTCTTTTGTTGCTTTAATTTCTTCCTTTGCGGCATCATCAATTTTATTTCCCATTTTTTCAAAAATCTGAATGTATGCAATGTTATTTAAAGCTATGTCCAAAGCTTGTTCTTTTGCTACATCAATAGCTTTTTTGCCATCAATTTCATACGTTTGCCAATCTTCCTCGGTTGAGAGTTCTGTACCCTGCATCTGTTGTTTTACACTGTTTAAATAAAATTGAAATTGTGACATGGTGATTTCATTGTCACCTACATTTGCAATAACGGGATCATTTGAGGATTTTGAACAGCCGGCGATAACCAAAGCCAGCGACATTGCTAAACATAATATTTTTTTCTTCATTTTTCATTTCCTTTCATGTGTATAAAATGTATAATAAACGCTGTTAGACCGGATATTCACTCTCCCGGCTATTTTATTATATTATACATCATTTTTTCTCATTCTTCAACCTTATTATTGATTGTAATAAAAATTTAATATTATCAATCAACTTATACGGCTCTGAATTTCTGTAAATCAGCGTCGGAATCTGTGATGAAGACACGGTTATTTTACCCGGAAATTCTCTTAACAGCTCAATACACAATTCGGGAGTTATATGATTATTATTAAATTTCAACGTTACCGTGGTTTTCTTTGCATTCATTTCGGTAATTCCCGTGCTGTTTGCCATAAATTTTAATAAAGCAATATTTATAAGGTTTATAACTGACTTTGGCGGATCACCGAAACGGTCTATAAGCTCATCTGTTATTTCAACAGAATCCTCCTCCGAGCATACAGTCGCAATCTTTTTATAAATATCAATTCTTGTATTATGATTTTCGATATATCTTTCCGGGATATAAGCGTCCATATCAAAATCAACGGTCGTTGTAATCTCTTGTGCGTGTTCAACCCCCTGTATTTCATCAACGCTTTCCTTTAAGATTTTACAGTACATATCATATCCGACAGCATCCATGTGTCCGTGCTGCTGTGCACCCAGAAGATTTCCCGCACCTCTTATTTCAAGGTCACGCATGGCAATTTTAAAGCCTGAACCGAACTCTGTAAATTCTTTTATTGCACGAAGTCTTTTTTGTGCAACATCAGAAAGAACCTTATCCTGCCTGTAGGTAAAATATGCATATGCACTTCTGTTTGAACGCCCTACTCTTCCTCTTAACTGATAAAGCTGTGATAGCCCCATCCTATCGGCATTTTCAATTATCATAGTGTTTGCATTAGGAATATCAAGTCCTGTTTCTATAATTGTGGTACATACAAGAATATCGGTTTTTCCGTTCACCATATCATACATAATGTCTTCAAGTTCATCCTCATTCATTTTACCATGCCCGACAGCTACATTGGCATTTGGTATCTGTTCTGCAATTCTGTTTGCGACTTTATATATACTCTCAACCCTGTTGTGAAGATAGAATACCTGACCTCCTCTTGACAATTCTCTTTTCATTGCTTCAATCAACACCGGCTCGTTATGCTCAAGTACATAAGTCTGAACAGGATAACGGTTTTCAGGCGGAGTTTCAAGCACGCTCATATCTCTTATATTTATCATTGACATATGAAGGGTTCTTGGGATTGGCGTTGCAGTCATTGAAAGAACATCTATATTCTTTTTTAATTCTTTCAGTTTTTCCTTGTGTGCAACACCGAATCTCTGTTCTTCATCAATTATGAGAAGTCCCAAATCCTTAAATTCAACATCCTTTTGCAGTATCTTATGTGTTCCGATAATAACATCAATTGCACCGCTTTTTAAATCCTTTAAAATCTTTTGTTGCTGTTTCGGCGTTCTGAAACGGGAAAGCATTTCTGTTTTTATTGCAAATCCGTCCATACGCTTACAGAAGGTATCATAATGCTGCATTGCAAGAACGGTAGTCGGGCAAAGATATGCAACCTGCTTTGAATTCACGGCCGCTTTAAATGCCGCTCTTATTGCCACCTCTGTTTTACCGTATCCAACATCGCCGCAAAGAAGTCTGTCCATAGGTCTTTCACTTTCCATATCTTTTTTGACCTCTTCAATGCTTCTTAACTGGTCATCTGTTTCTTCATATAAAAAT
>JAZOTP010000016.1:0-15830 GCA_045657705.1 Clostridia bacterium
GTATGATTCTTGAAAGCTACCTCGGTATGAAAAATAACGGTTTATAAAACAATTTTCAGGAAATGTGCTGTTTGTATTTATAAAACTTAAATTCAGGCGCTTTTCTATAATTTATGACAAAAAGGGGCTGTGACAAAACGATTTTTCAAATCGGGTTGTCACAGCCCCTTTTAACGTTAGGCACAAAATGGTGCAAAGTTTGATGTAGTAAAATACCCAAAACCTTGATTTTACGCTATTATTTGTCTAAAGATTTCTACGACTCCGCTCGCCGCACACCCGTGTGCGTTTTTGCTCGTCCACGGCTCATTGCGCTTGCTTCGCAAGCTTATTTGTCGGAGATTGTCTTCATAGTTGGAAACAATAACACATCACGTATTGCGGCAGAATCAGTAAACAGCATACACATACGGTCAATACCAAAACCGATACCTCCCGTTGGTGGCATACCAATTTCCAAAGCATTCATAAAATCTTCATCAGTTGTATTTGCTTCCTCATCACCTAAGGCAAGAAGTTTTTCCTGGGCTTTAAAACGTTCTCTTTGATCAATTGGGTCATTTAGCTCTGAATAAGCATTTGCCATTTCCCAACCGTTCATAAAGAACTCAAAACGTTCAACATAATCAGAATTTTCAGGCTTTTTCTTTGTAAGAGGTGAAATCTCAACAGGATGATCCATTACAAAAGTAGGCTGTATTAAATGCTCTTCTGCAAACTCTTCAAAGAATAAATTCAAAATATCACCCTTTTGGTGGTGTTCCTCATATTCAATATGATGTTCCTTTGCAGCTGCACGAGCTTCCTCTATTGAATTTATTTCATTAAAGTCTACACCTGAATATTTCTTTACTGCATCAAGCATGGTAATACGTTCAAATGGTTTGCTTAAATCCATTTCAATACCGTTATATATAAGCTTGGTTGTTCCTAAAACCTCCTGTGCTACATGACGATACATATTTTCTGTTAAATCCATCATACCATGATACTCCGTATATGCCTGATAAAGCTCCATTAATGTAAATTCAGGATTATGACGTGTATCCAATCCTTCGTTACGGAAAACTCTGCCTATTTCGTAAACTCTCTCAAGACCTCCGACTATAAGACGCTTCAAGTATAATTCCAATGAAATTCTAAGCTTAAAATCTTCATCAAGTGCATTAAAATGAGTTTCAAAAGGACGAGCAGCAGCACCGCCTGCATTTGAAACAAGCATCGGTGTTTCAACCTCTAAGAATCCCTGCTTATCTAAATAACGGCGAATTGATGAAATAATTTTTGAACGCTTGATAAAAGTATCCTTTACTTCTGCATTCATAATAAGATCAACATATCTCTGACGGTATCTTAAATCTGTATCAACAAGTCCATGAAATTTTTCAGGTAATGGTAAAAGTGACTTTGATAAAAGAGTTATTTTATTTACTCTTATAGATATTTCACCGGTCTGAGTTGTAAATACCTCGCCTTCTGCCCCTACAATATCACCTATATCATATTTTTTAAATGTAGCGTAGTCTTCTTCCCCAAGAATATCCTTTTTTACAAACAGTTGAATCTGACCGTCTATATCTGCAATGTGAGCAAAGCCAACCTTTCCCATACCTCTTTTTGACATAATTCTGCCGGCAACTGTAACATTTTGACCGTCAAGAGGAGATATTTTTGCCGTAACCTGAGTTTGCTCTCCCTTTACAGTAACTGTTCTTTCTTCTGTAGTATAGCCCTCTGCTATATCCTTCGAGCTGTGGGTACGATTGAATTTTGTTATCTGAAACGGGTCTTTACCATTTTCCTGTAACTCAGTAAGCTTGTCTCTTCTTATTTGTAAAAGCTCGGATAATTGAATCTCATTATTTTCCATTTTGCATTATTCCTTTCTGTATGTATCTTATGTATAGTAAATATTATTCTTCAGTTTGACTTGCTGCCGGAATAGTAACTGCCGCATCCTTGTACTGCAATCCTATACATAGCTTGCCGCCGCGGTTAATCATTACAACTCTGAGTTCTGTATCATCAAGTAACCATGCTGTTCTGTAATTAAGCTTATTTTTCAAAATCAAGTCTGCGTGTTGCTCTCTGTCATCGGTTTTAACAGATTCATCATAATAATGATCCTGTACCATCTGAGGCTCACCAAAACGTTGTTTTAAAGAATCAACCAATTCATCATAATCATATACATCAATTGAATTATTCTCTTTGTCTTCTGTTATGTAGAAAGTTCCCTGCGCAAGCTTTTCATCAACAAAGTCATACTGTGCATCTGCCGGATATTCTTCCTCTCTTACTCTTGTATAATACATAGAGCCATTTTCCATTTCACTGAAACCGGTTCCTTCAGCATTTATAATTTCATCCTTTGACATTCCCCATTTAAGATTACGGAAATCAGCTTCTTCAGGTGCCAGGGTTACTCTTGCCGACTCTGTTTCAATGCCCGCTTCAAAAGAATCATCAATATTTACAACATATTCACTTTTTTCCTCTTCAAGCTCTATTTTTTTTGCAATTGATGAAGAACCAGCACTTGTTGATGAGCTTGTTGATTTTTTTGTTTTTTTAGCGGAATTTCCACCACAGGCTGTTAAAGAAATTGCAAGTATAACTACCGCTATTACTGAATAGACAATTTTTTTCATATTTTTTCCTCTCATTCATTTTAATAAATACAACACCACAATAAATTATAACCGATTTTAATAAAAAAATCAATAGTAATCGCAGAATTATTGATATTTATTGCAAAAATTATATATTTTGATATTCATAACACATTTATTTTTATGTTATTCGGAAAATTTTACATAAATACATTGAAATCATTTGGAAATTATAGTATAATAAACATTATATTACAAAATAAAAGGAGCATATTATGCGACAGAAAAGACCTGTAAATATTGACATATTTTTATTAATAACAGTAATAATCGCCGCCATATACGGTATAGCAGCAATTTTCAGTGCTACACGCTCATTTGATACAAACTCAAATGTCATTATTCAATCAGCTTCAATGTTCATAGGAATAGCCGCTCTGTTTATCATAACACTTTTTGATTACGAGCAGTATGAATTATTTTTAAAACCTATAAGCGGTGTGTGTATAGCATTGCTGATACTTGTTCTGATTATCGGTAAATCGGGAGATTGGGGTGCTCAGAGCTGGATAAGAATAGGACCTGTAGGTATTCAGCCTGCTGAAATTGCAAAAATTGGATTTATTATAACATTTTCCTATCATTTGGATAAAGTTGGTGACAAGATAAACAATATAAAAAATGTATTACTGCTCATATTACATCTTGCAGCTCCCGTAGCGCTTATAATGCTTCAGCCTGATGCAGGAAGTGCAATGGTATTTCTTTTTATTTTCATTTTAATGATGTTTGTTGCAGGAATTTCATATAAATATATAATCCCCGCTGTAAGTGCAGGAATTATCTCACTACCTCTGATTTATACATTTTTGCTCTCCGATTACCAGAAACACCGTATTCAGGTTTTCTTAAATCCGGAGCTTGATAAATTAGGCAGCGGATACAATGTAATACAGTCAAAAATCGCCGTTGGCTCAGGTGGTTTTTTCGGCAAAGGATTTTTAAACGGAACACAAAATCAGCTGGGATTTTTACCTACTAAGCACACAGACTTTATTTTCAGTGTTATTGCTGAAGAATTAGGATTTATTGGTGCCGCCGCGGTTATTATTTTACTTTTTGCAATAATTTTCAGATGTTTACAAATCGCATCTGTTTCACAGACAAGATACGGAAAATATCTTTGTATAGGAGTAAGTGCAATGCTGATTTTCCATACAATTGAAAACATAGGTATGTGTATAGGACTTTTGCCGGTTACAGGTATTCCACTGCCGTTTTTCAGCTATGGCGGAACCTCTCTTATAACCAATTTTATAGCAATAGGAATTGTTATGAGCGTTTCTTTTCACAGCGCAAAACGAAAAATATAAAAAATTAACAGGAGAAAAAACAATGCTTGGTGTAGTGGTAAATACTTTAACAGTAATAATTGGAAGTCTTACAGGGTTACTTTGCAAGAAAAACATACCTAAAAAAATAACCGATTCTGTAATGCTTGGAATCGGTTTATGTACAATCAGTATAGGAGTATCCGGGATAATAAAAGAAGATAATTCTATGATACTCATTATTTCAATGGTACTGGGGGCAGTCGTTGGAACATTGGCTGACTTGGATGGTAAAATCACAAAATTCGGTGATTTTATATCATCAAAAGCACGAAAACAAACCGATGAAAAGGTCTCAGTCACAGAAGGCTTCGTAACAGCCTGTCTTTTGTTCTGTGTCGGTTCTATGACCATTGTTGGCTCACTAAACTCGGGACTGACAGGTGATAACAGCATGATTTTTACAAAATCACTGCTTGACCTTATTTCTTCAACAATGCTTGCCGCATCCTTGGGTATAGGTGTATTATTTGCCGCTGCATTTGTATTTGTATTTCAAGGACTGCTTGTCTTGCTTTCGGGCTTTTTAGCTCCTCTTCTGACCGAATCTGCAATATTACAGATTAACTGTGCAGGCTCATTGCTGATTTTTGCACTTGGATTCAATATTATAGGTGTTACAAAGATAAAAGTTGCAAATTATCTTCCTGCAATCATCTTTGCTCCGATTGTTTTATATGTTTACAATCTGTTTTAAAAATGTCGTATAATTCCTATTATAATACCTAAAACAGCACCTGCAAATACTTCTTTCGGAGTGTGACCGAGAAGTTCTTTAAGCTTCTTTTCAGTGTCTGAATATGACGCTTTTCCCCAATCCTCAACAATCTTGTTGAGGATTTTTGCTTGTTGACCTGCCGCACGTCTTACCCCTGCCGCATCATACATTACCACCAATGCAAACACCGCAGAAGCCGCAAATAACGGGCTTTTGTATCCTTCAATAAAACATATTGCAGTTGCAAGTGATGTTACAAGAGCTGAATGTGAGCTTGGCATTCCGCCCGAGCCTACAAATCTTCCAAAATCCAGTTTTTTACTTGTAACAAGAACCAATACAACCTTTATCAGCTGTGCCAGAAACCATGCAACAATTGCAGTTGCCAAAGGTGATTCATTCCAAAACAACATAAATTCATTCATTAGTATTTTCCTTCCGTTTAATAATTTCTGTTTATTAAATAATCAGCCAAATCAATAAGGTTATTTGCTCTATCGGCAAAAATTCCAAGTGCCGAAACAGCTTTTTTTGTATATTCATTAACCGCCTCTTTTGCCTTATCCATTCCATATAAGGAGACAAAAGTGCTTTTTTTGTTTTCATCATCACTTCCGATTGGTTTTCCGAGCTTTTCTTCCTCCCCGATAACATCGAGAATATCGTCCTGAATCTGAAAAGCAATTCCGAGGTTCAGACAATATTTATCAACTGCATCAATTTTTTCTTCATCTGCTCCTGACATCACAGCTCCAATCGTTCCTGCTGAACGTATAATAGCCCCTGTCTTTAATGCCTGTAAATACAAAAGCTGCTCCAATTCAAGCTCTTTATCCTCTGATTCAATATCAACAACCTGACCACCTATCATTCCCTCTGTGCCTGAAGATTGAGCAAGTAATGATATTGCACGAACAGCATTTTTTGTGTTTTCATAATTGTAACCCGAAACAGTTTCAAATGCCTTATTCAAAAGTGCGTCACCTGCAAGAATTGCCATAGCTTCGCCGAAAACCTTGTGATTTGTAGGCTTCCCGCGTCTTAAATCATCATTGTCCATAGCAGGTAAATCATCATGTATCAATGAGTAGGTGTGTATCATTTCCAATGCACACGCAAATGGCAAAACTTCACTTTCCTTACCACCAAGCATATCACACACCATGAGCATAATAACAGGCCGTAGTCTTTTTCCTCCGGCAAAAAGCGAATATGACATTGCATCATATATTGTTTTTTGAGGGTTATCTTTTATTTCGAGGTACTTATCTAATTCCTTGTTTATTATATCAATTTTATTTTCCAGTAATTCCCGTAAATCCATTATATCACTTCCATGCTTTATTCTTCAACTTCAAATTTCTGCTTCTGCATTTCTCCATTTTCATCAACAAGCAATACCGAAACCTTTTTTTCAGCCGTATCGAGAATTTTCTGACAGCTCTTTGATAATTTCATCCCATTTTCAAACAGCTTAATTGACTCATCAAGAGTAACATCTCCCGACTCAAGCTGATTAACAATATTCTCAAGCTCTTTTATTGATTCTTCAAATCCTTTTGCCATTTTATTTTTCCCCCTTTATCACCGAACATTTTCTTGCTCCGTCTGCAAGCTTTAATTCAAATTCATCTGTTTTATCAAGTACCTTTACCGATTTAATGATATTTCCATTTTCGTTAACAGGAAGTGCAAAGCCTCTTTGCATTACCTTTAAAGGCGATATTGCATCAAGCCTGACAAGCTCCATTGAAAACATCTCTTTTTTATCCTTAAGTATAATATTTATACGATTTTCAAGTCTTTTTGAAAGAATATCAAGACGCATATAGTTATTTTCTATTACTTCCTTGGGAGATAACAGCTTTAGTGCTTTTAATCTCAGCCTTTTGTTTGTTATACTGTTTTTTATCAAAGAAATAAGGGTATATTCCAAATCCTTTATATGAGAGAAAAGCTCCTCCTGTGATGGAACTGCAATTTCAGCACCTGCTGACGGTGTCGGAGCTCTGAAATCTGCAACAAAATCTGCAATGGTAAAATCGATTTCATGTCCTACCGCTGAAATTATCGGTATTTCCGAGTTGTAAATAGCATATGCAACAATCTCTTCATTAAAAGCCCATAAATCTTCAATAGAGCCTCCGCCCCTGCCAACAATTAATACATCGCACGCTTGTGCGGCATTAAAATATCCTATGCCCTCACAAATGCTTTCAGCCGCACCCTTACCCTGAACCTGTGCAGGATAAAGCACAATTTCAGCATATGGATATCGTCTTGTAATGACATTAATAATATCTCGTATTGCCGCTCCGGTTGAGGCGGTAACAACACCTACAGTTTTGGGGTACTCCGGCAAGGGCTTTTTATGTTCAGGGTCAAACAACCCCTCTTCTTCTAATTTTTTCTTTAATTTTTCATAAGCAACGTATAAATCACCAACACCGTCAGGTATCATTTCATCAATATAAAGCTGATATGCTCCGCTCGGTTCATATACAGATACTCTGCCATGTGCCATAACCTTCATACCGTCTGATGGCAGAAATTTTAATGAATAGGCATTTGATTTAAACATTACTGCCTTTAAAACTCCGGCATCATCCTTTAAAGTAAGATAATGATGTCCCGAATAATGCTTTTTATAGTTTGAGATTTCGCCCTTTATCCATATATCGGAAAAGACCGGATTTGCCTCAAATGTACGTTTTACAAAATTATTCAATTGTGAAACGGTTGCAATTATCTTTTCCATTAGTTTTCCTTTCTGATATTTTCAAAACACTGCCTTGTCAAAAGTGCAATTCCACAGGCATTGTCTGTAGAATAATCAACCGATGCAAAGTGCAGCTTTGCATTAAGATTATTTACAAGGTAGTCTTTTATTATGCTGTTAGACACCACTCCACCTACTATTAATATGTCATCTGTATGATATTCATTTACACAATAATCAAGAGTTTTTGTCATGGCTTTTGCAATTGACAAAAATACTCCCCTTGCCAATTCATTGTCATTTTCTTTTCCAATGAGTGATAATGTTTTTGTTTCAATACCTGAAAAGTTGATATATGATTTGTCTGTATTTACAGGTAGTTTAATTTCTTTATCGGTCTTAAGTGCAAGCTTTTCAAGCTCCTTTCCACACGGAAATTCCAATCCCATAGCAACACCGACTCTGTCAATAAGCTGTCCTGCACTTATATCTTTAGTCCCTCCTATAATGTCACTTAAAAACTTTTTATTTTCATACTTTGACAGCAGTATCTCACAGGTTCCTCCGGAAAGATGCACCGATATAAAGGGCTTATCCATCAATTCATAGCACCCACATGATTTAATTCCTGCCATTATATGTCCGTCCTGATGCGAAAACTCAAACAAGGGTATTCCCAGAGAATCCGCACAAACCCGTGCATATCCCTCCCCTGCTAAAAACACAGGCATATATGAACCCTCAGCATTTCTCGGCTTTGTACTTACACCTACAGCCGATACCTTTTTCATATCAATCTCTTTTGATAATTCATTAAAAAGCTTTGGAAGCTCCTTTAAATGCTGAAAGACTGCGTCACTCTGACGCAGTCCGCGTTCTCCATGTTTAACTGTTAATATACGACGTATATTTATTTCACCGTCATCAGTCGCAGCAGCAACCGATGTTGTATAATTACTTGTATCAAAACCCAGATAAATCATAGCGATTTACAAAATCCTCCGAGAACACCGTTTACAAATGCAGAATTATCCGGATCGTCAAAGCTTTTTTCAATTTCCACAGCTTCATTTATTGCCACCTTATGCGGCACATCTTCAAGGTATTTTATTTCAAAAATTGCAAGCTTCAAGACAGCAAGAGCCACTCTTGAAATTCTTTCAATTTTCCAGCCCTTTACCAGATTGCTTTTAATATCATCGAGCAATTCTTCATTTTTTTCAATTACTCCGAGAACAACCGTTTTTATATAATTTATATTTTTCTGACTTTCAGGATGTTCTTCAAGCATTGTATCAATCAAAAACTGAGGGTCTTCATCATTTACCTGTGTTTGAAATATTAACTTAAAAGCTTCAATTCTTGCTTCACTTCTCGTTTGTTTTTTGCCCATCACAATTTCTCCAATTAAGTATTTTTATCTATTATATAATAATTTTCACAAAAACGCAAGTATTTATTATATTAAAATATTATTTCAGCACCAAAATTACAAAAAATTTATTTGATATTAATATAAGGACAGGCAATTCAACCTGTCCTTACGAAAAATCAATATTATTTAAAATAAATCTCTTTTATCAAATTCAACATATCCGATATATTCACGGTCGCTTGTTCTTCCGTTGTACCAGAGCATCCATTTTTTCTCATCTTCATTCCATACCGCAGTTGGCTTATAGCAAGCTTCTGAATCCCACATATCTTCATCCGGAGAAACTATAGGATTAAGTGATGATCTTGTCCACTGTGTAATACCATCCTCTGATTTTGCAACACAAATACAAGCTGTAGCAATATCCTTGTAGCCTATATAAAACATAACATATCCCATATCGTCCGTTTTTAATACCTGGCATCCTCCTACACGGTTTTGCTCATACTGATTCTCAGAATCCTTGACAAATATAGGATTACATTTTGCCTTTTTCCAATTTATTCCATCCGTACTTGTAGCATATGCATTCACATTTGGTTCATGTGTTTCTCCTGCTGAATACCACATTTTATATATTCCGTCATCAAACAAAACACATGGATTCATAACCGAAGCATTTTCCCATGGAAATTCCGAAATCATTACCGGCTCATCCGACATACGTTCAAAGTTTATTCCATCCTTACTTTCTGCATAGCCGATGTAACTGTGTCCTCTTGCCTGACCGGTATACCACATCTTATATACTCCGTCCACCTTTATAACACAGTTTCTGTTTATATCATCTTCCCAGCCGCTTTTCAGATTTTTTTCAAGAGTTATAACAGGCTCACTCCAGTTAATGCCGTCATCACTGAATGTTACAGCACAGGCTTTTTTTCCTCTCCACGAAAAGTCCATTCTGTATTTTCCGTTATCTTTCCATACATATGCATCAAATACAGTACCTATTTCTTTATTACCAAATACCGGATTATTTTCATACTTTGTAAAATTTTCCATAATAACCTCCAAAATAATTGACAAATTGTTTTTTTGTTATTATAATTGTAATATATTATTATATGTTTTTCAATTGTATATTGTTTTAAAAAATATACAATTTGTTCTGTAGTTAAGGAGAAAGCAAAAATGAATCTCAATGAAAGCTGTCATTATAAAACCAACCTTCCGCATATAGCCTCGGAAATAGCCAGAAAGCTATATTACTACGTTCAGTGGACAGGTCATTTTATCTGCAAAGACGATTTTTATATAAAAAGAGCAAATTTAAAAAGCTACCTGCTTTTATATACCAAAAACGGACATGGAATTCTTAATTACGATAACCGAAAATATGAAATAAAAGAAAACAGTATCATGCTTATTGATTGTACAAAAACGCATGAATACTTTCCTGACGGCAAAAAATGGGAATTCAAATTTATTCATTTTATGGGTGAAGCAAGCAAAAAGTATTATGAATACATAAAGGAGCTTTATGAAACAGTTGTTATTTGTGATATGGGTGAATTTGAAAAATATTTTGACCGAATTTATAATCATGTCAAATCAGCGGAAGCGGAAGAGTTATGTTCTGAAATAATTTATAAGATACTCATCGGAATTATAAATAAATATAATAAAAGCTCGGACAGTTTCAATATTAAGGATATACTGTACTATATATCGGAAAACTACGAAAATAATATAACAGTAAGCGAGCTTGCAGATATTTCTCATTTGAGCAGATGCTATTTTTCAACCGTTTTCAAAAAAAGCACAGGCTTTTCTCCTTATGAATATATTCTGAACTACAGAATATATTCAGCAAAACGTATGCTTCGTGATACGCTCGCTTCAATCGAGGAAATAGCCTCAAAATGCGGTTTTTCCGATACATCCTCCTTTATACGGGCATTTAAAAGACAGGAGGGCATTTCTCCGTTTTGTTACAGAAAGGAAAAAAGATGAGTACAGGTGAAAAATCCGGTTCACAGTTTTCGGGATATATAAGCATAAGATCGTTATATATTTTTTAATTATTCAAAATCATGTATATTAATGATTTTATTTGTATTATCGGGGTTTGTGTATACAAATTATATTTTCTTTAATAAAAACTCTTGATTTGAATGACGATATGTGATATAATAAAGTGATAATAGCAAAATGGAGTGATAGCATGAGTGCAAGACTGAATGTTTTTTGCGGTCATTACGGAAGTGGAAAAACCGAAGTTAGTGTCAATTATGCAATAAAATTGGCGAAAGAGGGTAAAAAGGTTACCATTGCGGATATGGATATTGTAAATCCTTATTTTCGTACCGCAGATGCAAAAAAAATATTGGAGGAGCATGGAATAGAGCTTATTGCTTCGGAATTTGCCAATTCAAATCTTGATATGCCTACCGTTCCGCAGGAATTGAAAAAGGTGTTTTGTGACAGTGACAGAACAATAATTTTTGATGTGGGCGGCGACGATGACGGTGCATATGTTTTAGGGCAGTATTATGCTTACTTTATAAAGGAGGATTATAATATGACCTTTGTGGTAAGCACAAAGAGACCTATGACAGAAACGTGCGAGGATTTATACACACTTGCTAAAAATATTGAATATGCGTCAAGATTGAAATTTACCGATATTGCAAACAACACCAACATCGGTAAACTGACAGATGAGAATACTCTTCTTTCCGATTATCATATTATTGAAGATCTTTCGGAAAAGATGAACATTCCCGTAACAAGACAGTGCGGAGATGAGCTTGCATTGTCAAAACTTCCACCCGAAATGGAAAAAGATAAATTTTTAATGAATATCTACATTAAAATGCCATGGGAGTTTTAAAAACGGTGGTGCAGTACTAAAAGCGGTATTAAACTTATCATAGTATTTGTAAGTTGATAAATACAATATATATACGAAAGGATGAAATGTAATGAATAAAGTAACATTTCGTGAAGACAGATGTAAAGGCTGTGAGCTTTGTGTAAATGCCTGTCCTAAGAAGATAATTCAAATAGCAAAGGACAGACTCAATGCAAAAGGCTTCAGACCGGCAGAAATTACAGATCAGGAAAAATGTATCGGCTGTGCATTTTGTGCAACCGTATGTCCGGATGTTGTAATCAAAGTAGAAAAGGATATATGAGAGGTGTAGAAAATGGGTGAAAAGGTTTTAATGAAAGGAAACGAGGCTATCGGTGAGGCTGCTATTCGTTCCGGATGCAGACACTTCTTCGGATATCCGATAACTCCACAGACAGAGCTTTCAGCATATATGGCAAAGAAAATGCCGAAAATCGGCGGCGTATTCTTACAGGCAGAAAGTGAAGTTGCAGCAATTAATATGGTTTACGGTGCCGCAGGTGCAGGCGCAAGAGTTATGACAAGCTCATCAAGCCCCGGTATCAGCTTAAAGTCAGAGGGTATCTCATACATAGCAGGTGCAGACCTTCCATGTGTTATTGTAGATATTGTAAGAGGCGGTCCCGGTCTTGGCGGCATTCAGCCTGCTCAGTCTGACTATTTCCAGGTAACAAAGGGCGGCGGACACGGAGATTATCATTTGATTGTTTACGCTCCGAACTCAGTTCAGGAAATTGTTTCCCTGACTGCCGATGCTTTTAATAAGTCTGATGAATACAGAGTTCCTGCCATGATTCTTGGTGACGGTACTTTGGGTCAGATGATGGAGCCTGTTGACTTTGATTTCGTTCCGGAAGCTGTTAACCCCCAAAAGGATTGGGCGACAGTTGGTACAGGCTTAAAAAGAGAGCATAATATTGTAAATTCATTGTATCTTTCTCCTGAAGAACTTGAAAAAACAATAATCGAGCGTCAGAAGAGATATGATATAATTATTGAAAATGAGCAACGTTATGAAGCTCATGATACAGAAGATGCTGATATTATTGTAACAGCTTACGGTACAACAAGCCGTGTTGTTGAATCAGCTGTTAAAACATTGAGAGAAGAGGGATTAAAGGTTGGTGTTATAAGACCTATAACATTATGGCCTTTCCCGACTAAAATATTTAATGAAACCGCAAAAACTGCAAAGGCATTTCTTTCGGTAGAAATGAGTATGGGTCAGATGGTTGAAGACGTTAAGCTTGCTGTTAACGGTCAAGCTCCTGTACACTTCTTTGGCAGAACAGGCGGTGTAATACCTACTCCGCAGGAAGTTGCAGATGCGGTAAGAAAAATTGCAGGAGGTTTAAAGTAATGGCTATTGTATTTGAAAAACCACACGCATTAACAGACGCACCGTTCCATTACTGCCCGGGATGTACTCACGGTATCTGTCACAGACTTGTTGCAGAAGTTCTTGATGAGTTGGGCGTTGAGGGAAATACTATAGGAGTTGCTCCTGTAGGATGTTCTGTTATGGCATATAATTATTTTAACTGTGATATGCAGGAGGCTGCTCACGGCAGAGCTCCGGCTGTTGCAACAGGAATTAAGAGAGTTCACCCCGATAAGGTTGTATTCACATATCAGGGTGACGGTGACCTTGCGGCTATTGGTACTGCTGAAACAGTTCACTCAGCTGCAAGAGGTGAAAATATAACAATTATTTTCATCAACAATACTATCTACGGTATGACAGGCGGTCAAATGGCTCCGACAACCTTGCCGGGTCAGGTAACACAGACCTCTCCGTACGGACGTGATATTAAAACTCAGGGTAACCCGATAAGAGTTAGCGAAATGCTTGCAACCTTAGATGGTCCAAGCTATATTGCAAGAGTTTCATTAGACACAGTTCCAAACATCAAAAAAGCTAAAGCGGCTATTAAAAAAGCATTCCAGAACCAGATTGAGGGAAAAGGCTTCTCTTTGGTTGAGGTTTTGTCAACCTGTCCTACCAACTGGGGAATGTCACCTGTTGAAGCTATAAAGAGATTACAAGAAGATATGCTTCCTTATTACCCATTGGGTGTTTATAAGGATATAGATGAGAAGTAAGGAGGGTATTATAATGACTGATAATATTATTATAACAGGCTTCGGCGGTCAGGGTATCCTTTTTGCCGGAAAAATATTGGCGTATGCTGCTCTTGTAAAGGGTAAGCAGCTTTCATGGCTTCCTTCATATGGCCCTGAAATGAGAGGCGGTACAGCAAACTGTCACGTTATTATTTCTGATGAACCAGTTGCTTCTCCGATTATCACAGAACCGAATGTTTTAATCAGCATGAACAAGCCGTCACTTGAAAAGTTTGAAAATGACGTTGTTTCGGGCGGTACTATTATTTATGATAAGAGTCTTATTGACAGAGACGTTCAAAGAACAGATGTAAAGGTTGTTGCAGCAGAGGCTACAGGTATCGCTACTGCAGAAGCAAAGCCAAATATGGCTAATATGATTATGCTTGGTGCTCTTATTAAGAATACAAATATCTTCACTCTTGATGAAATCAGAGCAGGTGTTGAAAAAGCAGTTCCTCCAAGCAAAAAAGATTTAATTGATTATAACATGAAACTTATAGAAAGAGGATATAATCTTTAATATAAAGCCATGTTGAAGCGGTAAGTTGTGAGTAATCGCACTCCGTAAATTTAATGAAAAGGATGTGTTTTTTATGGCAGCTGCAAAAAAACCAAAGGTACTGACGTATAAGGGTAAGCCTGTCCATCGTAAAGGTAATAAAATTTATTACGGAAACCTTGAAGATAAGCTTATTTTGGAAATAGAAATTCTGGAAACAAAAAAAGTCGGTGACGTAGACGTTTCAACTAAGGTCAGATTCAATATCCAGGATAACACCGTTCCCGAAGTGGGAACAGGAGTTAACTACCGTACAGGCGAAAGAGATAATCTTTACAAAGCCTTTGATATGGGCTCATGGTGGTTACAGGATGCATTAAGTACAATGTAATAAAAATGATAAAACGAGCTGTTTCAAACGATTAATAAATCGCTTTGTAACAGCCCGTTTTCTTACTGTCTGACTATAGAGATAAGATAACAACAGCATTTATATATTAGTTGCATCCGCAAAAAACAACCATTTTCACCAAAACGGCACTGTCGGTCGGTGTTTGACCGCATTGGTGGCGTCTCACGACACCAATGCTTTTTCCTGCTTCAATTTATTCCCCAGTTAATGTTTCGGTATCCAGTACCAAATCTTCAATAGTTGTTTTTAAAGTATTATTAATTTCCGAGCTTACGGTGTAAATCATGTTTGAGCCTTCAAGCTTTGCATAAACGCTTCCCGGATCTTCCTTTCCGAACAGGATAGAAACACTTTCACTGCCATTTGATATGACAACCTTTGCCTGAGGTGCATCAAAGCCGCACTCTGCATTTTTTTCTTCATCAGCATTATAATATTTACAATTCTGCCATACAAGATTAAGGAACGCATCCGCAAAGCTTGTAACCATTGAAATATCAA
Source organism: Clostridia bacterium (assembly GCA_045657705.1). Lineage (GTDB taxonomy): Bacteria > Bacillota > Clostridia > UBA1381 > UBA1381 > RGIG1988. The sequence goes on from JAZOTP010000016.1 coordinate 15,272, forward strand.
GTGTGTTTTCTCCATCCGTCCATTTATCTTCGTTTATTTTAATACTAAATGAATTTTCTCCTGCAGTATATTCAATAGAGTTATAATCTGCAACATCGGGAATCGATTCCATCTGAATAAGATCATCAATTGTTTTGGAGAAATATGTTGAGAGTGTGGTAGGAATCATATATACCTTGGAATTCCCATCAAGCATAACATACATTTCATTGGTAACCTCATTAGTATCGCCTAATTTAATTGTATATTTCCGTGAATCAGCTGTGGTTACGGTTACCGTCGATGAGCTGTCATCAAGACCGTATTCCGATGTATCATCCGAGTCAAATTCTCTTGTAGCTTTAACCTTTGCAGCAGCTTCTGCCATAGATTCAGCCTCATTCTGACTTACAGGAAAATTATCGTCACCTGTCCATTTCCATATTCCGTCCTCATTTTTTACAGCAAATTCAATATTTGAATAAGTCCAGTCAAGTTGTATAATATCTTCCTTTTTAATATCATACAATGATACGGTATCGCCCTCTTCATGTTTGTCATTTATATGATTTGTTATTCT
>JAZOTP010000017.1:0-22251 GCA_045657705.1 Clostridia bacterium
CCTTTTCTATTTTTTGTGTTATTATTTAAGTGACTCATATTGATTACTCTTTTCTATGTTTTGTTTTGTCACTTAACATTATATCAGAGTTCTCAATGTGAGTCATCTTTTTGGTCATTTTATTTTACAACTTTCCAATATTTTTATAATTTATAATTTAAAATTTGCAAACTAAATGCACCTCAGATTTTAACCTGGGGTGCATTTAAATATGGATTTTAATAATTATTTACAATATAATCACCAATTTTATAGAGCATCTTTGCTGCATCTATAACCAGAACTTCCGGCATTTTATTACAGAAATTATGTGTTTCAAAATTAAAAGTACCTTCATATCCGATTTCCTTCAGAGCCTTCATTATTTCTTTAAAGTTTGTATACCCTAAAAACGGCGGAAGATGATCATCGGTTTGACAGCTATTGTCTGCAACATGAAGAACCTTCAGACGCTTACCCACTTTTATAAGGTCATCATATTGCGACTCCATTGCAAGGTTTGCATGACCTGTATCCCAGCAAATTCCAACATTTCCGAACTCATTATTCAAGGTATCAACTATAGGTATCAAATGCTCTGCATGGTAAAAATACCCAAGGTGATGCTCATCATACCAATAAAGCTGTCTGGGAGTATTTTCAACTGCAATGCCAACGCCGAGATTCTTTGCATATTCTACATACGGTCTTAATTTTTCTATATTTATTCTTGCTCTTTCTTCATCTGTTTTACCAATATCATAAGGATGCATAACCGTCCATTTAACACCAACCAAAGCTGCCGCTTCGATTGATTTTCTCATATTATAATCATTGGTTTCATCATCAAAATCAGAAGATGAAATATCTGCGTGAGACTGAAAAAATTCAACTCCGGTTGAGTCGGCAAATTCTTTGATTTTCTTCATTTCATCACGCCAGTTTTCTGTATTATAGAAATTATCGCCTTTTCTTTTGTAGTCTGCAACATTCAAATCAAAACATTTAAATCCTGCCTCAACCCCCATTTGTATAAGCTCTGTATAGGGCTTTTCGGAAAAAGCTCCGAATATATTCAACGATGTAGATACCTTCATTCTTATAACAAATCCCTTCTTAAATCTCATGAAATCATAATTTTTTTGACATCAAAAAATTCCGATAATTCAGCAACAAGCTCTGATTTTGTCATTATCATATTAGACGAAAGCTCAACGTCCATTATATAATTGCCGTCCTCTTTTTGAAGAGAAAAAGAATTTATTTCCATTTTCAGTTCCTTAAATGAATCATAAATCTGTTCAACTCTTTCCTGAGTTTCCGCCTCCGCGTGTACATTGTATACCTTCACCTTCAGACGAAGCTTTTTTGCTAAAGGCTTTAATCCAAGCATTGTAAATATCATAAGGAAAAATACAAAGATTGAAATTATATAATAACCCATTCCGACAACAAGTCCGATACACGCTGTTGTCCATATTCCTGCTGCCGTTGTAATACCCTTAATCTTATTCTTTGTCTGGTCGATTACAATACTTCCGGCTCCCAGAAAACCGATACCGCTTATAACCTGCGCACCCATTCTGGTAACATCATTTCCGTACTGCTTTGCTACAACCTCACTTAAAACCATTACCGTCGCAGAACCTACACATACCAATATATGTGTTCTTAACCCTGCTTCATGATTACTTTCACTTCTCTCAAGTCCGATTATACCGCCAATTAAAACTGCAAGAACAAGTCTTGTTAAAAGCGGTATATACTCAATAAATGTCAATTTTATCTCCTCCAATCATATTTTTTATATCAGAAGAAAAATAAATGAACATATTAAAGCTTTATTCTCACCGAGCAAGCACAAAAATCCTTCATTCCACTTATTATTATTCTTCCGTCAACAATTCTGATATTGCCATTATTGAAAAATTCGTCAACAATCTCGGCATTAGGCGACACCGGAATTTCTAATAACTCACAAGGATTTTCAAAAGAGTGTACCACAATCAGCATTTCCTCTCCATATTCTCTTGCTACAACCTGAGTTCCTGTCGGATATCTCATGTTGTTTCCGCGGTTTCCATAAATTTTTGAAACTCCATATTTGATTATATTACCCGATTTTTCATAAAATGTCAAGGCTTTTTGCACTAATTCCCATTGATTTTCTGAAAGTTTATCAACCTCTCCCGAAAGACATATTCTTCCGAGGAATGCCGCCGCCATACTGTAAGCCAGTCTTTCATCACTGTCATCAGCATGAAGTACCGCCCATACAAGGCTTTGTCTCGGTAACATAAGATTATGAAGATTGGCTGCAATATATGGAATTTCAACAGCCTCATGAGCATCTGAGAATGAAGAAACAGCCGACAGTCCCATCATCACAGGCTCAAGTCTGTGTCCGCCCGACGCACAATTTTCAATTACTATATCAGGTATTTCTCTCTTTATCTTTGCAAAAAATTCTGCAACGGCCGCTGTATGCTGTCTTAATCCTTCTCCAAGACTCTCTGCTCCGTCACAACCAATTCCAAGATTTGAATTATAGTCAACCTTAATATATCCGAAATGATTGTCTGATAAAAGCTTGATAACCTTTTCGGTAAGATAATCAATAACCTCCGACTTTGTGAAATCCCAAAAGGTTCTCCAACCTCCTGCATTAATAACAACACCGTTACGCTGCAAATGCAGATGATCGTATTCTCTTTCCTCATATACCTTTGATTCAGTTGTAGTTACTTCAAATTCAAACCATATTCCCGGAATCATACCCATACTTCTGATTTCATCGCACATAGCACGCATATCAGGAAAAATTTCTTTATTAATAAACCATTCTCCGTTACCGCCCTGACCGCCAAAACAGCCAACACTCCAACCGGCATCAATTACAACATATTTGATTCCCTTATCCTTAAGTGCCTTTGCATAATCAATCATCTTTTCCTGAGTAGGTGTTCCCCATGAAGTACAAAATTCATTATAGCAAACAGGCAAGCCCTCTTCACCGTATTTATCACAGGCAATGTTACAAAGTGCAACAGTGGTCTGACAAGCAGTGTGAATATCACCGCATACTGATGATATGTATGCTGTAGGTGCAAAGAATTTTTCACCACTCTTAACATCTTTCCACCACATACCTGTTTCGCAGTCTGCAAGCCCTCCGCTAAATGATAAAGTATCAGCCGAGCGAGTCAGCTCCATCTGCCATGAAGCATTATGGGCTATTTGTGCAGTCCAGAAAACATTGTATTCTTTATCCTCAAATGAAGCAACAGGGAAAAATCTCTGTACGGGATAACTTCCTGTTGAATAAAATTTTTCACTCGGAGGAAAGTTTCCTGTATATGCTTTTACAAGTCCCATATCCTCTAAATCATCAACTATATGTTTGCCCTCCATGCTCCATCCGCCTTTAAAACGGTGAAATGCATACTTATTCGGAGCGTCATCCTCCTGGAAAGGGCTTAAATTATCCATCGAAAAGCTTGAAAGCATCTCAAGTGTAAAGGTTTTGTCTGAATTGTTTTCAAAACAGGTATCACACATAAATGCATTATATCCGTCATGTGCAGTTATTGTATGTACAACTGCATATCCCTCCTCCGACTCAAGTCGTGTAATTATCTTTTTAAAGCCTTCTCCGTTCTCAACTGTCTGTTCTTTAAAAAACAGGCTTCCAAGACTTCCTCCGCCCTTCATTGAAGCGCTGCTCACAGGTCTTGAATGATGTGAAAGCTGTAATTTTACCAGACTTCCCAAACCCCATTGATGTATATATCTTGCCCTTGCATCAAAATCCCCGTTTGGAGTCTCCCATGCCTTTTTTACTTTTGCTTCTATTTCCTTCGGGATTAAAAGCATATTTATTTTTTTATTTTTACTCAAAAGATACCATAACACGGTTTTTTCAAATTCATGTCTTATAATTTCCATATACGTTCACTTCCTTAAAATTTTAAAATCTACTCATGATTGATATTATATATTATTTTTATAAAATTTTCAATACTTTTTTCATAAAATATTGTCTGTATTTCGGTCATGTTATGTTCACATAACGCTACATATAACAAATATACTACAGTTTGTATTTTATTATTGCTTTTTTTGTATTTTGCTGATATAATATATATTATAAAATCAGAGAGGATGAAAAATATGACAACAGCAAATAAGATAACAATACTGAGAATAATACTTGTACCCATATTTATGGCTTTTTTATTAATGGATAACATTGCCTGCCAGATTACTGCATTGATAATATTTATTATAGCTGCCGCATCGGACGGCATTGACGGATACATAGCCCGTCACTACAATCAGATAACAACATTCGGAAAATTTATGGATCCACTTGCAGATAAAATGCTTACAACAGCCGCTTTCCTTATTCTTCTTGAACAGGGCAGAATAACCTGGTTAGGCTCTGTTGCCGTTATGTTAGTGCTTGCCCGTGAATTTATGGTAGCTGGGCTCAGAATGGTTTCGGGTGCTGAGGGAAAAGTAATAGCAGCAAGTATGTTCGGAAAAATTAAAACTGTATCACAAATGTTTGCAATTATCGCCTCAATCCTTCTTATGAATGAAAACTGGTTTGTAGAAGAGCCTGCACTGCTAATCACAAATATTCTTATATGGGTATCTACAATTATTACGGTTATCTCTGGAATTGATTATCTTTGGAAAAACAAAGATGTGTTTTCATCTAAATAATTCAGAAAGGATTTGCAAATGAAAAGAATTGTCAGCTATGTAAGAAAAGCAGTAGAAGACTATGACATGATACAGGAGGGTGACAGGGTTGCGGTCGGTATATCCGGCGGCAAAGACAGTCTTATACTTCTTGGAGCATTAGCTAATCTTTCAAGATTTTATCCGAAAAAGTTTACTGTTATAGGCTTAACTCTTGATATGGGGTATGACAGCGATTATTCCGCAATCAAAGAATACTGCGAAAAATTTGGTGTTCAATATAAGGTCAAAAAAACAAATATCAAAGAAGTTATTTTTGATTACCGAAAAGAAGCAAATCCCTGCTCGCTGTGTGCTAAAATGAGAAGAGGTGCTCTTAATGATTTTGCCATAGAGCAAGGGTGCAAAAAGGTAGCTTTAGGGCATCATAATGACGATGTTCTTGAAACATTTTTACTAAGTCTGTTATATGAGGGAAGAATAAACTGCTTCTCGCCCGTTACATATCTTGACCGTACAGATATTTATCAAATAAGACCTTTGATTTATACAAAGGAAGGAGATATAAAGGGAGCTGTAAAACGAAATAATATACCAGTTTTAAAAAGTCAATGTCCCGTAGACGGCGAAACCAAAAGACAGGAAATAAAAGACCTTTTGGCAATGCTTGATAAATCTGTAAATCCCGGCTTGAAAAAAAGACTGTTTACTGCAGTAAAAAACAGTTCAATTGACGGGTGGAAAATATAAATTAATAACAGTGGGGCTGTTTAAAAATTAATAGAAAGTGTTTTGTTTAAACAAAATACCAGAAAGGAATATTAAATATGGAAAAAATTTTAAGAATCTTATTAACAGTAGCTTTACTTATGCAAATGCTGTGTGTAGTATCTTCTGCAGAAAATGTAAATACCTTTCCACCCGAAAGACCTGCGGTTGGAAACATGAAGGTTGTAGTAGGTGAACCTAATTTTTCTGACGGAATTTCAATCGTTGCCCTTCGCACTAACGGAACAATAAATTACCTTGAGGACTTATCATACGGCAGTACTGTCACTGACAAATCAAAAGCTGTGCTTTTCGGATTGACAAATATTGTAGATATTGCGTGTACCGATGAATATATTGTCGCACTGAAAGATGACGGAACTGTTTATGCAAGCGAGGACAGTTTTCGAATTGGAGATGAGCTTTTTCAGGAAGCAAATTCATGGACCGATATTGTTGCAATAGATTGCGGTCGTGAGCATTTAATAGGGCTAAAATCAGATGGAACAGTTGTTTCGACAGGAACAAATGATAAAGGACAATGTAATGTTTTAGGCTGGAGCAATGTTTCAAAGATTTTTGCTTATGGCAATACAACCATTGCAATCAAAAAAGATGGTACAGCATTGGTATCAGGCGAGATCAGAAATTATTCAGAATTCAGAAAGCAAGATAACATAAAAGAAGTTTTTTGTGACCATCGGGGTTATTCAGATGTTCAAAACTTCGAAGTATTAAGAAATGACGGTACAATAAGTGCTACGAATTTCGCCATGGTAAAGGATAATGAAATAATAGGGTTGGGAGGCGAACGAACAGAGCTTGATGTAATCACTATGCTTAAAATGCTTGGATATACAAAAAATATAACATCTTTTAAAACAGTCGGTGAATCAAAATACTTATTTGTTGATGAATTGGGTGATTTTTATTCATTATTAGATCAGTCATATTCATATAAACCTTGGAAATTGGAAAAATTAGAAGAAAACATAGTAGGGTTTATTGTTGACGGAAACAATTATTATGCATGGGATGAAAACGGTCAGATATTCTCTGATGCAGCTGCATTTACATCTTCTGACTGGATATTAACTACTAATATTACTTACAATGGTGATAAAATCAATTCGGACGTAGCACCTTATATAAAAGATGGCAGAACTCTTGCTCCCATAAGAGCAATTTTAGAGGCGCTTGGAATGACGGTTTCCTGGGATGGTGAAACCAAAACTGCAACAGCTGTTAAGGCTGATATAACAATAAGTGTTACTATTAATTCCAATATTGCCATTGTTAACGGCGAACAAAAAACACTTGATGTTCCGGCAGAAATAACGAACGGAAGAACATTTGTGCCTGTGAGATTTTTTGCAGAGGCTCTCAATATGACTGTAGATTGGGATGGCTATACAAAAACCGTTATTATAGAATCTGAATAATTACTCAAAAATAGGGTGTTGCCAAAGCAACACCCTATTTTTTAATGCATTTCCATAGGTTGTTTTTCGCGGAACAATAATCCGATTGACCAAAGTCCGGCAATTCCTACAAGAGTAAAAATAATTCTTGAAAGAATACTTCCCTGACCTCCAAATAATGCTCCGACAATATCAAATCCGAAAAGTCCGATACTTCCCCAATTCAAAGCTCCTACTATAACCAGAATTAATGCAATATTATCTATTAACTTCATACTTTTCCTCCTTATTACTCTGATTATCATTATTATATGTTTTATTTCTCTTTATATTCATTTTTGTAATATTAAAATTAAAAAAATAATATATTAAAAAAAGAACAAATCCGTTTTGTTTAGTAATATTGAGGTGAGGTTTTGAAGAGAATGTCATTCTATATCATTACAGTAGCAATAATTATTGCACTGGGAGCAATGTGCCTTATACTTTGCGACAATCAGGATCATGAAAATATTATGTTTTTGGAAAGCTACGGCTGGAAGGTTAAACATGACTGCCACGAAAGGGTAAATATTACAATACCTGAAATTTTTGATAATGTTTACAATAATTACAATGAACTTCAAAAGCTTGCAGGGCTTGATTTGTCTGATTATAAGGGGCAGGATGCAATAAGATATACATACATAGTAACAAATTTTCCGGAGGAGATTTGTGATACCGTATATGCAAATGTGATTTGTGTAAAGGATACACCCATCGGAGGCGATGTTATGACTGTTCCTCTTGACGGATTTATGTTTTCTCTCAATTATCTTAAGCTAAAAAAATAATATATTAAAAATATGGACTATAACCCTAAATTTCTTGACTTTTTTTTACTGTTAATATATAATGTCTATATAAAATAATACACAGGAAGTGAAAATCATTGAAAAAATTACTAAATTTCGGGTCATTAAATATTGACTATACATATGCCGTAAAAGATATTGTTCTGTCCGGCGAGACAATAAAAGCGTCAGATATGCAGACAAATATCGGTGGAAAAGGTCTTAATCAGTCTGTTGCTTTTGCAAAGGCAGGCGGTTGTGTTTTCCATGCAGGAAAAATCGGAAAAGACGGATTATTTTTAAAGGAATATCTTGATAAAAATCATGTTAATACAGATTATGTAGATATTGGAAATACATCGTCAGGTCATGCAATAATACAGGTTGATGAACAGGGACATAACTGTATTATTATATATGGCGGTGCAAACAGAGAGATTACAACTCAATACATTGATAAGGTTCTGTCAGATTTTACAAATGAAGATGTCCTGCTGTTACAGAATGAGATTAACAATATCGACTACATTGTAAAAAAAGCTCATGAAAAGGGTATGTTCACCGTTCTTAATCCGTCGCCGGTAACAGACCTTGACGTACCGCTTGAATATATTGACTGCTTTATACTTAACGAACATGAAGCAGAAGCAATTTTCAAAACATCGGATGTTGAGGAATTAATCATAAAAATGAAAGAAACATATCCAAAAGCCTGTTTTGTTTTAACGCTCGGTTCAAAAGGTGCAATATATATTGACCAAGAACAAACCGTAAGAGTTGACGCAGTAAAAACAAAAGCTGTTGATACCACTGCAGCAGGAGATACCTTCACCGGATATTTCTTAAATTCAGTTATGACCGGCAACGACCCGAAATCCGCTTTGGAGCTTGCCGCAAAAGCTGCAGCAATTACCGTTTCAAAAAACGGTGCAGCCGAATCAATACCGATGTATTATGAAATTTAATAATCAGTACATTAGAACAAAGCAGCTTCGCTGCCACCGTCCCTTAAAGTTACGGTAAAGTTTAAATTTATACAGGGCGGTAAGAAGAAGCAAAACGCTTTGTTCACGCCCATGTGCATTTCGGCAAAGCCGAAAAGTTTGCACGGGCATTAAATCAATATTTTTATTTCATAGGAAACGCAATTTCCTATGAAATAAGAAACAGAGGTTGGTGAAAATATCATTTGAAATGATTATTTTTACCAACCCCTTAATGGTACGCCTGATGCGATTCGAACGCACGGCACATAGCGTCGGAGGCTATTGCTCTATCCAACTGAGCTACAGGCGCATATATTGATGTTTACGGAATGAAATATCTCATTCCGTAAACTATATTTTACTACATAGATTTTGATTTGTCAATACATACTGTTATTGCATCTATAACTGCACTTCTGAATCCTTTTTCTTCAAGCACTTTTACAGCTTCAATGGTCGTTCCTGATGGAGAACATACCATATCCTTTAGTTCTCCGGGATGTTTTGCGAGTTCAAGTACCATTTTTGCAGAACCGAGAACCGCTTGTGCGGCAAAAGTATATGCCTGTGCTCTTGGCATTCCGCCCAATACAGCTGCATCTGCCATTGCTTCTATAAGCATAAACACATATGCAGGAGATGAACCGCTGACTCCTGTTACGGCATCCATTAAATTTTCACTGACTTCTTCTGCCTTGCCTAAGCATTTTAAAATTTCAAGTATATCTTCAACTAAAGACTTGTTTTCTTCCTTTTGCATTTGTTTGTTTGGTGAAACCGCACTCATTCCTTCTCCGACAAGTGACGGAGTATTAGGCATCACACGCACAAGCTTTAAATTGTTTTTACCAAAAGCATTTTCAAGTTTTTCGATGCTTTGTCCCGCTGCTATTGATACGATTACAGTATCATCACTTATATAAGCTTTTATTTCCTCTATTACTGAATATATTATATTCGGCTTTACACAAAGAAATAAAATATCTGTTTTTGATACATCTTTTAAACCTGAATCTGTTTTTATTCCATATAATTTATTGAGGATATCTACAGCTTCATCACTTTTATCATAAACAAGAATGTTTTCAGATTTTACGATTTTAGCATTGATTATTCCACCGATTATTGCACCGCCCATATTTCCGGCACCTATAAATCCAATTGTTTTGTTCATATTTCAGACCTTCTTTCGTACAATTTCTAATATATATTTATTAAGCTCTGCACCTGCCAAAAGTATTATAACACAGCAGTACAGCCATAAAAGCATAAGCACAACAGCAGTAAGACTTCCGTAAATGTAAGAGTAATTTGCAAAGTTTTCGATATAAATTGAGTATACATATGAAAATATCATCCATCCTGCTGAACTGAACATTGCACCGGGCAAATGATTTATAAAAGTTATTGTCCTTTTTGAAAAAAAGTAATACATCAAAGCAAATATTGCACACATTACAATAAAAAACAGAAAACTTTTTAAAAGTATTATTTCTGATGAGTATAATGTGATATATTTATTCAGCATTTCAAGAATTATGTCTCCAAACACTTGCAGTAACAGTGTTGATAAAAGAATTGCAATAAAAACTACTGTGTATATTATTGAGAAAAAAGATGATATAATAAAATTTTTTCTGCCGGGAGTTTTGTAAACTCTGCAAATTCCTCTTTCAACTGCGGCAATTCCTCTTGAAGCAGACCATAAGGACGTAGCTGCACTAATTGAAACTATTGGTATTGATTTTTCAAAAAGCTCACTCGCAACAGCTGTAATTGCCGGCTGTATTGCATGGGGAATAATATTCTGTATTGAAGAAAATATTGTTTCCCGGTACTGAGGGAGAAAAAATCCTGCAAGTGAAATGAGCAGCATTATAAAAGGAAAAGAAGAAATTGCAATATAATATGATGCCTGTGCGGAATAAACCGTTATTTCATCAGACGAAATGTTTCGTACTATTTCTGTAATAAACTTATAGAGCTTCTTTATCAATTTAAACCCTCTTTCATTACTCACCGATTATAATTATAACATTATAAATTAAAAAAATCAAGAAATTTATATACATATTATAAACAATATTGTAAACCTGCAAAACAATTTATATAAAGATTTTCAAAAATATTGGCAACTTACAATTTTATTGTATGATAAGCAGAACAAATAAATTTCCAAGCCCAAAAGCGAACAGATATTTTAAGATACCTGTCCGCCTTTTATTATTTACACAGCCCTGTGTCCGAGACCTATTACAATATCATTTAAATTAAGCAGCCCTACAGCAAAAAATATACAAACAGCAATATGATCATCACTTCTTGCAATTCCGATTTTCCCGCCTACATTCAGTCCGATTGACTTACTTATAATCTGTGTTATTGCCTCATGTGCCGCTCCGGCAACCGCACCCTCTTCCGCATGAGATTCATCTATAACTCCCTCACGCTTAGACGCAACTACTGCTCTTTCAATAATTTTAGTTACCGAGTTTGAAAATTCTCCTCCGAAATCTATCGCAACACATTTTATTTTCTGCTCTGCCATATAGTTTCTAACTTCTTTTTCTTCCTCACGGTCGTTTGTCATTGCCACCCTTACGGCAGCCTTTGAAACTTCTTTACTGTTCATATTCACACACCCTTTTCTATTATACCTTGTGCCGCAAGATAACCTGTTGAATATGCAATCTGAAGATTAAAACCTCCCGTATATGCATCAACATCAATTATCTCACCTGCAAAATATAGATTCTCTACTAATTTTGATTCCATGGTGGAAGGATTTATTTCACCCACCTTTATGCCACCTGATGTTATTATTGCTTCATCAATCGGCCGGAATCCCTTAACGGTTACCGTTAATGCTTTTATATTGTTTAACAGCCTTTGTCTTTCCTCTTTTGTGATTGAATTAACCTCTTTGTGAGGAGGAATTTCTGATAAATTAATTATAACAGGAATTAACGCTTTTGGCAACAATTCATCAAGAGCATTTATAATATGCTTGTTTTTAAATTCTTCAAAATCCCTGCAAATACGTTTGTCAAGCTTTTCTTTGTCCAACGCAGGCTTTAAGTCGATTGAGATTTTATATTCTTCCTTTTCTAAATTCTTCATATGAGCCGAAGCCGATAAAATCACAGGCCCGCTCACACCGAAATGTGTAAAAAGCATTTCCCCGAAATCTGTATATATCTTTTTATTCTTTTTGTTGTACACTGAAATTTCAATATTTTTCAGAGACAGTCCCATAAGCTCTGATACCCATTTTTCGTATGTAACAACAGGTATCAGCGATGGTTTTGGTTCAACTATTGTGTGGCCTGCCTTTTGAGCTATTTTATATCCGCTTCCGTCCGAACCGGTAAGAGGATATGAGCATCCGCCCGCCGCAAGCACAACAGCATCACAAAATATTTCTCTGCCAGAAGCTCTTACACCTATGGCTTTTCCATTTTTAATTATTATTCCCTTAGCCTCAGTACAGATATATTCCACATTCTTTTTTAATGCAAATTTTTTCAGTGCGTCGACTACATCCCTTGCACTATCTGAAACAGGAAAAACCCTTTCCCCTCTTTCAACCTTTGTTTTAACGCCGTAGCTTTCAAGAAGGTTAATTATATCATAATTGGTAAAGGAATAAAATGCACTGTATAGAAATCTCGGGTTTGTAGGAACATTTTTTATAAAGTCCTCAATATCCGCATTATTGGTAATGTTGCATCTGCCTTTACCGGTTATACGAAGCTTTTTTCCGGGAAATTTATTTTTATCTATTAAATATACTTTTTCCGTTTTTTGTGCAAGATATCCGCAAGCTATCATTCCTGCCGGTCCTGCACCTATTACTACTGCACTCTTAATCATTCTTTATCATATACCTCATATTCCGCCCATATGTTTTCAAGATTTTCAAAAGTCTTTGTTATCTGTTCTTTATGCTTCATTCCAAGAGCTGCAATTAAAGCATTTACCACGCTGAATGGTGCAACCAGAGAATCAACAAAGGAATCCATATCACTTCTTGCTGTCAGAGTATAATCCGAAAGCTTTGCAATCGGCGAATTCATGCTGTCTGTAATACCTACCACCGTAGCACCGCATTTATTTGCATATTCAAGTATTTTGATTATATTTCTTGAATATCTCGGAAAGCTCATTCCGATAATAACATCATTTTCACTTATTCTTAAAACCTGCTCAAACATATCTGCCGGGTCTGCCGAATTAATTAATCTTGTATTATCAAACATCAAATGGAAATAAAAATCTGCAAAGGCAGCAAGGGAAGCGGCACTTCTGACACCGGTTATATAAATGTTATTAGCCTTTGAGATTGCTTCAACTGCACCCTCAAACTGATTTTTGTCAATTTCGGATAAAGTCTTTTCAATCATTCTTATATCTGATTTTAATACACTGTCTAAAATATTGTCCTCTTTTAACTGTCTTTGTGCAATTTCCATTCGTTTTAATGTTGTAGATTGCGTCATTGTAATCTGGCGGAGTCTTTTTTGCATATCCTGATAGCCCTCAAAGCCTATTTCCGCCGCAAATCTCACAACTGTTGACTCACTCACTCCAACGGTTTCGCTAAGTGCTGCAGCTGTCATATATGCCGCCTTATCATAATTCTCAAAAAGGTAATTTGCGATAAGCTTTTGTCTTTTTGAAAAGCTGTCAAGATTACTTTTCAAACAGCTTATAATATCTATAGGTTCCATTTAAAAATTCCTCTTTCCGAATGCTTAATTCTTTTGTGATAAATACCAGTTCTGTGGGTTTGAAAATACATTAAATACGGTCGGCATACTTGTTCCCGACAGACTTTTTTCAAATATAACACTTTCTTTTCTGAAAAATAAAGGTACAAAGGGCATTTCTTCATTAAATACATTCATATATTCTGAATATGCATTTTTTTGTTCCTCGGAGGTAGATGCTGTTGCCATGCGATATACAATGTCACTCATAGCATCTGAATAATAAGAAAAATAATTATTGCTATCATTTAAGAGAAAATGTTGATCCATGTTATCAGGCATTATTATTTCACCTATAAACATGAGATAATTTTTATCATTTATTCTTTGTGTGTAATCCGCAAAACTCAAAAGTGTTATTTCAGTTTCAATTCCGAATTTATTTAAAGCATCACCAATTTTATTGGCAACCCTGTAACGCTCCTCATTATCATCATTTACTATTATATCAAGCTTCAGCTTTTCATTTACCAAAACAGGTATATCTGACCCTTCGGGATAGGTTTCTTTTTGTCTTGTAAATAAGCCCTCATCATTTCGAATCCAGCCGTCAAGGGCAAGAACCTCTGCTATATATTCATTATCATAATCAGCTTTATGACTTTGAGGATAATACCATGCAGACGGATTTACAGGCACATCAGCTACTGCTGCTCTCGAGAAAATCTCTGTAGTTACTATATCCTGCTTATCTATCAGATAGGAAACAGCCTTTCTGGTATTTGCACCCGAAAGTGAACCGCTGCTGTTATTCATTCCGACAAATACCAGATTATTTGTTATATAATCATTGGTATAAATCTCTCCTCTCGGTGCATTTGTTTTTAAATCCATTACCTCTGATGCAACGGCATCAATTTCGCTTGCATTAAATGCATCGGCAACCGCCGCTCTATCCTTTAGAACATTCAGTTTTATCTCACCGATTGTGGGTGTTTCTCCATGCCATGAGTCAAATTTTACAAGCTTTATTTTATCATTTGTAACCTTAGTATCGTATCTGTACGGTCCTGTTCCTACAGGAATATAATTTTCAATATCATCAGGTACTACACTGCTTTTTACTATCGGAAATGATAATAATGCTGTAAAATTAGGAACAGGTCTTGACAAACCTATTACAATGGTATTATCATCAACAGTTGTAACTGATGAGATATTTGATAAAGATTTTGTAAGAGGTGAATCATTGTATCTTATCAGATTTATTGTATGAAGTACATCCCTTGATGAAAATGATGTTCCGTCATGCCACATAATTCCCTGTTTTGTCTTTATAGTATATCTGTATTTATCCTCCGATGTAACACAACTCTCGGCAAGTACACCTATTGGATTCATGGTCTCATCAAAAGTAAAAAGCGGCTCAAAAATCAACTGTAATGCATGAGAAACAGACAGCGATTTTGTAAATATCGGATTTAATGTATCAACACTTTCAATTCCAAAATTTAAAACATTTTCATTTTCACTGTGTACTATTATCGGTTCATCAGCCTCTTTACCGCCTTGTGAAGATATATCACACGCAGTCAGAAGAAGGCTTAAAATCAACAATATAACAATTTTTATATTAAGTTTTTTAATCATTTTTTTCACCTTTAAGTTCCATAATAGCAGCAAGGCTTCCTCTTTTTCCATTTGTTTTTCGGTGAGAAAATAATAAATCGCTGTTGCAGTATGTGCATATATCGGCAACTATCAGATTTTCTTTTTTCACTCCGCATGCAGTCAGTTGATTTTCTATAGTTTTCTGCAAATTAACATGAGGCTTTTCACCGTATTTTTTTACAACACCGCCCGGTATATTTAAAAACTGCTCACTAACCTCATCACCAACTTCAAAATGACACTCTCCGATTGAAGGGCCAATCGCACAAAGAATATCCTCCGGCTGTGAATTATACTGCTCATTCATTTTTTTTACGGTTTTTGCACTGATATTTTTAACAGTTCCTTTCCATCCCGAATGTGCAAGAGCTATTACTTTCTTCTTTACATCAAGAAAATAAATGGGAACGCAGTCTGCATAAAAAGTAATCAGCGGCACGCCCGGCTCAGCACACATAAGAGCATCCGCACTTTCAAAAGTATTTTCTCTTACAATACCGTTTCCCAAATCTTTTTTTGTTACATTATATATTTTATCATCATGTACCTGATTTGAAAAGACCAAATCGCAAAAATTTACATTTATTTCATTACAAATTCTTTTGTAGTTCTCAATAATATTTTCTTTTTTATCATCACAGTTCATACGAAGATTCATACTCTCATATTCATTTTGGCTGACACCGCCATATCTTGTTGTAAAGCAGTGCTTTACCAAGCCTGTTTTTTCAAATGCTTCAATAACATAATAAACTATACCGTTATGATTTACTAATCTGAACATAGAAATTATACCCTTTCTGCTGAAATTATTGAGATTTTCTAAAATATTCAAAAATATTTTCTGATGATTTTCTATCCATTCCCTTAACATTCATCAGTTCTTCCACTGTTGCTTTTTTAATATTGTCTATAGATTTAAGCTCTGTTAATAATGCAGTTCTTCTCTTTTCTCCGATTCCGGGTATATTGTCAAGTTCTGAAGTTATTTTATCATGCAGATTTCTGTGATAAGTTATCGCTGTTCTGTGCACCTCGTCCTGCATTCTTGTTATCATATGAAAAAATGCTCCTGTCGGATTCAGCCCTATTTCACCCTTTGATGATAATAAGCCTCTTGTTCTGTGCTTATCATCCTTTACCATACCAAAAACAGGGATTTGGGTATCTGTCATTTCCAGAATCTTCTCAGCGGCAGCAACGTGACCCTTTCCACCGTCTACAAATATTACATCAGGTAACGGTAAAAATTTTGCTTCTTTCGAATTTAATTCGCCTGCTTCTATTTTTTCTTTTTCCTCACGAGCCTCATTCAGCCTGCGGTATAAAACCTCCTGCATTGCCTTATAATCATCGGCACCGTCAAAAGATTTTATTTTAAATTTTCTGTATCTCGAGCGGAGTGGCTTACCGTTTTCAAAAACAACCATAGACGCAACATTATCAGCACCCGAAATATTTGAAATATCATAAGCTTCAATATATCTGACAGATTTATTTAAGCCCAGTATTTCTCCGGTATCAAATGCCGCACGGCGTTTATCCTCCAGACGCATTTTATTTATATTATAATTCTTCATAGCAAGGTCTGAATTTTTAGCTGCCATTTCGACAAGTCTTACCTTTTCGCCTCTTATGGGATATGTTATATCAACCTTTTTACCCTTGATTTGAGAAAGCCATCCGGAGATTGTTTCCTTATCCTCAATCTGATACTGAGTTATTACCTCCTGCGGAATAAAGGATGAATTCTGATAAAACTGCTTCATAAAGTCTGTAATAATATTTTCATGTGTCATTCCCTCAATATCGTCAATACGGTAATTTTCTCTGCCACAAAGCTTTCCTCCCCGTACAAAAAACACCTCTACAAATGCCTTTGTATCATCTGTTGACAATGCCACAACATCCTTATCACTCTGTTTATCCGAATTTATTATCTTTTGTTTTTCATCAACCGAATTTATTGATTTTATCTTATCTCTGATTGCAGCAGCCTTTTCAAATTCAAGGTTTTCAGAAGCCTGCTTCATTTGTACTTCAAGCTCTTTTATAAGCTTTTTATGATCCTCCTCAAGAAAAGAGCATATATCAAAAAACACCTGTCTGTATTCCTTGTTGCTTACATTGCCCGTACACGGAGCAAAGCAATTTTTTATATGATAATTAAGGCACGGTCGTCCTTTTCCTATATCCTGTGGAAAAGTCCTGCTGCAGGTAGGCGGCGAGAATATTTTTTGAATAATATCCAAAGTGTTTTTTATAGTATTTGTTCCCATATAGGGTCCAAAATATTTTGCACCGTCATTTTTCAGTGTTCGTGTCATAAAAATTTTAGGCCATTGTTCGTTTAAAGTAACCTTTAAATAAGGATAGTGTTTATCATCCTTTAATAATATATTATATTTAGGTCGATGCTTTTTTATAAGATTACATTCTAAAACCAAAGCTTCAACCTCTGAATCGGTTACTATATATTCAAAACAGGCAATATTTGATACCATCGCCCGAACCTTCGGAGTATGATTTGCACTGTTCTGAAAATACTGTCTTACTCTGTTTTTTAAAATCTTTGCTTTACCGACATAAATAATCCTGTTATCCTTATCGTGCATAATATACACCCCGGGCTGGTCGGGTAAATTTTTTAATTCTTCTTCAAAATCAAACATAATGCACCTCATCAGACAATTTATAAAACAAAAATAACTCCACACCCCAAGATGCAGAGTTACCCTTGATTGATTTTTTAATTTATTGTACAAACAGATTATTCCGTAAAATTAGACGCAATCAGATTAACCAAGGTAGTTACCGCTTCCTGCTCATCAGCGCCGTCGGCAATAATTATAATGGAAGTTCCCTTTGTAATACCAAGAGATAAAACACCCAACAGACTTTTTGCGTTAACCTTTCTTTCGTCCTTCTCTACCCAAACGCTTGATTTAAACTCATTAGCTTTCTGAATAAAAAAGGTAGCAGGTCTTGCATGAAGTCCAACCTGATTTTGTACAACAACCTCTTTTGAAAACATAGCTGATATCCCCCTGTAAAGTCAATCTACTTTCTTTCAAGATTTTTTAGAATTACTATTAGAATATCAAAAAAAACGAAAGTAGTCAATAGTTTTTTTTCACTTTGTCATTTTAGATGCTTTTTTTTAGTAAAGATACCCTATATTTAAACAAATTATACACTTATTTTGCCACATTTTTATGCAAAAATCACTTATTATTTTTATTTAACATTTTTTCACGAACAAGCTCTTCAATATCTTTGGTAAATTCAGGATTTTCCTGCATATACTTTCTGACATTATCACGACCCTGTCCGAGTCTCTCACCTTCATATGAGAACCACGCTCCGCTCTTCTGAATTACATCAAGATTTACAGCAACATCCAAAAGGTTTCCTTCTTTAGAAATGCCCTGTCCATAAAGAATATCAAATTCAGCTTCTTTAAACGGAGGAGCAACCTTATTTTTAACAACCTTTACTCTTGTTTTATTACCAACTATTTCAGTTCCCATTTTGATAGCTTCAAGCTTTCTTACATCAAGTCTTACAGATGCAAAATATTTCAATGCTCTTCCCCCCGGTGTTGTTTCGGGATTTCCGTAAATTACACCAACCTTTTCTCTCAGCTGGTTAATAAAGATAACGGTTGTTCCTGTTTTGCTTGTTATACCTGTAAGCTTTCTTAAAGCCTGTGACATAAGTCTTGCAAGAACTCCGACATGAGCATCTCCCATTTCACCCTCAATTTCAGCTCGTGGAACTAGTGCTGCAACAGAGTCAATTACAATAACATCAAGTGCACCGCTTCTTACAAGTGCTTCAGCAATTTCAAGACCCTGTTCACCTGTATCGGGCTGTGCAACAATAAGATTATCTATATCAACACCCAATTTTTCAGCATATACGGGATCTAAAGCGTGTTCAGCATCAATGAATGCAGCTTCCCCGCCCTTTTTCTGAGCTTCTGCAACAATATGAAGTGCAACGGTTGTTTTTCCCGATGATTCAGGACCGTAGATTTCTATAACTCTTCCTTTTGGAATACCGCCTACACCTAATGCCAAATCAAGAGTCATCGAACCTGTCGGGATAACATCAACATCAACACCTGTTGTGTCACCAAGCTTCATTATGCTTCCTTTACCGTACTGCTTTTCTATCGATTCAAAAACCGAATTCAAAGCCTTCTTCTTCTCTTCATTTATCGGTCTTGCTTCCTTTTTATTTTCTTTCTTTTCAACAGCTTCTGCTGTTTCAATTACTTTTTCGTCTGCCATTTTTATATACCTTTCTATCATTAATTTATCGAACAAATGTTTTGTTTATATGATTATACTACAAATTTTTCTAAAAATCAAGTGTTTTTTTAAAATTATTTTAGTTTTTTTCTGATCATATCAAAAACTTCAAGACAGGCTGCGTTTCTCACCTTGTCCCTTGAGCCGTTCAGATTAAGCTTTACAACCTCTGTTTCTCCCTTTATGCATAAACCGACGTAAACAAGACCTACCGGCTTTTTATCCGTTCCGCCTCCCGGGCCTGCAATTCCGGTAAAGCAGGCACAAACGTCACTTCTTGATACTTTATATAATCCCTCTGCCATTTCATATGCTGTTTCTTCACTAACTGCACCATGTGCTTTCAGTGTTTCGGGTCTTACACCCAGAATTTTTGTTTTAGCTTCATTTGCATAGGTTACATAGCTTTCATTCAGTATCTGTGAGCTACCCGAAACATCTGTAATCATCTTTGCAAATAATCCTCCCGTACAGCTTTCTGCCGCAGAAACAGTCATGTTCTTTTCAATAAGTAAATGTACACAGGCTTCGGGAAGGGTTTCTCCCTTATCACTGTAAATATATTCGCCTATCTTTCCATAAATGTCATCTTTAACGGGCTTGATTAAAGCTTTTCCCTCTTCTTCACTTTTACAGCCTGCGGTGAGACGGAGTCTTACACCGGGAGTTTCTGCATACGGTGCAACTGTAGGATTTGTATTGTTTTCAATATAATCATTAAGAATTTCGGAAACCTTTGATTCTCCTATTCCGAACAGCTTTAAATTTTCAGAGTAAAACATACCGTTTGTTTTACTCATAAGATACGGTTTTACGCTCTCTGTATACATTTGCTGCAATTCATGAGGAGGCCCCGGAAGCATTATCGCAATTTTTGAACCTTCTTCTATTATGCATCCGGGAGCAGTTCCACAGTTGTTTGCAAGTACAATACACCCTTTCGGAAGCATTGCCTGCTTGCGGTTGCATCTTACAGTGTTAAGATTTTTTCTCTTTAAATATTCCTCCATCCGTTCAAGACTTTCCGAATCGAGTACAAGCTCTCTTCCCATATGTTCTGATATAACCTCTTTTGTAAGGTCATCCGGGGTCGGACCGAGACCTCCCGAAGCTATAACAATATCTGCCCTTGAAAGTGCAGTTTTTACAGCATCGGATAATCTTTTCACATTGTCACCCACAACTGTCTGATAATATACATTTATTCCGAGCTCCGAAAGCTCACTTGCCAAAAACTGTGCATCGGTGTTTAAAATCTCACCCAACAAAAGCTCAGTTCCGACAGAAATTATCTCTGCATTCATTTTTTAATTTGTCCTTTCTCCGATAAATACATTTTATTATTTTAATTCTTTTTTTTAATTATATACCAATAAAAATTTTATCATATATTACCAATATTGTCAATTAAAACCCTTATTTCATCACACTCGTTATTATAACAACTTAAATTTGTTTTTTCTGCATTCAATAATACCCTCATTCCGCATTTTACTGATTTCTGCCGACAAACCGCTTCTGTCAACCTCAAGATAATCAGCAAGCTCCTGACGGTCATACGGAATACTGAAGCTTGAAGAATTGTTTTTCTTTGCCTGCAACATCAGATATGCCATTAGTTTTTCTCTTGTGGTACGTTTTGAGGTCACTTCCGATTTTTGATTAAATATAAGATTTTTCATTGCAACAATCTTTAAAAGATTAAAAATCATTTTATTATGAAATATACAGGCATTACTGCATGAGCTAATAATTTTTCTGCAATCAACAAGCATAATTTCACAATCTTCAGACGCAATAACATCTACCGGAATTTTATCAACTCCCGCACAGGCAAAAGACTCCCCGAACAGCTCGGAAACTTCAATGTTTGCAACTATACTTCTGTTACCGAAATAATCAATACGAATAATCTGCGCCTTACCCGAGAGAACAATTCCTATATTTTTTGCCGGTTCACCCTCTGAAATTATTGTTTCTTTTTTTCTATAGCTTTCCACTCTTGCACCAAGACAACCCATCATATCGATAATGTGTTCATCTACTATATCATCAAATAAGGGACAATTTCTTAAAATTTCAAAATATTTTTTCATTAAATCCTCCGTTTGTTGAAAATCCAACATACTTTTTATAGTTATTATACTATAATTAACTTGTAAATTCAATATATCAATAAAAATTTCAGGAGGATTAATATAATGAAAAGAAAAATTATCAAAATTGATGAAGAGAAATGTAATGGCTGCGGTGCTTGTGCATCTGCCTGCCACGAGGGTGCAATTGAAATGGTAAACGGAAAAGCAAAGCTGATCCGTGAAGATTACTGCGACGGATTAGGAGATTGTCTGCCCGCCTGCCCCACAAATGCAATCACATTTGAAGAAAGAGAAGCACTTGCATATGACGAAGAAGCTGTAAAAAAAGCAAAAATGCAAAAACACGGTGCAACACTCCCGTGCGGTTGTCCCGGAACTCAGTCAAAAACAATTAACCGCAGCGAAGAATTATCATTAACCAACAGTATACCAAGCCAATTAAACCAATGGCCTGTACAAATCAAGCTTGTTCCGGTAAATGCTCCGTACTTTGATAATGCAAATCTGCTCATTGCCGCTGACTGTACTGCATATGCATACGGTAATTTCCATAACGAGTTTATACGCAATCATATTACATTGATTGGCTGTCCGAAGCTTGATGACGGTGATTACAGCGAAAAGCTTACACAGATTATTGCAAACAACAATATTAAAAGTGTAACCGTTGTAAGAATGGAAGTTCCTTGCTGCGGAGGCATTGAAAATGCCGTTAAACAGGCACTTATGGCAAGCGGCAAGTTTATCCCTTGGCAGGTTGTT
>JAZOTP010000018.1:0-16404 GCA_045657705.1 Clostridia bacterium
AAAAAAATTGTCGTGATAACACACAATTACATTTCTGCATAAGTTCCTCTTTATGCAACTTGGAAGTATCAAAACCAAATAAATTATTATTAGTTTTATGTTCAGCTATAGCTTATAATAAATTACAAAAATACTGATAAATTAAAATATATATTACAAACAATTCTATCAGTCTTATTTTATATAGAATTATATATATAAATTCGCTCTTTAAAAATACCAAGTAAAACTTTTAATAACTCTGCATCAACCAATTCTTTGTTATTATAAAATTCAATAATTTTAGGAGCTAATGTAACAACAATATCTAACAACAAATTATCTTGATTTGATACTGTGTATAGTAAATTTAATTTATTATCATAGATATTATATTTATTATCAGATATAGTAATAATTATTTTATTAATTATTGGTCGTTGCATATTAACATATAATGACAAATAATTTATTAAAACCAGATATGACTGTTCGGCTTCATTCATTGTTCTTCTGCTATCGGTATGAATTGAATAAATCATTATTATATATCTCCCATCTTATAATTTAGTTTCAAATTCTTTTACGAACATTTGTTTGTGAAAGATAAAGGAATAATACTTCCTATATCATAAGGAATTCTATTGTTTAAATTGAGTATTTGTATTGCGTACTTTGAACAGAAATTTCTTATATCAGCATTATTATCTATAATTTCTATATTACCGTTTATTGCAAGAATATCAGAACTAATTTTACCGCATATACCGCCAATTAATCCGTTAGAAACACCATTTAATCTGATTTTTTCAGGGCTGAAATATAACGCATCTATATTATAATTATCTGAAATTTTTGCTATTTTTGCATCAGAAGTTATAATAGCTTTGTCATTTAAAACACAAACAGAACATTTGGAATATCCCTGTTTTACATTAATTAGTTTTACATCTTGATTAGCATAATATTCACTGATAACAGAATCCGTATATTTAAAATTATGGAAAATTAATTTACCGACTTTGACCACATTATATGCAATATCATGAGGATATTCAGAATCAAGATAAGTGTTTCCCTGAATTATGTGTGCTCCTTTTAAAATTTTTGAATAATAATTATATAATGTTGGTTCACAAACAAAAAGATTATCACCCAAATGATGAATTTGCATATCAGGATGTCCCGAAACCGAATCATATAACGAGTTAAGCTGGGCAGACATGAATACATCTATTCCCTGTTCTTCCAATTTTAATACAGAATCTTTCGATATTCTGAAATCAACTAAAACTGCAGAAACTTTTTCATCCGGTAAATTAGGAGTGTTAATATAAGTATAAGTTAACATAATAATATTACTGTCACCCTTTTAGATAATCTAATGCAATTTGAGTTAAGATTGCAGCACCTATAGGCAAGCATTTCTCATCAATATCAAAATCCGGGTTATGCAAAGGTTTATTTATTTTCTTATTACCTGCTCCTAATTTAAAATAAGCTGAAGGCACTAATTCAGCAAAATATGAAAAATCATCACCTGTCATTGAAGATTTTTTTAGTTCAATAATATTATCAATTCCACTAATTTTCTTAGATGCTTTAATCAACAGATCATTCATTTCTTTACTATTAATTACAGGTGGATATAATCTGTTAAATTTATATATATATTTACAGTTGTTTTTGTTGCAGATTTTTTTTGTATATTCTTCGAGTAAACGTTCAATTTCATTTCTGGTTTTGTAATCAAGCGAGCGTGCTGTACCGGTAATTTCTACAGTGTCAGGAATTATATTATTTAAAGTTCCACCGTTTATTGTACAAACAGACACAATACAAGAAGAAATATCCTCAAAATTTTCCGAAACAATATTTTGCAACGCTAAAGTCAGTTCAGAAGCAACATAGATTGGATTTACACAATTTTCAGGACAAGCACCATGTCCCCCTATACCGTTTATTATAATTTTAAAATCATCAGGTGACGCCATGATTGCATGATTTCTATACTGTAAAGTTCCAACACTACACAATGGTTCAACATGAAGAGCAATAGCAGCATTGACGTCAGGTGTATCCATTACGCCATTTTCAATCATTCGCAAAGCTCCACCACTTGCTTCTTCAGCAGGTTGAAAAACTACTTTTACGTTACCGCAGAACTCATAATCAAGCTTTTTTAATATCATGCACATTCCTAGTGCACAGGTTATATGAGCATCATGCCCGCAGGCGTGCATTACACCCTTATTTTTTGATTTATAGTAAACATCATTTTTCTCTTCTATCGGCAAAGCATCAATATCTGCACGAACTAAGATTGTTTTCCCTTCATTTTTTCCTTTGATTGTTGCAACAACCCCGGTATTAATCATTTTAGAATTTTCTATTCCTAATTCGTTGAGTGTTTTTGAAATATAGTCACTTGTAATATATTCTTCATCACTTAATTCAGGTATCGAGTGAAGATATCGCCTGATATTAATTAATTGGTCTGATAATTCCTGCGCTATTTTATAAATCATTTTTATTCTCCAATCATTGTTTTGAATTCTTCTTCAGTTATAATTTTAATGTTAAGCTTTAGAGCTTTATCTAATTTACTTCCTGCTTCTTCACCTGCTAAAACAAAATCCGTTTTCTTTGAAACACTTGATGATGTTTTTCCTCCAAAATCCTCAATAATTTTAGAGGCTTCACTTCTTGTAAATTCAGATAAAGTACCTGTCAAGACAAATACCATACCACTGAATCTTAAATCATTATTATTTTCAATAATTTCTTCAGTATTCACCCCTGCTGATTTTAACTTTTCTATGAAATGTTTATTCTGTTCCTGATTAAAGTATTCGACAATACTTTGTGCCATGGTTTCACCGATATCATTAAGTGCAGTTAATTCATCAACTGTAGCTGACATCAATGCATCTAACGATTTAAAATGCTTTGCTAAAATCTTTGCCGCTTTTTCACCAATATGCCTGATACCCAGCGCATTAATTAATCTACTTAATTGATTTGATTTGGAATTTTCTAAAGCAGTAAGTAAATTTTCTGCAGATTTATCACCCATTTTTTCCATTTCAGAAATACTTTGTGCGGTAAGAAAATATAAATCAGCTGCAGTTTCTATCATGTTTTTATCAAGCATCTGTTCGATTATAGAAGGTCCTAAGCCGTCAATATCCATTGCATTTCTTGAAACAAAATGAATTATATTCCTCATTCTTTGTGCCGGACAGTTCGTTCCTGTACATCTATGGGCAGAATCACCTTCTTCACGAACAACAAGAGCACCACATTCAAGGCAATATTCGGGCATATTAAATGTCTTTTCATCACCAGTTCGAGCTTCTTTAATGACTTCAACAACTTCCGGAATTATATCCCCTGCCTTCTGTATTATTACAGTATCACCTATTTTAATATCTTTTTCGTTAATATAGTCAATATTATGCAATGTTGCACGTGAAACAAGAGAACCTGCAATTCTCACGGGCGTTAAATGTGCCAATGGAGTTAATACACCTGTTCGACCGACCTGAACTACAATATTTTCTATTTTTGTTTGTTGTTGTTCTGCCGGAAATTTATATGCTATTGCCCATTTTGGATATTTTGAAGTCGAACCAAGCTCTTCTCTGTGTGTAAAATTATTAACCTTTACAACCGAACCGTCAATGTCAAAATACAAATTTCCTCTTTCCTCCCCTATTTCAAGTATTCTCTGATAAGCTGCTTCAATATTAGAGTATTCTTTATCGTTTTCTATAACCTTAAAACCTTGTTGTTTTAAGAATTTAATTCCTTCAAGATGTGAAGTTATTTTACTTCCGTCTATTTGCTGAATATTAAATATGAATATATCAAGGTTTCTGCTTGCAGTAATTTTTGAATCAAGCTGTCTTAGTGAACCGGCAGCCGCATTTCTTGGATTTGCAAACAATGGTTCTTCTGTAGTTTCTCTTAATTGATTTAGTTTTTTAAAATTTTCTTTAGACATAAATACCTCTCCTCTTACTTCGAGATAAGGTATTTTATCTTTTAAAATCATTGGAATAGACTTTATTGTTTTTAAATTCTCAGTAACGTCTTCTCCAACTACACCGTCACCTCTGGTTGAACCTCTTGTAAAAACTCCGTC
This sequence comes from Clostridia bacterium, assembly GCA_045657705.1. Taxonomy (GTDB): domain Bacteria; phylum Bacillota; class Clostridia; order UBA1381; family UBA1381; genus RGIG1988. The sequence continues at coordinate 4,127 of JAZOTP010000018.1, forward strand.
TACATATTCAAGCGATACCGAAAGGCCGTCTATTTTATGTTCAACAACATAAGTATAATCTGATACGACAGACGCTACTCTTTTATCAAAATCATATACTTCTTCCCTGTTGAATGCATCCTGTAAGCTTTCCATTCGTACATTATGTGTAACAGTTTCAAATTTTGATAAAACAGCCCCGCCAACTCGTTTTGTCGGCGAAACGGGTGATGAAAATTCAGGATATTCAGCTTCTAAATTTTCTAACTCCCTGAGCATCTTATCATATTCAATATCTGATATTTCAGGATCATCTTCAACATAATATTTTTTCGAATGATAATTTAATTTATCTGTTAATTCTTTAATTTTATCTTGAATTTCTTTCAAAATGTTATTCCTCCATATCTGTAGGTATAAATTGTGAATTTCCGTTAATGCTGTAGTATCTTGGAACCTGCCCGACAATTAGAGTTTCTGCAACAGGTATTGTGTCATGTATAACTTCTGATTTTGACATAGATGCACAATTGACTGTAATTGTAACATATGCATCTATAAAAATCTTATGTCTGACCTGATTAATTCCTGCTTCTTCAAAACAATCATTAAAGTTTAAATCAGTTATATCTGTTGCTTTCACTGTTATTTTTATATCAGGTCCCATACCATGTAAAACAATATTGTCAAATATATTTCCAAAAGGTATTGACAACTCAGTTGTCTTTAATTTGATAATTTCCTCTTGTAAATATATTGATAATTCTGCTTTTACCTTATTCATTAAAGCTGAATCTGTTTGTAATGAAGTTATTTCGTTATTTTGGTTATATGATAATGTAACAAAATCTGAATAATTATATTTATTTTTCTGAAAATAATCTGCTACAGTAAAATTTATAGAATCTGAACCAATATTTATTGCATATGGAGTAAATACTCTTAAAAATGCAGGTCGAAGTCTTAAGAGAAAAACAAAGCTCAAAATCAGTGAAAGTATAAATACCAAGTATAAATAAATTCTTGTAGCTTTATGTTTATACAGTGCTGTTTTAGTCTTTGATAATCCCATACGCATAAATACCACCTCATACTCAATGTATGAAAATTACAGCGTTTGGTTACAAAATGCTTTTAAAAAGAGAACATCGAATATCTCGACGTTCTCTTAATTATTTTATTATCCGCCGATTAATCATTTTCGGTTTCTGCAATTTGAATAAATAATTCATTAAGCTGTTTTTCTTCAACAACATCAGGAGCATTTGACATTAATTCTGATGCATTTTGAACTTTCGGGAACGCTATTACATCCCGGATATTATCACATTCGGTAATAAGCATTACAAGTCTGTCAAGTCCGTATGCCATACCACCGTGAGGCGGTGTACCGTACTTCAATCCATCTAACAGGAATCCAAATTTTAGATATGCATCTTCAGGGGTGAAACCGAGAGTTTCAAACATTTTTTGCTGTAGCTTTGAATTGTATATTCTTATACTTCCGCCACCGGCTTCACAACCATTAATAACTATATCATAAGCTTTAGCTCTTACTCTTCCCGGATCACTATCTAAAAATTCAATATCTTCATCCATAGGAGCTGTAAACGGATGATGCATTGCCTGATATCTTTCTTCATCTTCGTTATACTCTAAAAGCGGGAATTCTGTAACCCATAACAAATCATATGTTCCCTCTTTAATTAAACCAAGCTTTTTGGCAACATGAACTCTTAAAGCACCTAAAGAATCAAATACAACAGAATTTTTATCTGCAACAAAAACAAGTAAATCTCCTACTTCACCGCCAACGGCTTCTATAATTGCATTCACTTCATCTTCGGACAAAAACTTTGCAAATGATGAACGGTGTTCTGTTTCTCCGACATTCAACCATGCAAGTCCTTTTGCTCTGTAAGATTTAATATATTCACCAAGTGCATCAATTTCCTTTCTGGAAAATTTATCTGCTCCGTCTTTAATATTAATACCTCTTACACTACCGCCTGCTTCAACAGCACCTGAAAACACTTTAAATCCGCAATTCCTGACAATATCTGAAATATCCTGTAATTCAAGACCAAATCTTGTATCAGGTTTGTCAGAACCGTATTTTTCCATAGCCACTTTATAAGGTATTTTTCTTAAAGGTAACTCAATGTCAACACCTTTAATTTCTTTAAACATTTTTTGAATAAATAATTCATTTATACCCATAACATCTTCAGGCTCAACAAATGACATTTCAAGGTCAATTTGAGTAAATTCAGGCTGTCTGTCTGCTCTTAAATCTTCATCTCTGAAACATTTTACAATCTGAAAATATCTATCCATACCGGAAATCATCAAAAGTTGCTTGTATAGCTGAGGTGATTGTGGTAAAGCATAGAATTTACCCGGATGAACACGGCTTGGCACAAGGTAATCTCTTGCACCTTCGGGTGTACTCTTTGTAAGCATGGGAGTTTCAATTTCAAGAAAATTATTTTCTGAGTAAAACTGTCTTGCCAACTGTGCAATCTTATGTCTTGTAATAAGATTTCTCTGAACATCAGGACGTCTTAAATCAAGGTATCTGTATTTAAGTCTTATTTCATCCTTGACATTTGAGTTTTCTTCAACAGCAATAGGTGGTGTTTCTGCTTCATCCAATATTCTTAATTCTGTTACCTGAATTTCGATTTTACCGGTTTTAATTTTATCATTTATAGCAGAACGCATTACAACAGTACCTTTAGCAGCGAGTACATATTCATTTCTTACATTCTGTGCTTTCTCAAACGCTTCTTTTGAAATTTCTTCAGAAAATGAAAGCTGAATTATTCCTGTCACATCACGCAAATCAATAAATGTTAATGCTCCAAGCTGACGGTAAGTCTGCGTCCAGCCCATAACAATAACTTCTTGTCCTATATTATTTTCATTCAATTCAGCACATCTATGAGTTCTTTTAAATCCTTTTATTGTTTCCATTCTTTTATTCTCCCTCTATATATCCGGAATTTTATCTGTTTGCATTAATTATAATTTTTCAATACAGTCAGCCATATTTTCAAGCCAATTACCGTCAAATAATTCAATTGTTCCTGCATCACAAGAAGATGCAAGCTTATTATCCATTGGGATTTTTGATACATTGGCAATATTATATTTCTTTGCTATTTCATCAATGTGACTGTCACCAAAAATTTTGTGTTCTTTACCGCAATCGGAACATTTAAAATACGACATATTTTCAACAAGTCCCAAGATTGGGATATTCATCATTTCTGCCATTTTAACTGCTTTTTCGACAATCATTGAAACAAGTTCCTGGGGTGATGTAACTACTATAATACCTGCTATCGGCAAGGATTGAAATACAGTTAACGGTACATCGCCGGTTCCCGGAGGCATATCAACAAACATATAATCTACATCATCCCATATAACATCAGTCCAAAATTGCTTGACTGTACCGCCAAGTATAGGGCCTCTCCAAATAACAGGATCTGTAGCGTTTTCCAGTAAAAGATTTACAGACATAACAGAAGTGCCAAGCTTTGATTTTACAGGCAATAACGCATCTCCTGTTGAAACAGCCTTTTGATTAAGACCGAAAGCCTGGGGAATTGATGGTCCTGTAATATCAGCATCTAAAATTGCAGTTTTAAAATCTCTTCTCTGCATCATCACAGCCATAAGCGAGGTTACCATTGACTTACCTACTCCGCCCTTACCGCTCATTACTGCAATAACTTTTTTTATTTTTGAATCTTTATTTAACGGAGCAATCAGACTGTCCTGTTGTCTTGATGAACAGCTTTCACCGCATGATTCACAGTTATGTGTACATTCACTCATTATAATCTCCCTTTCAAATGTAAAAATGTGACTTATTTAATAATAAATCTATATTCTGTAGTAAAATTATATCTATCTCCGGCTTTTAAAACAGGTGACAGGAAATGCGAATAGCTTGTTGAATTTGGAAAATACTGTGTTTCAAGACATAATGCATCATGTATATTATACATTTGTCCGTTTTTACAAACTCTTCCCTCCTGAATACAATTTCCTGTATACAATTGAACTCCGGGCTTATCTGTATATACTTCCATAGAAATATTTGTTTCTGAACTTGATACAGTTCCCAATTTTCTGAATCCGGTGCCGTTTATAATGAAATTATGATCATAGCCGCCGAACATTTTTATCTGTTCATAATCGGAATTGATTTCTTCACCAACAAGCTTTCCTGTTGTAAAATCAAATGGTGTATTTTTAACAGATAAAATTTCTCCGTACGGCATACATTCATTAGTATTAGGTGTGTAAAAATCACAATTAAGCTGCATATATAAATTATAAATGTTTGAACCTGTTATACCGTTAAGATTAAAATAACTGTGGTTTGTAAGATTTATAACTGTATCTTTATCGGTAACAGCATCATAATTAATAACAAGTCCGTTGTTTTCACTTAATGTATATGTCATTTTAATATTAACATTTCCCGGGAAACCCTCGTCGCCGTCAGGTGAAGTAATTGTCATTATAAGTGTAGGCTCATTGTCTGTACCGGCTTCTTCAACATCCCATACATATTTGTCATAACCCTTTTTCCCTCCGTGCAGGCTGTTTTTCCCGTCATTAATTCCGACATTATATTCAACACCGTTTATCAAAAATTTACCCCTGTAAATTCTGTTGGCATATCTTCCTACTGCAGCACCGTAAAAACCGTTATTATCAAAATATTCTTCTAATGTATCACGACCGAGAACTATGTCTATATATTCATTATCGGATTTTTTTACCCATAAGTTTTTTATGATACCACCGTAACTTAATATTTCTGCTTTAAGATTTTTATTGTTATCTAAAGTATATACATATACCTCTTTACCGTCAGGCATAAAGCCAAAACTTTTTTTTGTTATACTCATAATAAACCTCCATTTTTATAAAATTATGTAAATCTTTAATGATTATACATCAAAACAAGAAAAATGTCAAATAAAACCGATTATTCTTTTTCTAATTTTGCAAAATTAGCCATTAACTGTTTAATTCCAACCGAATCAAAGGCAATTTCAACTAAAGTATCTTTTCCGTATTTTTTTGCATTTATAACCATACCTCTACCAAATTTTTTATGATGAACAATATCTCCCTTTTCAAAAGTGTCAGTTGATACACTTGAAGCTTTTGTTTCTGGTTGAGAAATTGGTTTAATGTCAACTGTTGGTTTCAAAGATTTGCTTACATTGCTGAAAAATTGATTAAATGAGACTATTTTTGATTTCTTTGCCTCATTAACCTGATCTAAGTGAATTTCATTTATAAATCTGCTCGGATTCTGGTATGTAGATTTACCATATATAGTTCTTTGCATTGCATTGGAAATATATAGCTTTTCTTTTGCACGGGTTATTGCAACATAACATAACCGCCTCTCTTCCTCCAAATCCTCCCGGTCCTGTTGCTCGGAAGTTCCTTTTAATGACGGAAAAATACCTTCTTCTACACCAACTAAAAAGACATTTTTAAATTCCAATCCTTTTGCACTGTGAATTGTCATCATTACAACATAATCTTCTTCTTCATTATAAAAATCTATACTTGAGACTAAAGTTATATTTTCAATAAATGCTTCAAATGATTTATCTTCTTCGGTCTTTTCAAAATCGGCAGCAAGAGATATAAATTCTTTTATGTTTTCAAGTCTTGTTTCGGACTCGACTGTATTTTCAAGTTCAAGTGCAGTTGTGTATCCTGTATCAATCAACAGTTTTTCAATCAGCTTAACAACAGAAAGGCTATTTTTAATCCTTCTTAATTCATTAATCATATCACAAAAAGCATAAAACTTTGAGCTCGAACGAATTATTTCGGCATATTTATCAGGCTCAGAAATAATTTCGTAAATACTTTTATTGTGATGATTTGCAAGAAAAGATGCTTTTTCCATAGTTGTTTTACCGATTCCGCGTTTTGGTTCATTGATAATTCGTATTAAGCTTATATCATCAGCAGGATTCAAAATAACGCGTAAATATGCAATTATATCTTTTATTTCTTTTCTGTCATAAAATCGTAATCCTGATAAAACTCTGTACGGAACAACATTTCTGATAAAAGAATCTTCTATAACACGCGATTGTGCATTAGTACGATATAACACAGCGAAATCAGAATATCTTGCGCCTTTTGCAACTGCTTCATTAATTTTTTCGGCAACAAAACGAGCTTCAACGTGTTCATTGTCTCCTGTAAAAATGGTGATTTTTTCACCTTCATCATTATTAGTCCAAAGAGCCTTTTCTTTTCTTTCTTTGTTATTGTGAATAACAGCATTAGCGGCATTCAATATGCATTTTGATGAGCGGTAGTTTTGTTCAAGCTTAATAATTTTAGTGTCTTTGAATTCTTTTTCAAAATCAAGAATGTTTCTGATATTTGCCCCTCTGAATTTATATATACTCTGATCATCATCACCGACAACACATATATTTTTATGTTGTGCGGCAAGTAAACTGATTAACATATACTGAACAGTGCTTGTATCCTGATATTCATCAACCATTATATATTTGAATCTGTTCTGATATATGCTTAAAATATCTTGATTTTCCTGAAAAATTTTAACTGTAAAATATACTATATCATCAAAATCAAGAGCGTTGTTTTTTAAAAGCTTTTTCTGGTAAAGCTCATAAACATCAGCAATTTTTGACAATCTGTAATCTTTAAAATTTCTTACTTTATATTCTTCATAAGATATAAGCTCATCCTTTGCTTTACTTATCTGAGAGCTCACAGAACGTGGACTGAATATCTTTTCATCAAGATTCAATTCCTTCAAACAATCTTTAATAACTGTTTTGCTGTCATCTGTATCATAAATAACAAAATTTTTCGAAAAACCGATACATTCAATATGATTTCTCAATATTTTAACACAAGCAGAGTGAAATGTACTTATCCACATATTTCTTGCAACGTCACCTATCATATTCTCAATTCTTGTTTTCATTTCATTGGCAGCTTTATTTGTAAAAGTAATAGCAAGAATTCCATAAGGAGAAGTTAAATTTTTATCAAGAATATGTGCAATTCTGTTAACTAGTACTGTTGTTTTTCCACTCCCTGCTCCTGCCAAAATCAAAACAGGTCCGTCAGTGGTTAAAACCGCTTCCTTTTGCATATCGTTTAATTTATCTAAATTCATAAATAGCCTCCATAAATTATTCGAATAATGACAGAATTTCTTCTTTTGTAAGTCCTGAAATTGTTTTTGCATTTTTCCGGATTACATTATCAGCCAGATTTTTTTTGCTTTCCTGAAGTTTTAAAATCTGCTCCTCAATTGAACCTTTTGTAGCAAGCTTTATTACTTGTACAGCCTTTGTCTGACCAATTCTGTATGCTCTGTCCGCTGCTTGCTCCATTACTGCAGGATTCCACCACGGGTCATATAAAATAACCGTATCAGCTCCGGTTAAATTTAATCCTGTTCCTCCTGCTTTTAAAGAAATCAAAAATATCTCTTTCTCTCCGTCGTTAAATCTTTGTGCCAATTCATTTCTGAGATATGCAGGTGTCTTTCCGTCAATAAAGAAAGAATCTTTTCCAATCTCAGATAATCTTTCACGGATTATATTTAACATGGATGTGAATTGAGAAAAAATCAAAATTCTGTGTCCTTGAGATGTTGCAGATTCAATTAGTTCTTCCAATAACAGAAGTTTTCCGCTGTCTTTGTTATAGTTTCGGTCAAACAATCCCGGGTGACAGCATATCTGCCGCAATCTTAACAATAACGTCAATATCTGTATACTACCGTTATCTTCATTAATTAAAGTATCAATCTCTTTTTTTGCAACAGCATGAAATGCTTCATAAACCTTTTTTTGTTCAGGAACAAAATCAGAATATATAGTATTTTCAATTTTTTCAGGCAATTCAGCCAAAACATCTGCCTTCATTCTTCGCAAAACAAACGGACCTATTTTTTTTCTTAATTCTATGAGAGCACTATCACTGTTTGTGTTTTGTATGTTTTTTTCAAAAATAGCTGAAAACTCTTTGTAAGAATATAAATATCCCTTCATTACAAAGTCAAAGACAGACCATAATTCAGATAATCTGTTTTCTATAGGAGTACCTGACAGGGCAAATTTTCTGTCAGCTTTTATTTTTTTTACAGCTTTTGCACTCATTGTATCCGGATTTTTAATATGCTGCGATTCATCAATAAACATATAGGAAAACTCCAGATTAGAAAAAAGTTCAGGGTCACGTCTTAACAGAGGATAAGATGTAATAATAAAATCATAACCATCTATGTCAGACAAGGAGTTTGCTCTTTCTTCCTTAGTTCCATCGGCTATTTTCGCCTTAGCATCAGGGGCAAATTTTTTTATTTCACTGAGCCAGTTGTAAGTAAGCGCACTTGGTGCAACAACCAATGAAGGCTTATCCTTTTTTTCACTCATAACAAACGCAATAACTTCAAGTGTTTTACCTAATCCCATATCATCGGCAAGTATGCCGCCGAATCCTAATTCAGATAATTGCTTTAACCAAAGAACACCATCTTTTTGGTATTGACGCAGAATGTCATTTAGACCATTCGGAATTTTGATTTTAATATTTTTTATACTTTCAACCAATCCGTTAAATGCATCATTTGTTGTAACCTTACCCTCATTTTTTAAAGCCTCAATGTACAACAAATGATACTTTGAAATTTGTTTTGTTCTTTTCTTTATATCTTTTTCCGAAAAGGAAAGTACATCTAATAATTTGAATTGTTCAGTGTTTTTTTCACCAAGCTTTAAGAATGTACCGTCTTTTGTCCTGTAATGCTTTTCATTAAGTTTTACAGCGTTTAATATTCCCAAAATTTCTTCGTCAGATAATTCTGTTTCAAAATCGAGTTCAAGTAAATCAATATTATCGTTATAATTTATTTTTGCTCTTAAATCTATATCCTTTTCTTCAAATAATTTATTAAAACTGTCACTTGCATATATAGTTGCCTTTTTTGATAGTTCATCTGCTTTTGCAAAAATAAAATCATATATCTGACTACCGTTATCAGAAAAATACAGGTTATCCTCAATGTTAAAAGAATTAAAATATGAAATAATGTCATTTTCAGCATTTAAATCTCTTATCACTATCTTTTCAGAATCCGGTGCATCTTTAGGAAGCTGAATAGTTAACGTGCCGTAATGTGCTTTAATCGCAGCAGTCATGGTATCTTTTTTATAATCAAGAAAAACAGAAAATTCCGGTTTTTCATTTATAAGAATCGTATCTAATCCTGTTGTTACTACACCTTGTTTATTTCTTAGCTTTGGATAAACATATGTAGCAAAATCAATTCTTGAGCTGCCTTTAAAATCAATCTGTGTCCTTGATTCTGACAATAGAGAATTGTAAATCGGCATAAACCAGCTTCTCCATTCAGGTTCAGTGTGATAAAAGCAGTTTTCATAGATAAACCAACTGCCGTTTTTAAAAAGAGATATACCGCTTTCAAATATATTTAGTGTTATTTCGCTGTCCGTTGCATTTATATCAATTAAAATATCAGGATTATCTTCAATAACACGAAATTCTGATAGAAGTACAGAGTTTAAATAAAAATCACATTCAGAAACAGTAAAAAGAGGTAATAATCTCTCTGCAGTTGCAGGGGCAATCATTGTCTGTGATACTCTGTTTGTATAAACTCCTGAATTGACTTTATTTTGATATGCTTCACAAAGAATATTAATTATTTCACTGTCAACTTCGCTCAGAGAATATTTAGATGAATTAATTGCTGTATGCTTTGATATTTTAAAATCAGACATATTTATAAAACAGTCAAAAAATCTGTCAATACCGTCTATTTCTTTCAGTTCATCAAATCCGCATGCTATTGAAACATAGAATTTGCATTCCCTTTCATTTTCTGTAGAGATATTTAAAGAATATTTGAAATTTAATTTCTTTTTTTCAAAACACTCATTTGCAAATTTATTGCACAATAATTGAGCAATTTTATCATTTTCATCCTTAAAATTTTCACCTTCAAGCAATTCTGTCTGTCTTTTCTTTAAAGTTGCAACAATATGCTTGCAGCTCGAACCCATTGTCTGATAATACGGGCAGGTACAAAAATAATCTTTTATTTCATCACCGTTAAAATCAATTCTTACATTGTATAATTCCTCACCGTCTACTGTTGCAGTAAGTATTTGTTCTTCACGCAATTTAATATGAACTCTGCCATCTTTAAAATATTCAAGCCCTCTTTTGTATATAGTTGAAGAACATATTTTTTTTATTTCATTATCAGATACTTTCAAACAGAATCACCTCCCGGAAGCTCTATTTTGTATCTTATAATTATAACATAAAAAACTGATTATATCAAGCATTTTAATATATTTAATCTGATTATTTTTTATTGTTACCAAAAATCAAAAAAACAGCAGAGATTCAGTATCAGCTGCTGCTTTTTAGGTGTCAAATTATTCGATATAATTTAAAGGATCAAGACGATTATTATCATATCTGATTTCAAAATGACAATGAGGTCCTGTACTGTTACCTGTATTTCCTACAAGCGCAATTACTTCGCCTTTTGATACACAGTCACCAACATCTGCAAGTATTTCACTGCAATGGGCATAATAAGTAACATAGCCGTTACCATGGTCTACTTTTATCAAAAGTCCGTAACTCCCCGAAACACCTGCAAAAACAACTTTTCCGTTATCACTCGAAACAATTTCGGTTCCGGTTACGGCAGCTAAATCAATTCCACCATGTAATCTCCCCCATCTTTGACCGTATGCAGATGTTAATCTTCCTGATATAGGATATATAAATTCACCTGTACCATATCCCGGAGGAGGCTCAAGAATCCCAATCTTTTCATATTGATTCACAGGTTGTTTAATAATTTCTTCTTTTATTATTTTTCGTTCGCATTCCTCACCGTTAATATATACAATTTCAGCTGATATTAAGCTTTCTCCAGCCTCACCCTCAGTGATTATTACTGTACTTCCTTTATACATTGTATCATCTTCTTCACGGATTGTGTCAAAAGAAACCGCTCCGTTGTATTCACTTATTACAGTTGTGCGTACGTTTAATATTTTATTGTTCTTCAGATATTCTACTGCATTTTCTGTTTCATATAATTTTGTTTTGCTGATATATTCTCTTTTATATTCAATCTTTTCACAAAATTCAGCATCACCGTTATCAATTATATAATCTTTTTGTATTTCATAAAGAACTTTTTCCATAGAACTGTAATCAGGAAAAGCAATAGTGTCTTGTCCGTCAACAATTAAAATGTATCCTTCTTGCAAAAATTCCGATAATCCGCTGATATTTCTTTCAAGCTCACTTAAAGAAGTTAAATTTTTCTTCATATCGGTTTTTTCAATTAATTCTATTTTATTTTTAATTAATCCTTCTTTACCGTAAGAGCTCAAAAGTTCTGAATTTAATTTATCCGTAATTGCCTCAACAGTACTTGCGTCATCAACAAATCCCAGACTTTTACCCTCTGCTATCACTTCATATCCGCCAATACAAAAAGTATGTACTGTAAATACAGAACAAATAGTACACATTAACATTATTAATCCAATTCTGATTCTTTTATCCATAAAATCATGTCCTTTCTTTTAACAATATCAAAAATTAGTATTGTTATTAATTAAGTAATATGTAAAATTGATATATTATATATTATATTCAATATTAATTAAAATATTACAAATTTATTAAATATAAAACAATTATAACATAAATAATTTGATTTTATGAGAATATTTTATTAAATAAATGTTAATTAAAATAAGTACATATATTGGGGTGAGAGTTTTATATGTTTATGTAAAAAAAAGTTAAATCAAAAACGAATAAGCTTCTGATATAAATCTTCTGCAAGATTATCACGATTTATGTGATATACATATGTCATAAAATGATTACTTTGATTAATTGAATATCTGAAATCATATTCAGGGACAGGAGTGTGAATAATTCTCGAACACATAAACTTATCATTATTATTTAGAAGCCACGCAACGGCTGTAACATCCCAAATAACACGCGAAACAGGTTTATTTGCATCTATTCTATTCTTTTCACTTTCGTAAACTCTTTTCAGGAGAAAATCACATAATTTATTTTTTCCTTTCAAAAAATGTTCCATTTCATAATAAGAAAGTGAGAAAGCACTTACAACACCATTGCAAGGAAGTTGAACAAAAGGTGCTCCGCAGCCCATTACC
>JAZOTP010000019.1:0-27881 GCA_045657705.1 Clostridia bacterium
ATATTTAAAAGAAAAAATAACAGAGGTAATCTTAATGAAAAACGAACAAAAAATCTCAAAGAAAAAAAGTTCAAAGCTTTCCTGGATAATTTTATTTATCGCAGCAGCATTCATGCTGATAAAAGGTGCAATGCTTCAGCCGGAGATTACGCAGAATAACGATACAATTGCAGAGCTTCAGTCTCAGATTGATTATGAGCAGCAGCGTGCAGACGAAATTGATAATATGAAGCAAAATGTTAATTCCGACGAATACATAGAAAAAGTAGCAAGAGAAAAGCTCGGCATGATCAGAAAAGACGAAATTGTATTTATTGATATAACAAGCGAAGAAGAATAAGCTTTTAAAAGCTATTTATATTATTACAGTCCCACAGGAGGAAAAAAATTACATATGTCAGTAGAAATCGGAAGTATAATTGAAGGTAAGGTGTCGGGAATAATGGCTTTTGGTGCTTTTGTAACTCTTCCCGACAACAAAGTAGGTCTGGTACATATTTCAGAGGTTGCATCCTCATATGTCACCGACATCAACGAACATCTTAAAGTCGGTGATGTTGTAAAAGCAAAAGTAATAAAAATTGATGATAACGGAAAAATAAGCTTATCAATAAAAAAAGCATCAGAAAAGAAAAAGATTCAAAAATCCGATTCTGCTCAAAAGCCTCATACACCCATACGCCCCGCAGATATTGACTGGAGTGCAAGAAATGACGAGGATATGTCATTTGAGGATAAACTTAATAAATTCAAGCTTGACAGCGACGAAAAAATGCTTGCCTTAAAACGCAGCAACGAGTCAAAACGTTCGGGCGGCTATCGCAGAGGCTCTGCATATTGACAAATACAATAACAAATAATAACAATAAAGTGTAGAATTGCGACCATTCGCTTCTACACTTTAAATTCATATACAAAAGTGAGGTCACACCTATGAAAAGAAATTTAACAATGCTAACCGACTTTTATGAATTCACTATGACAAACAGCTTTTTTACCAATGGCTTTAAAGACAAAATCGTATACTTTGATATTTTCTTCAGAGAAAATCCCGACAAAGGCGGTTTTGCCATTATGGCAGGAGTTGAGCAGGTTGTTGATTATCTTAAAAACCTTCACTTTTCTGATGATGATATTAAATATCTTGAAAATAAAGATTTGTTTTCAAGTGAGTTTCTCGAATATTTGAGAAACTTTAAATTTACATGTGATGTGTGGGCTATTCCTGAAGGTACTCCCGTTTTCCCCGGAGAACCACTAATCACTGTAAGAGGACCTGTAATTCAGGCTCAGCTTATTGAAACCATGCTCTTATTATTGGTGAACCATCAGAGTCTTATCGCCACAAAAGCCAACAGAATTGTCAGGGCTGCTGACGGAAGACCCGTAATGGAATTTGGTTCAAGACGTGCACAAGGTGCAGATGCCGCAATTTTAGGTGCAAGAGCCGCATATATAGGAGGTTGTTGTGGAACAGCCTGTACCATTACAGACTTACAGAACAGCGTTCCGGCACTTGGTACTATGGCTCACAGCTGGATTCAGATGTTTGACAGTGAATACGAGGCATTTTTAACTTATGCAAAAAGTTATCCTGACAGCTGTACATTGCTGGTAGACACATATAATGTATTAAAATCCGGGATCCCAAATGCCATAAAAGTATTTAACGATTATCTTGTTCCCAACGGATACCGCCCAAAGGGTGTAAGAATTGACAGTGGTGATATTACCTATCTGTCAAAGCAATGTCGTAAAATGCTTGACGATGCAGGATTTTCCGACTGTAATATTGTTGCTTCAAATTCACTTGATGAATATATTATTCGTGACACTCTTCAGCAGGGTGCAAAAATTGATTTATTCGGAGTCGGGGAAAGACTTATTACTTCAAAATCCTCCCCTGTTTTCGGCGGAGTTTACAAGCTCGTTGCTGTTGAGGATGACAACGGAGAAATTATACCCAAAATCAAAATAAGCGAAAATGTTACAAAAATTACCACACCCGGATTTAAACAGGTTTACAGATTATATTCAGGTGACACTTCAAAAGCAATTGCAGATGTAATAACACTTCATGACGAAGTAATAGATTCTGACACCTATGAGCTTTTTGACCCCGAATATACATGGAAAAGAAAAACTGTGGATAATTTTTATGCACGACCATTACTGAAACAAATTTTTTCCAAAGGAAGGCTTGTATATGATTTACCTGCACTTTCCGTCCTCCGTGAATACTGCAAAATGGAAATTGATAATTTGTGGGATGAGGTGAAAAGATTTGAAAATCCACATAAATACTATGTTGATATGTCTCAGAAGTTATGGGATTTGAAACATAGTATGCTTGAAAAATGCAAATATTAAAAGGTGAATTAATTTGAACACAAAAATAGTAAAAATAGATAAGAATAATATAAATACGAAAGAAATAGACGAGCTGGGAAGGATACTTAATCAGGGAGGTCTTGTTGCATTCCCCACCGAAACGGTGTATGGTCTTGGTGCAAATGCATTTGACGACGATGCTGTAAAAAGTATATTTACCGCTAAAGGCAGACCGTCAGATAATCCCCTCATTGTGCATTTTGCAGATGTTGATGACATTAAATCTGCTGTACGGGAAATTCCCGAAAATGCAAAACTGCTTTTTGAGCATTTTTCCCCCGGGCCTCTTACGGTAATTTTAAAAAAATCTGATAAAATAAGCAATACGGTTACTGCCGGGCTTGATACGGTTGCAATCCGCATACCGTCTGATAAAATAGCAAGAGCATTAATAAAAGCATCGGGCGTTCCTGTAGCCGCACCAAGTGCCAACCTTTCCGGCAAGCCCAGTCCGACCGTTGCACGTCATGTAATTGACGATATGACAGGAAGAATAGATGCAATAATTGACGGTGGCAGTTGCGAAGTCGGACTTGAATCTACCGTAATTGACATGAGCAACGATACTCCACGTATTCTACGCCCCGGAGGAATAACACTCGAACAAATCAGACAGTATGTTCCCGATGTTACCGTAGACAAGCACATTTTAAAGACTGTTTCAGCTGATGAAATACCGAAATGCCCCGGCATGAAATATAAACACTATGCCCCGGATGCAGATGTTACGGTAATCGAGGGTTCACTTACAAAGGTACAAAATAAAATAAAAGAATTATTAAAAAATTCAAAAGACAAAAAATGCGGTGTTTTAACAATATCAAATTCAGATTATGAAGCAAACCTGGTTATAAATGCAGGCGAAAATAATAAGGATTATGCAAAAAATCTTTTCAAAGTACTGCGTGAATTTGATGAAAATAATATAGATGTTGTCTTTGCTGAATTTATATACGATGACGGTTACGGTCTGGCAGTAAAAAACCGATTATATAAATCAGCCGGAAATAAAATAATTTATGTATAAAAATATAAAGGAGCAAATCAATGAAACTTTCAGAGGTTAAAGAAATTTTAAATGCAAAGGTCTTAACAGGCGAAGAATTTCTCGATAAAGAGGTCAATTCAGCCTGCGGAAGCGACCTCATGAGTGATGTACTCGCATTCGTAAAAGACAAGGCTTTACTTTTAACAGGTCTTATAAATCCGCAGGTAGTAAGAACTGCCGAAATGATGGATATTGAAACTATTGTTTTTGTACGTGGAAAAGAACCTGAAGACAGCATAATCGGAATGGCTAAAATGAAGGATATTACATTGATGACAACCGATTATCCGCTTTACATTGCAAGCGGCTTACTTTATTCAAACGGATTAAACAATCAAAGCAGGTGATGTCATGGAAGCTTTAAATATGCATTATAATGTTGACGGAAACGATTTCACTTTGGCAGGGGACTGTTCAAGTAAGGTCAAAAAACTGCTTACTCAGCTTGGTATTAATCCCACAGTAATAAGAAAAACCGCTATAGCAATGTATGAAGGCGAAATTAATATGGTTATCCACGCCAACGGCGGTTACATCGACATAAGTATAGAAACCGACCGTATTGTTGCCAAATTATGTGATAACGGTCCGGGAATTGCAGATCTTGAAAAAGCAATGCAGGAAGGATTTTCCACAGCTACAAATCAGGTTCGTGAATTAGGTTTTGGTGCCGGAATGGGACTTCCAAACATGAAGAAATATTCAGACGAAATGAATATTGAAACAAAAATAGGTGAAGGCACTACCGTCACCCTGGTTTTCTATACACAAAACAACTAATAAACATATTGGACTTTTAATTTTTTATAAAGGAGTCGGTCATAGTGACAAATACATATTGGCATTCGGTGACACTTGAGAAAGATTTTTGCAAGGGCTGCACAAACTGCTTAAAACACTGTCCGACGCAGGCAATACGAATCCAGAACGGGAAAGCAAAAATATTAAAAGAACGCTGTATTGACTGCGGTGAGTGTATTCGTGTCTGTCCATACCGTGCAAAAAAAGCTGTTACAGACAGCTTTGATATATTGAATAATTATAAATACAATGTGGCACTTGTTGCTCCTGCCTTTTGTGCTCAGTTTTCAAAAACCGAAAATATAGACTTAATGCTTACAGCACTGAAAAGGATTGGATTTGATGATGTATTTGAAGTTGCAAGAGGTGCACAAAAAGCAAGCGAAGAAACACGAAAGCTGTTAAAATCGGGCGAACTTCTCACCCCGACAATATCATCTGCCTGTCCTGCAGTGGTTCGTCTTATTGCAATAAGATTTCCAAATCTTATTAACAATATTATTCCCCTTCGCTCCCCTATGGAGCTTTCGGCAGTTCAGGCAAGAAAAGAAGCTGTAGAAAAAACAGGCTTATCACCTCAG
Source organism: Clostridia bacterium (assembly GCA_045657705.1). GTDB lineage: Bacteria > Bacillota > Clostridia > UBA1381 > UBA1381 > RGIG1988. The sequence goes on from JAZOTP010000019.1 coordinate 4,822, forward strand.
CAAATCGGTATTATATTCATATCTCCCTGTGCAGCTAAAGCGACCGAAATCAGAAATTCAGCAAATGTTACCAATTCATCTGTAGACGGGGTACTTTCGATTAAGGATACATATTTAAAATTAGCCCAAAGCCTCGGAAAAATCGAAGAAAAAGATATTGAAAAACTAAGTCATGCCGGAAGTGACGGAATCCTTTGGGCTATTCCGGGCGGTGAGGCTGTTGCAACAAATGCCGAGCGTCAGATTGCAGTTGACGGAATTCAGAATGTTATACAGGTCTTTGAGGATATTGAAAACGGAAAGCTTAATGACATTGAATATGTTGAAGCGTTAGCCTGTACAGGAGGCTGTGTCGGAGGACCTTTAACCTGCGAAAATTCGTTTGTTGCAGAATCACGATTAAAAAGAATATGTAAACCGATTGAGCCTGAAAAATTAAGTCTTGGTGATGATATAGTTCCGTTCTGGGACAGACCATTAATTTACAAACCGATAATGAATCTTGATAAAGATATTCATGTTGCAATGAGAAAAATGATACAGCTTGAAGAAATATACGACAGTCTTCCAAAGCTTGACTGCGGTTCATGCGGTTCACCCTCCTGCAGAGCTTTGGCTGAAGATATTGTACGCGGTTATGCTCAGGAAACAGATTGCATTTTCAAACTTCGTGAACGTATAAGCAAGCTGGTTGAGGAAATGGCATTACTGGAAGGAAGCTATATACCTGAAAAAAAACAGGATGACGAGTAATTATTTATTAAACGAGGAGATTTTAGATGTTATTAAAAGATTTAATTGAAAAAACCGACTTTAAATTGCTGTCCGGTGATGAAAACAAAGAAATAAACGGTTGTTATATCGGTGACTTATTAAGCCTTGCAATGAGTAAGGTTCAAAAGGATAATATCTGGATTACAATTCAAAGTAATATTAATATTGTTGCCGTTGCTTCATTAACAGAAGCAGGATGTATTTTGATTTGTGAAGGCTTTACTCCCGATGACGGGGTCTTGCAAAGAGCTGAAAATGAGGGCATTACTTTGCTCATTTCGGATATGTCTGCCTATGAAATTACAAAAATATTGGTAAATAACAACATATGATTATTTTTATTTTAAAAAACTATTGCATTTTCTTTTAAAAAGTATTATAATGATATCATGTTGTTTTTTTGGAGGTAATATATGTTTTCACCATATTTAAAACGTATTTTAATAGACATTTGTCTTGTATTTTCTTTTGTGCTGGGTGCACTGTTTTTTAATAAAAGCTTTATTGACTTTTTAATATCGCTTTTTCATTTCGGGGGTGGAAAAGTTAATCCATCATCACTTGCGTATTGTATACATCGTTTCTTAGTGGTATTTTTGCCATTGATAATGCTTACAACAAAAACCCCTCTAATGAATAAAAACAAATTAATCAGAACTGTATTATACATAATTGCTGGTTGCTACTTTATAGCAAATACCTGGATATTCTTCTATATGATAAATAATCCGATATCAGACTTATTTATCAGTTCAATACCTGTATGGTTTGTTAAGGGCGATTTTAAGGAAGTTGTTGATGCTGCTACACGTTCTTGCTATCTATTCCAATATAATAATGCATTTGTGTTTAACTATCTGACCTGGGATTCATATGATTTATTTGGAGTGTTATTCAGTTTGTTGCAGGGTTTCTTATATGTTAATCTTGCCAGAAATATTCATCACCATAAAGACATTGTATTAAGGAATTATTTAATAATAATTATTCTTTCTGCCGTTTTACCTGAGCTTTACGGGTTGTTGGTAAAGGGAAGATGGTTATTTACAAATTCATGGGGACAGCGTAATATGATGCTTATATTCTCCTCCGTATTTGTTTTCATTTCAATGAAACTTGCTTCAAGTGCAAGAGTATTTTGGAATGACATACTTTTCTGATAAAAAATATAGCTGCTGATATAACTCAGCAGCTGTTTTTTTGTTCAATTAATTGAACTGTGAAAAATATAATTTAGAATACAATCCGTTCTTTGAAATAAGCTCATCATGTGTTCCCTGCTCCTTAATATCACCATTCTCCATAACTAAAATGGTATCGGCATTCTGAATGGTTGACAATCTGTGTGCAATAACAAAGCAGGTTTTTCCTTTCATAAGCTCACGCATAGCAGATTGAATCTGAATTTCTGTTGATGTATCAACATTTGAGGTTGCTTCATCAAGTATCAGCATTGACGCATCTAAAAGCATAGCCCTTGCAATCGTCAAAAGCTGTTTTTGACCCTGAGAAATATTTACTCCGTTTTCCGAAAGTACCGTATAGTATCCGTCGGTAAGACTCTCGACATAATCATCAATTCTTGCCGCTTTACACACACGTTTTACATCTTCTAACGTTGCATCTTTTTTACCGTATGCAATGTTATCAAATATTGTTCCCTCAAAAAGCCATGTATCCTGCAAAACCATTGCATATGCCTTCCTGAGACTTTCTCTTGTGATTTTTAAGCTTTCAATTCCGTCAATCTTTATTTTACCGCTTTGTGGATCATAGAATCTCATTAAAAGGTTAATAACAGTTGTTTTTCCCGCTCCTGTATGACCAACTATCGCTACTAACTGTCCTTTATCAGCTTTCAGATTAAAATCATGTATTACGGTTTTATCCTCTGTATATGAAAATTTTACATGTTCTATTGATATATTACCGTCGGGATTTATTAATCTGACAGCATCATCAGCATCTGTTGCTTCAGGAGGTGTATCAATTAAAGCAAATATTCTCTCCGCAGCAGCACAAGCCGACTGTATTTCACTTATAATATTTGCTACTTCATTTATAGGTCCTGAAAATTTTCTTGAATACAATACAAATGATGATAAATCTCCCGGAGTTATTCCCTTGTAAATGTAAAGTATAGCCCCGAAAACACTGATTAATGCAAGCGAAAGATTATTTACAAAATTCACATTCGGGCCAACCTTACTGCTGTGATATTCAGCGTTATAAGCTGCCTGTGCGGTTTCTGAATTAACCTTATCAAATCGTTCACACATTACATCCTCGCAGTTATAAGCCTTTATTGTTTTTTGTCCCGAAATGATTTCTTCAACAAACCCGTTCATAGTTCCGTACATTTCAGAACGCTTATGAAACAGAGGGCGAACCTTTTTTACCATGTATTTGGTAAACACAAATGCCAACGGTATTGTTATCACAAAAACACATACAAGAGGTGCAGATATTGTTATCATCATAATCAGAGAACCAACAACTGTAAACACACTCGAAATTATATGAACGAGGTCATTGGTAAGGGAAGCATTTACGGTATCTATATCATATGATATTCTGCTCACCACATCACCCACCTGATGTTTGTCAAAAAAACTTACAGGAAGTGTTACAAGCTTATCAAAGACATCTTTTCTCATTTTGTAAATGATGCTTTGACTTAGCTTTATCATCACTCTCGACAATATGTAAGTAAAAACGCTCGATACAGCATAAAACACTATCATAAGTATGCAGAAAGTGAAAACCCTGTCAAACTGAACATTTCCGGGTGTTGTTCCGATTGCGTCAATCGCAAATCCCGAAAGCTTAGGTCCGACAAGTGAGAGTAAATTCGAGCTTACCGAAAGGAAAACAGCAATAAATATCAATAGTTTAAACTGCTTTAAATATGACCACAATCGCAATAATACCTGTTTACGATTTTTAGGCTTATCAATATTGCCGCTTGCAAATCCTCGTGCCATCATCTACCCCCTCCCATCTGCATTTTACTTATCCGGGCATATTGCGGACAATTGTTCATCATTTCTTCATGGGTTCCGCTTCCGATAATCTTTCCCTTATCAAGCATTATAATATGCTCACAATGCTTTATTGAACTTATACGCTGTGCTATTATCACACAGGTTGAATTTTTACGGTATTCATTAATTGCACTTCTTAGCTGTGCATCTGTTTTATAATCAAGTGCACTCGAAGAATCGTCTAAAATAAGAATCCGGGGTTTTCCTGCCACTGCTCTTGCAAGCAAAACTCTTTGCTTCTGACCACCGCTGAGATTTGTTCCCTTTTGTGTAAGCATATGGTTTTCTTTTTCTTTTAATGTATCAATAAATTCTCTCGCCTGAGAAATATCAATAGCTTCATTTACTTCATCATCAGATAATTCTCTTCCGAATTTAATATTATTTTTAATAGTATCTGCAAAAAGTGTATCATTCTGAAATACCACTCCGAACATCTTATGTAATTCATCATTGGGAATTGAACGCAAATCTTTGCCGTCTATTAAAATTTCACCTGAATCTGTATCATATAATCGCATCAATAACGCTGCAACCGTACTTTTTCCGCTTCCTGTGGCACCGATTATCCCAAGACTTTCTCCCCGCTTTAATGAGAAATTAATGTCCGATACATTATTCCTTTTCTTGTAATATGAAAAATTTACATTTTTAAATTCAATATGATTCGGTGTTACGCTTTTTGCTATTTCCTGCAATTCAATCTCATTTTTTGCCGAGAGAACCTCACTGATACGTCCTGCCGATGCAGCACCTTTTGTATACATAACAAATATTCTTGTTATTATCAGAAGGGCATTTAAAATAATTGTAAAATAACTTAAAAATGCAATTATCTTTCCAACACCGATAATGCCATTATTAACTCTGAATGCACCGACAATTATAACTATTGCAAGTCCTGAATTTAAAATAAAATTCATTGCAGGATTTGTTACAGACATTGTTACAGACGCCTTTGTTTCCCTGTCTACAAGCTCCTTATTTGCATCGTCAAAACGGTTCTTTTCATACTCAGATTTTGATAAAGCCTTTATAATTCTGATACCTGTAATATTTTCTCTTACTACACGAACCATTTTATCAACACTTTTCTGCTGATTTGTATAAAGTCCTATTCCCTTCTTAGAAACAAAAACAGTAATTACAGCCATAAAAGGAAGTGCCGCAAGAAGAACCATAGTTAATACAGGCTCCATAAAGAACGTCACCGCAATTCCGCCCAAAAGCAGAATGGGAGCACGCACACCGATTCTTTGCATCATACCTATCATGTGGTTTATATTGTAAGTATCGGTTGTCATTCTTGACTCAAGTGAAGATATTGAAAATTTATCAATATTGGTACAGGACAATTCAGATATTTTTCTGAATAAATCACTTCTTAAGCTTTGTGTTGTGTTCTTTGCAACCAGTGCCGCACGTCTGTTTGCCACTATATTTCCCCATACTGCTATAAGCGAGAATATGACCATCAATAAACCGTACAAAATAATTTCGGGAATATTTCCTTTTGGTGCTACAACATCAACAAGATGTGCAAGCACCATAGGTAACAGTAAATCCATAATGCTGCCTATGATTTTTATTACAAAACCAACAAGCATTATTCCCATATACGGCTTTACATATTTTATTACCGTTTTCATTTTTTTTAATTAACTCCCTTCCTTATTTCTTATCACCTGTAAATAACCACAGTATCCAACACCGCAGATTTCCATATCAATGTGACATTATCTCCCCTTTTAACATCATCAAACGTTGCCGGAATTACACTGTTTTTATTGCTGTTGTAAAGATAATATCTTCCACCGTTGTTTAGTACCGGTCTTGAATAGTTATTGCTGTCAAATACAAAGATATTACCTGTTTTCTTTGTCACGTCGGTGTATGTCAGAGTCATATCGGTTGACGGTATTGTTCCCCAGTACCAGCCTCTTGGAGAGGTTGCGTAATGTTCCTGTTTCTTATTTTTAAATATCAAAGCATACCAGTTAATATACCCTTGAGAATCGGTATTATATATTATTATATCTCCCGGCTTTAAATCTTTGATTTTTGTGTTTTCATTTTTAAACCAGTAAGCCGCACTGTCATCACATATTAAATCGTAATCTGTTGTTTTGGCAATGACAGTCTCACCGCTTTGATACATTGTAAGCATCAGACTTGCATTATCATTTTCATCAAGAATATATTCACTTTTCTGAATAATTCCTACAGGTCTGTCATATCCCAACTCAAAATCATAAATAACCAGAACTTTAGCCTCAAATTCCTCATTTACATCATAAATTCTTGAATCATAATACTCATCCCACGCAAGACTTGCATATGATAACATCTTAAAATTATCCATATCAAAGCAATTACCCGACAATGAAATAATTTTTGTATTTTGTGTTATTCTGTATTTGGAGTTGATTAATCCAGAATAATAATATGCGGTTTCCCCTGCTTTTTCGGAATCGTAGTAGCATGAAAATTCCATCTCGTCGTCAGGTAAATCTATTTTTGTTTTATCCTTTTGGAAATGTATTTCATATACCTTATTATCTGAATCTATCTTATACCTTACTAAAACTCCGTATTTTTCAGGTTTTGAATTATTGTCATAGGTTCTTGAAGAATCAAGTATATCCTCAATCAAGACCTTTAATCCGTAAAAGGTTTTACCCTTTATATATCTGATTTTATTTCCGTTATTATACACATTAACCTTATCATCAAGAATAAATCTGCCCTTACCGTTTCCTGTTGTAAACATCTTTATATAAAGCTCTTCTTCATCAGAAATTACACCCACCAGATAACCGTAATCATCAAGGCTTCTTTTTTCCATATATACTATTTTACCGTTAAAATCAAAATAAGCGGTAACATAATCATTCAGATTAAATAACCTTACATTTAATATGTCAGCTATATCAAACTCATCGTTATCAATCACCAAAGATTTCTCATTAATAACTTTTATTACACCCGATTTTCCCGACATTTCGGATACTGTAATTACAGTATAGCCATTTTCACTCTCAGGCTTTTGAACGCACAAAACATCATTTTGTTTTATCTCATTTATGGAAATCACATTATTTCCTTTTTTAATAACAACCTTATTTTCAATATCACCTGTACTGATAGTATTTTTTGAAATCCTGTCATAAATCAGGCTGTTTGCATAGGACACACTTTCGACCACTGCAACACTGTATTCATTGACAAAAACAAAATCAATATCGGAATCGTTATTATTATCAATAACAGTCAAAGTACCGTTTTTAATATTAAAAATATTTTCACTTATATCGGAAATATTATTATAAAACAAACCGTTATAAACCACTTTTGTATTATCATTAAGTCTGATGCTTTGCGATTTATCTGAATCACTGTGTTTATAATATGATATTTTTGAATTGCTTGTATTTTCATTTATCTTCTCTGCTGATATTTGAGTCACGGAGGTTTTATGAGCTTTTATATATATAACGGCATCTACATCATCACTGCTTTGCACATAGCTTACTGTGCCGCATCCCACAAACTCTGACACATCCCTATTACAAATATAGGTGTTACTGTCTATCAAAATTTCATTATCAGATAGATTTGCAGGCTCTTTTGAAAATGCATTTATATATTTATTTGCCTTTAATATACCGTAAACCTTTTGAACATCAAACAATTCTTCTAAAATACTCTTGTTTTTTTCAATAACCGCACCGTTCGAATTTATCTGTGTCGGAGCAAGCTTTTTTTCATTCATTGTATTAAATATTAATTGTGCTGCACCGTATCTTGTAAGCAATGAGTTTTCCGCATTAACATTATCAGTAATATTAAAAGAATCCGCAACACTTAAAATACTGTTGTACTGCGTCAACGGCTTTGCACCAAGTATTCTCAGCATCACATCAAGTGCTTCTGTCAATTCCACAGCGTCATCGGGATTTGCCTGGTTATTGTATAATTTTAAATAACCGTCATTAACCGCAGCAATTACAGCCGTTCTGTATTCGCAATCCTCAGAAATATCTTCGGGAATATTATAATCGGAATTGTTTGCCGGTTTAAGCTTTTGTATTCTGTAAATCGCATCTGCAAATTCTGCTCTTGTCATCTTTTCATTACCACGAAATGTATTATCGGAGTATCCGCTTACTATTTCAAGTGCAGTAAGCACACCTATAGCCTCACTGTATTTTTCAGTGTCAATATCTTTAAATTCTTTCACTGAGAAATCCTTTAACGCATCGGGAGAATATTCTAAAACTGCTTCCTCCGCACTTATGTTTTCACAAATAACAGCCGTCTTATCTGAGAATATCCCAAACATTCCATCTTTTGCACTGTCATCCTTTGCACTGAGCATTTTAATATTATCTATATAAAAATCAAGCTTTGTATCTGATACATTAACAGTAAATTTATAGTAAGTTCCGGATAACGGTTTAAATTCTGCTTCTGACAGGGTTTTTACATTTCCATCTTGTCTCAGTCTCAAAAATGCCTTACCCTTATCAATACCGAAATAATATCCGTTTTTATCCTCATCTGCATTTACAACAATACCAATTTCACCGTCTATAAAGTTTCCCGCCGCAATTTTTGCAGAATTTGACGGATATTTTTTCATATTCTCAATCAAAGCAACAGAAAATTCATCACTTTTTTGCAAAAGCTTTTTTCCACTGCCTAATTTGTCGGGTGCCGTAACCTTAAAATTATCAACCTCCATCTGAGAATTCCAGCAACCAAACCCAATTCGTCCATTATTAAAGGTTAAATCATTTTCAGAAATTATCAGTTCATTATCAAGATACAATGATATATCATTATCTGTTATTTCAAATTTGATGTGATATTCTTTATTTTTCTCAATACTTCCCCCGCCTGTATATTCCTTTTCACCAATTATCAGCTTTGATGCGTCCTTTGTTATTTCCGCAACACATACATCATATATTGCGACACAGCCGAAAAATACCATTAATTTTGTATCATCCGATAACGGCTTTGCATCAAACTCCATAGAAAAATCAGAAAAAGTTTCAGGAAGCAGTGTTCTCGCAGCAGCCCCTACCGACAGCTCTGTCTGCACATATTTCCCGTTCTTTGCATTCCATATACCAAACACTGTTTCAAGACTACCGCCGTTTTTATCAAAGCTATTGTCAGCATATGTTATATAAGCTCTCTTTTCAATACTCCATTCCCCTCCGATTGTTTTCGGTAAGGACACATTTTCACTGTTAAAATCAATATATAGATTATCCTCTGAAAAAACAGGATAATTAATCATATTTAACAGTAAAATAATTATTAATGTAAAAAGATATTTTTTCTTCATTCTTCAGCACCTCAATTTACAATATAAATCCACACCAATCCAAAATATATTATATCACAACATAATCCAAATTACAATAAATTTGCCATAGTTTTCAAAAAATTCAGTTATTATTAAAATAATAATTGAATTTTACTATGCTATATGTTATAATAAAGTTATTATCATTTTGTAAAGGAGAACAGACGGTGTTTGAACAGCTAAACGAAACAGCTCTTTTAGTAATAAAGAAAATCGAACATGACGGATATAAGGCTTTTATTGCAGGTGCAACCGTTCGTGAGCTTATCATGAGCGAAACTCCGGTTGCGTATGTACTTATCACCACTGCAACCACCGCAAGAATAAAGGCTTTATTCAGAAAAACTGTTGACAACCGTCTGCACAATAACTCAGTAACGGTTATTGAAAACAAAACTGCATTCAATATATTCTGCAGTAACAACTCCGACAGTTCAAACCAAAATAATGATATAAAAAAGCTTCTTTCCTGTTTTGACTTTACCATTAATTCAATGGCATACAGCCCCGACACGGGAATTATTGACCATTTTAATGGAATGACGGACATTTCAAACAAGACAATCAGACTTGTTGACTCATCGCAGCAGGCAATTTCCGAAAAGCCGATACGAATGCTCCGTGCAGTGAGATACAGTGCTCTTTTAGGTTTCAGATTAGACCCTCAAACAGAGCTTGACATAAAAAAATACTCAATACTAATAAAAAAAGCATCAAATGATAAAATCAGAGAAGAATTTGATAAAATTCTTATGACCGACAATCCCGGTGTCATCATGGATATGAACGAGCTTGGACTTTTAAAGCATATCATTCCCGAGCTTGATATTTGTTTTTCTGTTCCGCAAAAGAACAAATATCATATATACAATGTCGGTGAACATATTATTCATGCGGTAATGAGTACACCAAATGATACTGTTATCCGCTGGGCTGCTTTACTGCATGACATAGGAAAGCCAATATGTAAAAGTGTTGATGCAAACGGAATAATTCATTTTTACGGGCATCACAGGGAAAGCGTCAGACTTGCAACTGAAATTTTAAGAAGACTTAAGGTTGATAATCAGCTCACAAAAGAAATTCTTGTACTGATTGAAAATCACGATGTACGAATTGAGCCGACACCTCAAGGAGTAAAAAGAATGATGATGAGAACAGGAAGCGATGTTTTCCCAAAACTCTTAATACTCCAGGAAGCCGATAATATGGCAAAAAATATGAGATTTTTTCAGGATAAGCTGAACAAATTAAATGATATAAGAAGAATATATCAGAAGGTTTTAGCGGAGCGTCATCCGTACAGAATCTCCGACCTTGCAATAAACGGCCGTGACCTTAACAAGCTGGGATTTCGTGCCGGGCATGAAATCGGTGATACTTTATTAAAGCTTCTTGAAGAAATCCTGATAGACCCCGGTCTTAACACAAGAGAATATCTTCTCATGAGAGCAAGAATTTACAGAAAAAAAAGGGGTTAAACCTCTTTAATATGAGTTTAAAGATGAATTTCTTTAAGCTCTTTTTTATTAAGTACATTCATTGACATCAGCGAAAGTAAATATCCGATTCCGCCAACGAAAACACATATAGCCAGGGCTATCTGAGAATTTAAAAAAATTACATTCATCGGTTTATACAATAAAAGCATTAAAAGACCCATTACAGCAGTTGCACAAGTTGGCTTTACTACACATTCTAAAAGCTTTAAGTCTATTTTAAGATGTCTTTTTACACTAATTCCATTCAGAATCATAACCACAAAAAAACCAATATCAGACCCCAAAACCGCTCCGCTGATATTAAATGCCGGATTTCTTACAAGAAAATAATTTGAAATTAATTTTATACCGATACCTATAAGACTGTATAAAAAAGGCTCTATCACTCTTCCCGCTCCATGCAGAATTACCATAAACAGCTGAGACACACATATGAAAATAACACATGGAGATAATTGCTGTAAAAGTCCTGCAGAAGCTGAATTGCTGAACAATAGCTCTAAAATAGGCTCACTGAAAAGATATAATGCCAAAGAACAGGGAATAGCAATAATAAGAGTCAGTTTTAGTGCCATAACAGCAGTTTTTTGAACAAGAACCTTATCATTTTTTGTAAGTGCTCCTGTAATTACAGGTAAAACACTTATTCCTAAAGCCCCTATAATTCCTGTTGGCAGGTGAAATATGGTAAGGGCATATCCCGAATATGCTCCGTATAACCATCTTGCTCCGTCAATTGTCAGCATCAACCTTTCTTTCAAATCATCAAAGCACGAAGTATAACTTGAATATTTCAAAAGAAACATTTCAGCAGTTTGTGGTGTAAATTGAATTTTTATCAGACTGTTTCTTATCATTGCAACATCTAAAAGATTCAACATTCCCGATATGCATGAGCAGACAAGCATCGGCACTGCAATTGATGCTAAAGAATTGCAAATTGAACGTCTGCTTTTCTTCTCACCTATGTACGGCATATTTCTGTTTGTGGGTATAAACAGAGCAAATAAAATCAATGTTGCAATAATTTCTCCTATAGTAATACCTGAAATTGCACCTGCTGAGCTGATTTCAAGAAGAGAATTTCTTAAAAGATATGCTCCAAAAAAGCCTGCTGAAAGTCTTATAAAAGCCTCTATAACCTGAGACAATGCAGTCGGAATCATATTGACACAACCCTGATAATAGCTTTTGTATACAGTTCCCCATGCCACAAAAAATACTGACGGTGATATAACCCTGATAGCAAGAGCCGCCTTGGGATCTTTCATGGAATACGCAAAAAAGTCGGAGAAAAAATATAAAAGAACAGTCCCCAAAATTCCAAGCAGACAAAAAATTACGGTTGACAGCTTGACAGTTCTTTTTACCGTACTGTAGTTTTTTAAAGTATATTCCTCTGCAACATATCTTGAAAGGGCAGGCGGTAACCCTGATATAATAAAAGAAAGTACCATTGAATATACACCCATGGCAGTATTGAAAATAGCCATTCCTTCCTCCTGCAAAATATAAGTAAGAGGAATTTTAAAAACAGCTCCGAGAATTTTAGATATGGCATTGGCAGCAATCAAAATCACTGTACCTTTAAAAAAGCTTTGTTTTTTCATGTAAACCGATTCCTTTCGCAAAGGTGAAATATTATTTTTAATTTTTGAAAAATAAGTCTTGTTATACTAATTTATTTGTGATATAATTCTTTTATGCCAATAAATAACAAACTAATTAATGAGGTGTATATATGAAATTTACCATTGATGATTTAAGAAATATCCTTATTAAGCTGAGAGCCGGAGACGGTTGTCCCTGGGACAGAGTTCAGACTCATGAAAGCATTAAAAGATGCATGATTGAAGAAGCATATGAGGCAATTGAAGCTCTTGATAACAATGATGATAAAATGTTTGCAAATGAGCTTGGTGATGTACTTTTACAGGTTGTATTTAATGCCCGTATTGCAGAAGAACGTGGTGCTTTTAATTTTGATGATGTTGTAAGCGAAATTTGTACAAAGCTTATTGACCGTCACACTCATGTTTTCGGTTCTGATGAAGCAGAAAATTCCGAAGACGCACTAAGTACATGGGAGAAAAATAAAAAAGCCGAAAAAGGATTAAAATCATATTCTGATGCATTGGTTGATGTTCCGAAAAGCTTTCCTGCTTTGATTCGTGCCGAAAAGGTTCAGAAAAAAGCCAAATCAGCGGGATTTGACTGGGATTCTGTTGACGGTGCAACTGAAAAAATTTATGAAGAGCTCGACGAAGTTAAAGAAGCAATGAAAACAACAAATCAGGCTGACATAGATGAAGAATTCGGAGATCTTCTTTTTGCCGTTGTAAACATGGCAAGATTTTTAAAGGTTGACCCCGAAACCGCACTTACAAATGCAACAAATAAATTTATAAAAAGATTTATAAAAATGGAAGAATATGTAAAAAAAGACGGTAAAGATTTAGCAGAGCTTTCACTTGATGAAATGGACGCTGTGTGGAATAAAATAAAAAAGATTTGATTTCAGAAAGGAAAAAAATTATGCCTATTACATTTGACAGCAACAAAAAAATTTTTCACCTGCAAACACCAAATACATCATATATCTTTATGCTCAAGGGTGACTATGTTTTAGCACATCTCTATTACGGCAAAAGAATAGATGATATTTCAGGAATTGAAAACACTATAAACATTAATATATGTTCAGGTTTTTCAGCACTTAATTATGAATATTATGAAAATGGCGAAAATATTTCTACAGACGTACTCCCGCAGGAATATGCTTTCTATGGCAGCTGCGATCTCAGAAAACCGTCATTTCATGCTCAATATGCAGACGGTTCAAGAATCACAAAAATGAAATATGTATCACACAAAATTTTTGATTCAAAACCTAAATTAGAAGGGCTTCCGTCAACTTATACGGAAGCTGACAGTGAAGCACAGACACTTGAAATAGAAATGAAAGATGAACTTACAGGGCTTGTACTTGTATACAGATATTCAGTATTCTCACAATTTGATGCAATCACAAGGAGTGTAACTGCAAAAAATGAGGGAGAACAGTCTTTAAATATCAAATCAATATTAAGCTGTAATGTTGATTTTTCTGATAATGACTTTGATTTTATCCATTTACACGGTGCATGGGCAATCGAACGTCACATTCAAAGAGTTCCTGTAATGAATTCAGGTATAAACATCCAAAGCCGACGTGGCTCAAGCTCACATAATCAAAGTCCGTTCTTTGCTCTTGCCCGTAAAAACACAAATGAAGAACAAGGCGAAGTGTACGGATTCAGCTTTGTATACAGCGGTAATTTTGAAGCAGGTGTCGAAGTGGATTCAAAAAATTTCACAAGAGCATATATGGGAATCAATTCATTTGATTTTAACTGGTTATTAGAACCAAATCAGACTTTTACAGCTCCTGAGGTTGTAATGGTCTACTCATCTGAAGGTATAGGAACAATGTCCCGTACATACCATAAGCTTTACCGCACAAGACTTGCAAGAGGCAAATACAGAGATATAGAAAGACCTGTGTTAATTAACAACTGGGAAGCTACATATTTTAATTTTAACGAAGATAAAATAGTTGAGATTGCAAAAACCGCAAAACAGGCAGGTATTGAGCTTATGGTTCTTGATGACGGCTGGTTTGGCAAAAGAGATAATGACACAACCTCTCTCGGAGATTGGTTTGTAGACAAAAACAAGCTTCCAAACGGAATTGACGGACTTGCAAAAAGAGTTACAGAGCTTGGTATGCAATTTGGCTTATGGTTTGAGCCCGAAATGGTTTCACCTATAAGTGAGCTTTATGAAGCCCATCCTGATTGGTGTCTGCACGTTAACGGACGTGGCAGAAGTCAGGGCAGACAACAGTTAATTCTTGATTTATCAAGAGATGATGTATGTGATTATATTATTTCATTCATGTCAGATGCACTCGAAAATGCTCCGATTTCTTACATCAAATGGGATATGAACAGAAATATGACAGAAATAGGTTCTGCCCTTTTACCGCCTGAGAGACAGGCTGAAACCGCACACCGTTATATGTTAGGCTTATACAGAATTCTTGAAACACTGACACAAAAATTCCCCGATGTGTTATTTGAGGGTTGCAGCGGAGGCGGCGGCAGATTCGATGCAGGCATGATGTACTATTTCTCACAGTACTGGACAAGTGATGATTCCGATGCAATTGAAAGATTATACATTCAGGAGGGTACAAGCCTTGTGATGCCTTCAATGTTCATGGGTGCTCACGTTTCAGCTGTTCCTAATCATCAGGTTGGACGTATTACTCCATTGCAAACCCGCGGTATTGTTGCTATGTGCGGTCAATTCGGATATGAGCTTGATATAACAAAAATGCCTGATGAAGAACTTTCAGAAATTGCTGAACAGGTTAAATATTATAAATCTGTAAGAGAAGTAATTCATAAGGGCGATATGTACCGACTTGTTTCTCCGTTTGGTAACAATCATACTGCATGGGAATTTATATCAGAAGACGGAAACACTGTTATTCTGGTTTCTGTTATCATTAAGGCAGTTCCTGCCAAAGACCCATATACTGTAAAGCTGTCAGGACTTTCGGGAAATTCAATATATAAGCTTCGTGACACCGACAATGAATTTTCAGGAAACGTTCTTATGAACTGTGGAATAATCACAAACCACAAAGAAGATTTTTCAAGTCAGGTAATGATTTTTGATAAAATCAGCAAATAAGACAAAAAATGGGGGGGTTGCGTTAGCAATCCCCCCCATTGGGCTCTGCGCTAAATGCAAAAGCCCCATCAATATAATTTCAATAATTACTTCCCTTTATCAAAGTACCGACACCTGATTTAGTGAAAATTTCAAGGAGCAGACAATGCGGAACACGTCCGTCAATAATATGCACACCTCTTACACCCGAATCAATTGCTTCAATACAACCCAAAACTTTCGGAATCATACCGCCGCTGATTGTACCGTCTGCAATCATATCATTTATTTCATTCTTTTCGGTTTCATATATTATCTTGCCTTCTTTATCAAGAACACCCTCTATATCGGTTAAAAGTATAAGCTTTTCAGCCTCAACTGCCGCTGCAACAGCTGCTGCAACACCGTCGGCATTGATATTGTAGCTCTGTCCGTTTTCATCAACACCAATCGGTGCAATAACAGGAATGTAAGCATCCTTGCAGATATACTCAACAATATGCTTGTCAACTTCAACTATCTTACCTACAAAGCCGATATCTGTCGGAATACCGTCAACATTTGTCATTTCCTTTGTACATTTTATAAAGCTTCCGTCAATTCCGCAGAATCCGACAGCCTTTCCACCCTTCAGATTAAGAAGAGAAACAATTTCCTTATTTGTCTTACCCATTAAAACCATCTGAGCAATTCTCATGGTATCGGCATCTGTAACTCTTAATCCGTTAATAAATTCACTTTTAATGTTATTATCGTGAAGTGCCTTTGAAATATCAGGTCCTCCACCATGAACAACTATCGGATTAAGTCCTATAAACTTCAAAAGAATAATATCTTCTATAACCGAATTTTTAAGTTCCTCATTGATCATTGCATTACCACCATATTTTACAACAACAGTAGAGCCTGCAAATTTTTGTATAAACGGTAATGCTTCAATAAGCACTCCGGCTTTTTTTATCAATTCTTCCATCATAACCAATATCCCCCGTATTAAAAATAGAATCCGGCATTTGCAAGTCCTGTTTTTTCATCAAGTCCGAACAGTAAGTTCATATTCTGAACTGCCTGACCTGCCGCTCCCTTTACAATGTTGTCAATAGCACTTACAACAACTGCTCTGTTGAGTCTTTCATCAACCACAACACCGATGTCGACAAAGTTACTTCCCGATGTGTTTTTTGTTTCAGGTAACTCGCCTGCATCCATTACTCTAACAAAGTATTCATCCTTATAATAATCCTTATAAAGCTTTACTATTTCTTCCGTTGTGTGTTTTTCTTTTAAGTTTATGTAAATTGTTGCAAGAATGCCTCTCTTTTGAGGGATAAGATGAGGTGTAAAGGAAATCATTATTTCTTCACCCGCAAGCTTTGAAAGCTCCTGCTCAATTTCTGATGTATGTCTGTGCTTTGCAATGTTGTATGCCTTTGTATTCTCTGTACATTCACAGAAGCTGTAAGGAAGCTTCTGGTTTCTTCCGGCACCTGTCACACCCGATTTAGCATCAACGATAATATTCTTACTTTCCGCCATTCCCGATGCTAATAACGGTGCAGCACCCAATATGGAACAGGTTGTATAACATCCCGGATTTCCGATTAATCTTGCACCCTTGATTATATCCCTGTGAAGTTCACAAAGACCGTATACCGATTCCTTTAAAAGCTCGGGAGAAGAATGTTCTTCACCGTACCATTTTTCATATACCTTTATATCATCATATCTGAAATCACCGCTTAAATCAATAACCTTTAAGCCCTTTTCAACAAGTTGAGGAATAACCGTTTTTGATGCACCGTGCGGAAGTGCTGTAAATGCAACATCACACTTTGCAACCTCCTCCAAATCAAGCTCCTTACATTCAACGTCCAGAACATGGTTAAAGTTCTTGTAAACTTCACTTATTTTTTGTCCGTCAAATGACTGTGAACCCAAAAATTCAATGCTTACTTCAGGGTGATTTGATAAAATTCTTACCAGCTCAATTCCTGCATAACCGGTAGCACCCAAAACCGCCGCCTTAATCATATT
Source organism: Clostridia bacterium (assembly GCA_045657705.1). Lineage (GTDB taxonomy): Bacteria > Bacillota > Clostridia > UBA1381 > UBA1381 > RGIG1988. Next base: position 22,272 of record JAZOTP010000019.1, read on the forward strand.
AATCAAAACCTTTCTGATATTATTCGTATTCTTTAATCAATAAAGCTCTTATATAACCCTTGGATTTATCTGTAGAGTCAATGTAAAATCCTCTGCCGTAATAGAATCTTATAAGTGATGTAATTTTTGAACAGGTGTGCAGTGATAATTTTTTCACGCCTTTTTTTCTCATAATTCTATCCACAAGATTCATCATAGATTTTCCTATTCCGTTATTCTGTGAAGTAACCTTAACCCCGAAACGGCTAAAATATGCAGTGTTATCGTCAAACACTTCAACACGCACACTTCCCACCGGAATACCGTCGGAAAATGCTATTAAAACAATTTTTGTATCTATGTCCTTTTTTACATCATCATATGTTTCAAATAAAGCAGGTGTCGTTTCAATTCCGGCAAGCTCGGCATATTTTAAAAATGCCTCCTTTGTAATTGTAAGAATATCCGGAATATCATCATATGTAGCAACCCTTACTTCAAATAATGATTGATAATCTGTCATTTGTCAGTTCTCCCTTAATCAGCCCATCAAAGTAGCCATTATTGCCTTTTGTGCATGAAGTCTGTTTTCAGCCTCATCAAATATTACACTGTTTTTTCCGTCAATAACATCCGGTGTAACCTCAAAATCTCTGTAAGCCGGCAGACAATGCATAAATATTGCATCCTCCTTTGCATTTGCAAACAATTCCCGATTAACCTGATAAGGCATAAATATCTTTAAACGTTCAGCCTTTTCAGCCTCCTGTCCCATACTTACCCATGTATCGGTATAAACAATATCTGCATCCTTAATAGCTTCAACAGGGTCTTCGGTAATTAAAAGCGATGAGCCGCTCTTTTTAAAGTCTTCCTTCGCGTTCTCTGTTACTTCATCAAGAGGTGCATAATTTTTTGGAGTTGCTATTGCACAATCAAGTCCCATCTTGCCACAGCCGTACATAATTGAATGAGCCATATTGTTTCCGTCACCTATGTATGCAAATTTGAGTCCCTCAAGCTTTCCTTTATGTTCATATATTGTCTGTAAGTCTGCAAGAACCTGACATGGATGCAATAAATCAGTCAATGCGTTTATAACAGGAATATCTGCGTGTTCAGCAAGCTCCAATACATCGCTGTGTGCAAAGGTTCTTATCATAATGCCGTCCAGATATCTTTCAAGCACCTTTGCAGTATCATAAATTGTTTCACCTCTGCCAAGCTGAATGTCGTTTGATGAAAGGAACAGCGGATAGCCTCCGAGCTGTGTCATTTCAACCTCAAAAGAAACTCTTGTTCTTGTTGATGACTTTGTAAAAATCATTCCGAGAGTTTTACCCTTTAGTATGAGATGCTCTTTTCCTTCCTTTAATTCCTTTTTAAGCTTAATTGCAAGCTTTAATAATTCTTCTATCTCTTCCTTAGTACAGTCATGCAAACTGATAAAATCCTTCATTGTTTCTATTTCCTTTCAATTTTATTCAGGCTAACACCTTATCAAGAGTTTTTATAAATTTATCAATATCATCCTTATTTATGATTAAAGGAGGAGCAAGTCTTAATGTGTTCTTACAAAGACTTGTCAAAAATTTATTTTCAAACAATTTATTGAATATATCCCTTGCAATATCCTCTTTTAATTCAATTCCTATAAGAAGTCCTGCATTTCTTAATTCAATAATCTTATCATTGTGATTGTTTTTTATCTTTTCAAGCTCACTCATAAAGTAAGCACTCATATTTTTAACATTATCAAGAATGTGTTCTTCCTCATAAATTTCAAAGACACTTAAGCCTGCCGCCGTAGCAAACGGATTTCCTCCAAAGGTTGTTCCGTGGTCACCCGGTTCAAATGCACTCGCAACAAAGCTCTTTGCCCCGATTGCTCCAATTGGTATTCCTCCGCCCAAGGCCTTTGCAGATGTAAATATATCAGGCTCAATTCCATAATACTGATGTGCAAAATACTCACCTGTTCTTCCCATACCCGTCTGCACTTCATCAAAAATAAGAATTATTTCCTTTTCATCGCATAGCTTTCTGAGCTCCGAAACATATTCCTTTGACATCGGATAAACTCCGCTCTCGCCCTGAATAAGCTCAATCATAATTGCACAGGTTTTATCTGTAACCGCTTCCTTCACCGCTTCTATATTATCAGGCTCAACCTGTTTAAATCCCGGTGTCAGAGGGTGATATGGCTTCTGATACTTTTCCTGACCGGTTGCCGCAACCGTTGCAAGAGTTCTTCCGTGGAAGGACTTGTCCAGAGAAATCACCTCATATTTGTCCTTTCCCTGTTTGTAAAAATAAATCTTTGCAAGCTTTATTGCACCCTCATTCGCCTCAGCTCCTGTTGAACAGAAAAAAGCCTTGTCTGCACAGGAATGCTCACATAATGCTTTTGCAAGCTTTGCCTGATTTTCTATGTAATAAAGACTTGATGTATGTAAAACCCTGTCAAGCTGTTCCTTTAGTGCATTTATCAGCTTCGGATGATGATGCCCCAAAGAATTTACGGCTATACCTCCTAAAAAATCATAGTATTCGTCACCATCGGTTGAAATGAGCTTCATTCCTTCGCCTTTTTCAAATGCAACAGGAAGTCTTTCTCCAAAAGTATTCATATAATATTGTTTGTCAAGCTGACGAATTTCATCAAGTTTCATTTTTCTCTATCCTCTCATAAATGATAATATTGATTATTATACTATTTTTTGCATAAAAATTCAATATTTATTTAGTCATTTTATTGTATATTCGGCTATTTTATGTATTTTTATGCCATTTAATTGTACTTTATATTCATTTTGCATAAATAATTTATGTATAATTATACAATATTTCCGTATAATTATACATTTTCTTTATAAATATGCATATTTCTTTGTATTACACCTTTACCACGCCACGAAAATGCTCTTTCTCCATACAGATGTTTGAATTCTTTATTTGATAAGTTTTCATCAAATTCAGGGTTTAAAATCAGATTATCCCGAAATTCCCCAATCTGAGTAACCGGAATATTTTGATTATGTGGACAAACATTTCTGCATATGTCACAACCCCACACATAACCGCTTTTTTTTATTGTTTCTTTTTCCCACCGGAAAAGCTCACCTTTTTTCTGAGTCAGAAAAGACACACATTTATTTTCATCAAAGGAGAAATCTTCACCCAAAGCACCGCCCGGACATGATTTAATACACATATTACAGCCAAGACAAGAAGTATTTTCAAGAGGTTTATCCTCTCGAAGCTCGCAATCGGTCAGAATATATCCGATAAAAAACTCACTGCCCAGGCTATCATTTATCAGCATTCCGTTTTTTCCAAAAAAACCCAGACCACAAAGATAAGCCAGATGCCTGTCAACCAGCGGAGCATTATCAGCATAGCATTTAATTAAATATCCGCTGTCGGTAAGCGGTTTTGCAATATTTTTTAATTTGTCAGTCACTACCGTATGATAATCCTTGCCATGTGCATATGAGGAAATTTTCCCTTTCAGACCTGTAAAATAGGAAAAAAGGCAGACTATTATACTTTTAGCTTCAGGCATTAAATAAAAGGGATTTATCCTTTTTTCAATGTCTTCCTCAGCTAAGCTTACTCTGCCCCTTTTTTCAAGAATTTCACGCAATTCGGTAAATTTTCTTGCCTGAACCACACCGATTTTGATACTGCAATTATCCTTTACAGAATTAATTATTTTATTTTTCATAAAATTAAAGAACTGAATCTATAATATCGCAGAAATCATCCTTTGATCTTGCACCAACTATCTTTTCAACAACCTTGCCATTCTTTAAAATAAAAATCGTAGGAATTGAAACAACAGCATATTCAGAAGCAAGCTCACCCTGTTCGTCGACATTTACTTTGCCGACCTTAAGCTTACCCTCATATTCTTCAGCAAGTTCATCTATAATCGGAGAAACCATTCTGCACGGTCCGCACCAGCTTGCCCAGAAATCAACAAGCACAGGTACTTCTGATTTAATTACTTCTCCGTCAAAATTTTCTTTAGTCAATGTTAACATAGTTATTACCTTTCCTTTCGTACATTATTTGTTTTATTCATAATCAGGAATTGATGTATATAGCGAGCTGATACCTTCATTTGCAACATCGTCGGTTGTATAAGCTATTGTTTCAACAAAGCTTTCTCCATTAAATCTGTATTCTCTTATTTCATTGTGTGCGTTTGAAGAAATCAAAAGAGTAATAACCTTTTCTTCCGCCCCATCATTATAATAATCGGATACATTCATATATGCACTTCCATGAATACGTTCCCTATACAGTTCATAAACACCGTTTTCCGTTTCAGCCTGCAACACCCAATCCTGAGAATCGTCCCACATCATCTCACCTTTTTTGTCACGTTGAGCAGATGTGTATAATGATATTATATCCTCATTTTCATCATTTATTATATTTGACTTATATCTTCCCATAGGCTCATAAAACTGAACATCCGAAGGAGCTGAAGTAATATCAATTACTTTTTCTCTTACAACCTCATTTTCTTGCCCTGTTGTCCCTTCTTCAGGGTTCGCACCGTTAGTGCAACCGCTTGCCAAAAGAACAGCAACAGTCATAATCATCATTAATAACAGTTTTTTCATACAAATCATCCTTTCCGAAAATTCATATCTTCTAAAACAATTTTATCACTAAAATACTTTTATGTAAAGAGTAATTTAATTTTTTTTCACAACATCTATATATTTGTTATCAATTACACTGCAAACTGCTCTGCCATTGGTTAAATCGATAACTTCATCTATAAATTTCTGTGTACCCTCCATAAGACAGCACACATAAAAGGTCACATCATTTCCGTATTCCGTATCCTCTGTAATTAAATTTTCAGAAGATATTTTATACTGTAATTTCCCCACAAGAGTATAGTCAACCTTTACCGAAACGATGTTACAAAGGGAACGTGTAACTATTCCTGCCTCAACAAGTCCCTGTCTTGCGGATGCTCCGTATGCATGAACAAGACCTCCCGTTCCAAGCAGAGTTCCGCCGAAATATCTTGTTACAACAACACATACATCAACTATTCCCTCTTTTCTTATTGTGTCTAACACAGGCATTCCTGCTGTTCCCTGAGGTTCACCGTCATCAGAATATCTGAAAATATTGTTTTCGTCAATAACATACGCATAAACATTATGTGTTGCATCAGGATATTTTGATTTTACAATTTTCAAAAACTCAAGTGCTTCCTCCTCTGTTTCACAAGGGCAAACGCTTGAAATAAATTTTGATTTCTTCTCAACCATCATAGCCTGTGCTTCACTTTTTACTGTTTTATAACTAACCTTATTTGAAATTTTAAACACCACCCGAAATTATATAATCTCTTAATTTATTATATGTCAGATTATCCGCCAGTAAAATCATTTGTGTTCCCTCATTCGTATACTCTTCCGAAATAACCTTCTGAGTATTATGAAGCTCGTTCACAAGGGAGCCCTCTGCATATGGAATGCACACCGTAATTTTTTGTTTTTTACCGGGTGCGGCATCTGCAATTGCATTTATGAGCTTATCAAGGTTGATTTTCTGCTTTGCTGAAATAAATACCTTTGCACAGTCTTTTTTTATATCTGC
>JAZOTP010000020.1:0-13616 GCA_045657705.1 Clostridia bacterium
AACTGAACAAGCAGCTTTTATGTTCTTTTTCATTATTTGCTTATCTATCAGCATATATACAGAAACAATCAAAGAAATAAAGCTGTTTATCACACCCGATGTAAGGTTGATAACACCCTGTGCATACTTTGAAAACTCATTAATATTAAAGGACTTTATCAACCCCTCAATTGCTTTTGTTGCTGTAGTTTTACTATCATCAGAAAAGAGTTTAATATCAAGCCTGTGCTGCCACTCTTCAAGATACGAAAGCATAGTCTCAATATATAAAGGTGCATTGTTATAAAGCTCTAAAATATTTCTGTAAATTGCAGGAACAAGTGCACGAATTGCAATAACAATAACAAGTAAAGCAATGAGGTAAACACTTATAATACTCAATCCCTTGCTTTTTTCTCTTAAAAATTTATACTTTGTTTTTTTTAACAGTCTTTCAATTTTCTTGCATGGAAGATTAAAAATATATGCAATAAGAAACCCGATTAAAAACGGTTTTAAAACCTTTACAAAATCAAAAAAATAATCCTTTAATACTACTAAATTATCGAGCGATTTATAAATAACAATTAATGCAAGAAGCAGAAAAAACGGTGTCAGCCACATACTGTATTGTTTGAGTTTTTTCACGTTGAAAACATTCCTTTCGATTATTATAAAACAGCGGACAAATGAATATCACTCATCTGTCCGCATAATTACGGTAATCTAAACCGCGGCAAAATTTTAATCTTCAATAATAATAAGTGCCGCTGTATATGCTCCGTTCTGCATTGAACCTCTTATTGATACTGTCAAACCTTCTTTTAAATCCTTCATAAATTTATCAGAACCGTTTGAAGAAATAATTGTTGTTGTGGTGTCCTTACAGAAGATAGTTTCTCCGTTAACCTTAATAAATCCTCTTGATGTGTTAACAGCTTCAATTACACCTGTTACAGGATTTGAAGTAACAGCTGCTGCAACTGTAGAAATAGTCATTACAGTACCGCTTTCTGTTGTAATTTTAACAGAATCCCCAACTCTTAAGTCATAAATAGAACCTGCCTCACCGCTGACAGTCACTTTAACATCAGGCAAAATATCATATTCCTTTATCTCACCGTTAATCTTTACTTTTAAAACAGGACTTGATGAAATAACAACCTCTGAAATTACACCCTCATACATCTTTGAATCAGATACTGCCTTTATCTTTACAGGGATTTCGTATTCCATTGTAATTTCAACTCTGTCACCCTTATAAAGCTTTGACAAATCTTCTCTGTCGTTGTTTTTGTAAACTACAACATCTTCGCCAAGAATAAACTTCTTTCCGTTATATTCTTCATCATCATGAGAAATGGTGATGTACATTTCATCATCAATTCCTACCGACTCAATAACAGCATTTAAAATAGTTTTATCCTTTTTGATATTTGTTATTCTTATAATTTTATCATCAGTTACATCCAATTCAACATAATATCCTGATTTAAAGCTGTTAATTCCGGAGGTAGCACCCTTTTCATCATAAAATCTTGCATAATCTGATAATTCATATTCATAAGTTTCATCACTTGCAGTTTCTTTTATTGTAACGATTGTGTGTCCATTCTTTGAAACATATCCCTGGAAAACACCCTTTAATGTTTTATCAACTACAACCTCAAGCATATCAACATAAACAAGCTCATTATTAATATATGTAAGTCTTGCCTCAGTATTCACAGACATATATCTTTCTGCTGAGAGCTCATCGTCAATATAGAACTTTGTATAATCAGTATATCCCATCGGGATTTCTTCACCCTCAGCAGCTTTAATTGTAATGTTGTTTTTACCTGTATCAAGCTCTGTAACGAGTGCCTTTTCCACATATAGATTTATCTTGTCAACAGCTCTGTAAAGCATCGCTGCAATCTGGCTTCTTAATACACTTGCCTTAGGAGCGAATGAATTATCTTCCATACCATTCATTATACCTGCTTCACTTACATAAAAAACATACTGAGAATATTTAGAATCAATCTCTTTTGCATCTGTATATTCCATATCAGTTAAAACTTCAGCCTTTGCGACTTCTTCTGCACACATTGCCTTTGTTATTATAGCACAGGCTTCCTGTCTTGGCATAGGTTGTGATGCCTTTTTCTTTGAAAGATATGTATCAAGATCTTCATCAGACAAAGCTCCACGGTAAAGCATAAAAGCAATTTCATCCTCACCGAAATTCAAGCCTAAATCTTCAACGGTGTCACCGTACTGCTCTTTTGCAATCTCTAAAACCTCTTCATTTTCTTCTCTGTTTGAACCCATGGCTCTTGCAAAAAGAACAATAGTTTCAAGTCTTGTAACCTTATTGTCAGGTCTGTATGTATCATCCTCATATCCAGCAATATATCCCTGTTCTGCCATCTCCTCAATGTACTCTCTTGCCCACGAATATTTTGGATCGGCAATGTCGGTAAATGTTGTTTTTGCCGCACTTGCAGGCAATACTCCCGATAGCATTGATGCTGCTAACAATAAACCAAATATTTTTTTCATAAGCTTTTCAATCCTCTCTTATTTTTAATTTTATAAATCGCGGATAATTTCTTTAACTCCTCTTGATTTTAAGTATTATTCATTATCTGCGTTTTCTCCGGTAACAAATGTAACCTAAATGACTTTCTCAAGCATCTTCATATTATGATATAAGTTTACTATATTAATATATCATATCAAATGCATTTTATCAATATTTATGCCGAATTTGTATAATTATTGTAATATTTCTGCAATTTTTACACAATATATTGTATTTTGTTAATAATTTAGTAAATAATTGACAAAACCGCCTCACACCTTTTTATGCATGAGACGGTTTTATTTTTTACCTGATTTCAGGTTTGAAGCTCGGCATCAGCTCAAGCTTAAATAAATTCAGTTTATGTTTTCTGTCAATAAGTTCCTTTTTCTCCTTGTCTTCAATCACACCGGTGCGGATATATACATCAAGCTCTGCATAGGTAAAGCCGAGATTTTCTTCATCGGTTTTTCCGCATAAGCCGTCTATAGGTGTTTTATCCACTAAGATATCAGGTAATCCAAGTAATCTTCCTATTTCCTTTACTTCTGTTACCGTAAGGTGTGATAAAGGAGAAAAATCACCTGCCGCATCACCGTAGCGTGTTGAATATCCTACCCAATCCTCCGATAAATTACAGGTATTCACAACTCGTCCGTTGCAGGACTGGCTTACCGCATAAAGGGTTGTCATTCTGATTCTCGGTGGAATATTTGTTACGGTCTGTGCAGAAATTTCTATATCTTTTGGCATACTGTTTTTTATTCCATCCACCGCATTTTTAATATTTATCACATAATTCTTTATTCCGAGATGATTTACGAGCATATACGCCATATCAATGTCATGCTGTTCACCGCAGGGCATCAATACTCCTATAACCCTGTCCTTTCCCAAAGCCTCAACGCAAAGTGCCGCCGCAATTGAGCTGTCCTTGCCGCCCGAAATTCCGACAACCGCATTACATCCTCTGCCGTTTTCTTCAAAAAAATTTCTTATCCATTCCACACATTCATCTTTAATTTTTTCTGCATCAAACATTAAAAGTCACCACCGCAATTTTTTTTACATTAATTTTTTATACATTCCAGCTGTTTAAATAATTTTCCTGCTCTTCGGTAAGAATGTCTATTGTACATCCGTAATGTGCAAGCTTTCTTTTTGCCATTTCGCTGTCAATTTCTTCGGGAACATCTATAATCATGTCAGAAAGATTTTTGCTGTTTTTCGCAATATATCTTGCACTCATTGCCTGAATTGCAAAGCTCATATCCATAATTTCAGCAGGATGTCCGTCACCTGCAGCAAGATTTACAAGTCTGCCCTCTGCTAAAAGGTAAATTCTTTTTCCATTTTCGAGTAAATATCCCATTATGTTGGTTCTCTGAGGCTCTTTCTTTACTGCAATTGCTTCAAGCACATCAAAGTTTACTTCAACATTGAAATGACCTGCATTGCACATGATTGCTCCGTCCTTCATTTTAAGGAAATGTTTTTCACAAATTACATCCTTACAGCCTGTCACCGTCACAAACAAATCACCGATAGGTGCAGCATCTTCCATTTTCATAACATCAAAGCCGTCCATTTTTGCCTCCAGTGCCTTAATCGGGTCAATTTCTGTGACAATAACCCTTGCACCAAAGCCCTTTGCTCTCATAGCAACACCTTTTCCGCACCAGCCGTAGCCTGCCACAACAACATTTTTACCTGCAACAATCAGATTTGTTGTTCTGTTAATACCGTCCCAGACAGACTGACCTGTTCCGTAACGGTTATCAAAAAGATACTTGCATTTTGCATTGTTAACAAGCACCATCGGAAATTTCAGATTGCCCGATTTATTCATTGCAATAAGTCTTAAAATACCCGTTGTGGTTTCCTCACAGCCTCCGAGAACATACGGAAGATTTTCAGGATATTCGTTGTGAATCAGATTTACAAGGTCGCCCCCGTCATCTATTATTATGTTAGGTTTTGCTTCAATAACCTTGCACATATGATGATGATATTCCTCACTTGTACAGTTGTGCCATGCAAAAACATTCAGTCCGCCATGTGCCAAAGCCGCGGCAACATCATCCTGAGTTGATAAAGGATTACTTCCCGTAATGTACATCTGTGCTCCGCCTGCAGCCAATACACGACATAGATATGCGGTTTTTGCCTCCAGATGAATAGAAAGCGCAATGCGAAGTCCTTTGAATGGAAGCTCAGTTTTAAATTCCTCTTCAATGCTTCTCAATAAGCTCATGTTTCTTTTAACCCATTCAATCTTTCTGTCTCCGCTTTCATATAAATTAATATCTCTTATTTCACTCATTTTTATTTTCCTTTCGTGATTTTTGCCTTTATTTAGTATACTATCTTTTTTCAGAAAAATCAAGATACTTATACTAAAAAATGACGATTTTTGAAAGGGTTAATTTATTATAAACAAAAAAAGATGTTATCTAAGCGTTCAAATCAATAAAATCTGATATTAAATATTTTGAAAAAGGCACTTTTAATTTTACATGGAACACAACACTATTTTTGCATTTTCTTCATATATTTTATCAAGCATTTCTTCAGGAAGAGGATTTTTACCGTGACCTATTTCTACAGTAAATCCCGCTTTGCCAAATTCCTTTATAAACCAATCCTTACATCCGCCGAACGCCGCTGTTCCCTCCGCCATTGCCGCTCTGTATCCACTCACCTGTGACATACGCTTTACAACATCTACCGATTCCTTTGCAAAGGAACCGTCAAAATCATAATAAATTTCACCGCCCTGAGAATGAAAAGCAATAAGCATATCAAAATTTTCACTTCGCACGAAATCAACAATTGCCTTTGTTTCGGGCTCACTTTCGGAATATGGCCCTGCATAGCCTGTAGGGCAGGGATATTCTTTTACCACTTTCCAGTTTGCATCATAGTTGTGGTTTATATCAACGCCGTTTGCATTTGCCTGCCATACCTTGTTAAAGCTATGTATTCCAACCATACTGATTAGTTTTCTGTGATAGGGATTTGTAATATCAATACCGTTTACGGCAATATCAACACCATCGGGATTTACCATCGGTACTGCATAAAGTGATACTTTTTTATAAAGCTCACCAACATCATATCCAAACAGTGTTATGTTATTCTGATATGCATTTGCAAAATCATTGAGAAACCTTAAAATAAATGCGGCGGTTAAATATTCAAGTCCATGATGTGCTCCGTTTATAAAAAGCTTCTTTTTTCCGATTCCTGCCTTTAAGCAGATAAGCTTTTTCTCCATTACACTCTCACCAATTGAAAACATATCAATGAAACGGTATTTTTTTACAAGCTGATTGCATTGAGAAAGCATTTTTTCATAATCATAACTCATATAAGACGCTCCTTTGTTAAATTATAACTTATTCTTATCTATATGTTTTTGTAAAAATAATTATTACTCAAAGGAAATATGGTGGTAATGAGCCATTGATTTTTAAAGGAATTCCTTCAAAAATCAAAAAATCACACCTCATTTACAAGATGTGATTTTAATTAATACTATTTCAACTCATTAAATTTATTCAAAAACAGTTGTGTACGTTCATTTCTCGGATGATTTATAACCTCATCGGGAGTGCCGTCTTCTGCGATAACTCCGTCATCCATGAAAATAATTCTGTCAGCAACATTTTTTGCAAATTCAATTTCATGCGTAACAATTATCATTGTTGTACGTTTTGCGGCAAGGTCTCTTATAACCTTTAATATTTCGCCTGTAAGCTCAGGGTCAAGTGCAGATGTCGGCTCATCGAAGAAAAGAACCTTTGGATTCAGTGCCAATGCTCTTGCAATAGATACTCTTTGCTGTTGTCCGCCCGAAAGCTCGCACGGATAGTTTTCAAGCTTTTCCGAAAGTCCGACCCTGTCAAGAAGCACCTTTGCATTTTTTTCGATTTCAGCATAAATTTCTGCTTTGTTTTGTTTAAAATCCTCTCTCTCCTTTGCCAATAGCTTAGGGGCAAGAGTTACATTTTCAAGCACATTGTACTGCGGAAAAAGGTTAAAGGACTGAAAAACAAGTCCGAAATTCAACTGATTTTGTCTTATCTGCTTTGCATTCTGTTTTGTTTTTGTGGCATCAAAAATCAATTCATTATCAACATAAATTTTACCCATATCAGCCCTTTCAAGATAGTTAACACATCTCAAAAGCGTTGTTTTACCGCTGCCGGAAGAACCTAAAATTGCAACAACGTCACCCTTTTCCATTTCAAAGCTGACGCCCTTTAAAACTTTTGTCTTACCGAAGCTTTTATGTAAATTTTCAATCTTTAATATAGACATTTTCTTATTCCTTTCAAACGAATTTCTCAAAATCAGTTACTGTAGTAATTCATTTTCTTTTCAAGCTTACTGAATACTATTGTTAAAATACCGTTGAATAACAGGAAGTAAAGACCTGTTGAGAAAAGCGGCCAGATAAGACCTGATTTTGTAAATCTGTCGGCACACATAATAATTTCGGGAACACCTACAATTCTTGAAAGGGAAGTATCCTTTACAAGTGTAATTATTTCATTGCTCATCGGAGGGGTAATTCTCTTGATTACCTGAAAAAGAACAACCTTGAAGAATACCTGTACTTTAGTCATACCCAGAACCTGTCCTGCTTCATACTGACCTTTTGGAATACTTTCAATTCCGCCTCTGTAAATTTCGGAAAAATATGCCGCATAGTTAATAACAAATGCAATCATAACCGCAGTCATTCTTGATTTCATAGGAATATCCCACAAAATTCCCGGAGCATATAAAACAACAAAAAGCTGAAGCATAAGAGGTGTTCCTCTGATAATCCATACAAAGGTTTTGGTAAGCCACCTCAAAGGCGGAATCCACGACATTGAGCCTAATGTTATTATCAATCCCAACGGAATTGCAAGAAGTAAAGTAAATATAAATATAAAGCCGTTCTGATAAAAGCCCTCAAATAAGTTAGCAATTATCTCGGCAGTTGTCATCTGAGCCATATTATTAATCATCCTTTCAGCGTAATCAACATAAAATTTCACCACTATATTACTCTACCATTTTAATACGCTAAAGTCAAGAGATTTTTAATAAAAATATTATAAATAACAAAATTTATATTAAAATTAACACAATGTTATTCAAATATTATAATACAAATCACAAAAAAATACAGATTCCGTACGAAATCTGTATTTTTTATCAGCGAACAGGACTGTCCTCTTCACATATTTCTTCAAGTGTTATTGAATGAGAATGATTAATCGGCTTCCATTCAACTTTTGTGAACAGTGCCACAACCGAAATAGGCACATAGGTCAGCATAAATACGGGGAATGTGAACAGATACAGTATTTTTTTTGCTTTTTGACAGTGAATCTGTTTCCATTCTGTAATTGTTGTTATCAAACCAAGAACAAAGAACATTGTGTAAAAGCTGAGCAAAGTACGCACCAAGGTTTCGATAAGCTGCGGAAGCTGCGAAAACTGTCCTAATATTCCCACAGGTATAGCAATGATATTCAAGGCCGAGCTGATAAGTGTTAACAGCATTGCAGGCATCAGTGTCATAAGCATATCGTAACACGAAAAGCTTTTTTTGAATATACCGCGAATAAGCTTTACACCGTAGTTTTTAAACACCTGATAAAAACCCTTTGCCCAACGCAGACGTTGAACATATGACTGACTGAATTTAGTTGGCTGTTCATCATAAAGCATTGCTTTTTGACAGTAACCAATTTTTTCTCCCTGTATAATGCAATCTGTTGTAAATTCAATATCTTCAGTAAGTAAATGGTGAATCCAGCCATTGTTCCTTTTTATTATATCCGCACTCAGCAAAAAGCCGGTCCCCGAAATTGCACAGCTTGTACCAAGCTGCATTCTTGCATTGTTTAAATACTTAGCCTCTCTTAAAAACCACAGCGAATACCCCGCTGTAAGCCAGTTATCACCGTAATTTTTGGAATTTCTGTAGCTTGTTAAAACATTGTAACCGTTGTCAAAAAGATTGTTCATTTCAGAAATAAAATTCTTATCAAGAACATTGTCGGCATCAAATACAATAAATGCTTCATAATTTTCATCGGAGTGATTTTTTTCTATTTGCTTAAACAGCCAGTCAAGTGCATACCCCTTTCCAATCTGCTGATTGTTAAAACGTTCATACACAAATGCTCCGGCATTTCTTGCAACTTCTGCTGTATTATCTGTACAGTTGTCGGCAACAACAAAAATATCAATCAATTCTGTCGGATAATTCTGAGCATTTATGCTGTCGATAAGATTGCCTATTACCGTACTTTCATTTCTCGCCGAAATAATCACCGCATAACGGTGGTTATCTTTTGCTTTTAATTCAACCGATTTATTTCTCAAGCCTACCAATACATATATAAATTGATAGAAATAACATAGGGTAAACAAAATTGAAATAATCAGGTTCAAATATATAATTAATTCCATATAATATCTCCACTAAAATAATCAGACGAAATCAGGTGATAACAAAAAACCTTGTTTTCGTATTTTACCATGTCTATATCTTTTTCAAAAAATCATAAATTCAATTTTAAATTACAGCCGAAAAAACGGCGACGCATTACGCACACCGAATTCCCTTTTCCAATATATTTACCACAGATATTATACATTGTTTTTTGGAAATAGTCAACAAAAAAAATTAAATTTTTTCACAAATATGTCAAAATCACAATAAAACAGTTTTTATATCACTATTTTATATTGATACTGCGTTTATTATTACGATTTTTACTAAAATACGTTAAGATAACAAAAAGATTTTATATTAAAAATTAGTGGTTTAGTTTTAATAAAATGTTGTAAAACAAAGAAAAGTTATTAATAAATATTTAAAAGTGTTGATTTTTGAAAAGAATTGAGCTATAATTAAAAAAGTTACTAAATAAATTATAGTTTCCATATGGAGGAGATAATTATGATTGGCATTATCGGTGCTATGGACATTGAAATTAATCTTATTAACGAAAAAATCGAAAATAAACAAGCCAAAGAAATAAATAATGTAATCTACACCAGCGGAACAATAGGACAAAATCATGTTGTCACTGCTGTTTGCGGAATGGGAAAGGTCAATGCCGCAATATGTGCACAAAGTATGATTTTTCACTATTCCCCCGATATTATCATAAATACAGGAGTTGCAGGAGGTGTAAGCGAAGAGCTTTCAATATGTGATATTGCAATTGCCGACTCACTCTATGAGCATGACCTTGACATCACACCGTTAGGCTACCCGTTAGGATATATCAGCGGTGCGGATATTACCAAAATCCCGGCTGACAGGAAAGTAGTTTCCGTTCTTCTTTCATGTGCCGAAAGGGTGATAACTAATAAAGTAATAACAGGAGTTATAGTATCGGGCGACCAGTTCATAAACAGTGCTGAGAAAAAAGCCTTTTTGAAGGAGCAGTTCAACGCCTGTGCCTGTGAAATGGAGGGTGCGGCAATCGGTCATGTATGTTATATGAACAATGTAGCTTTTGCGGTTATCCGTGCCATTTCAGACGGTGCGGGAGATGAAGCGCATATGGATTTTGATACCTTTTCAAAAAAAGCCGCAAAAAATTCTTCTGATTTGATTCTTGAATATCTGAAGAATTAATAAAGAAAGGACGCATATTATGGGACTTAATAACACACCGTCAGCCGAAAGAATACATATAGGCTTTTTCGGAAGACGAAATGCAGGAAAATCAAGTATTGTAAACGCTGTAACAAATCAGGAGCTTTGTGTTGTTTCCGATATTCCCGGCACAACCACCGACCCCGTTTATAAAACAATGGAGCTTTTACCTTTAGGTCCTGTCATGATTATCGACACTCCGGGAATTGACGACGAGGGTACGCTCGGCGAATTAAGAATTAAAAAAACAAAGCAGGTTTTGAATAAAACCGACGTTGCAGTATTGGTTATAGATTCAACCGCCGGAAAATGCGAAGCAGATGACGGGCTTATTGCTTTATTCAAGGAAAAGAATATAAAATATATTATTGTATACAATAAATCTGACATAAAGGAATATAAAGTAACATCTGATAATGAAATATCGGTAAGTGCCGAAAAAAACGTAAATATAGAACAGCTAAAAGAAAAAATAGCAGCACTTTCTAAAACAGATGATGAGGGAAAAAGAATTGTAGGTGATTTGATAAATCCTAAAGACTTTATCCTGCTTATCACGCCGATAGATAAGGCTGCACCAAAGGGAAGACTTATTCTTCCGCAGCAGCAGACGATAAGGGATATACTTGATTCCGATGCCTGTGCAATAGTTGTTAAGGAAACCGAAATTAAAGAAGCACTTTCAAACCTCTCAAAAAAACCGGCTCTTGCAATCTGTGACAGTCAGATTTTTAAAGAGGCTGATGAAGAAGTTCCGGATGATATTAACCTCACCTCTTTTTCAATACTATTTTCACGCTATAAAGGTAATTTAAAAACAGCAGTTGAGGGTGCTTGTGCTGTTGAGGAGCTTAAAAACGGCGATACTGTTTTAATCTCTGAAGGCTGTACACATCACAGACAATGTAATGACATCGGAACGGTAAAGCTCCCAAATATGATAAAAAAATATACAGGACTTAATATTAATTTTGAATTTACATCAGGAGCTGAATTTCCCGATGAATTTTCAAAGTATAAAATGATTGTTCACTGCGGCGGCTGTATGCTTAATGAAAGAGAAATGCAGTACCGGATAAAAACCGCACAGGATAATAACATTCCGATAACAAACTACGGAATTTTAATGGCATATATTAACGGAATATTAAAACGAAGTGTTAAAATTTTTCCTGACATTAATGAACTTATAAACCGGAGGTAAATATGAAAAAAGGATTGGTTATGGAGGGCGGCGCAATGCGTGGTATGTACACAGCAGGCGTTACCGACGTTTTAATGGAAAACAATATTGAATTTGACGGAGCAATCGGTGTGTCTGCCGGAGCGGCTTTTGGCTGTAACTATAAGTCAAAGCAACCCGGACGTGCTATCAGATACAACAAACGCTTCTGTAATGACAAAAGATATGCAAGCCTTTCAAACCTGATAAAAACAGGTGATTTGTACGGTGCGGATTTCTGTTACCGTGCCATTCCCGAAGAGCTTGACAAATTTGACACAGATACATTCAGCACAACACCAATGGAATTTTATGTGACCTGTACAGACGTATTAACAGGACAGCCTGTATACCACAAATGCACAACAGGAAACGGCGAAGACATTGAATGGATGAGGGCTTCTGCCTCAATGCCTATGGCATCAAATGTTGTTAAAATAGGTGATTATCAATTATCCGACGGCGGAACCTCCGATTCCATTCCGCTGAAGTATTTTCAAAGCATCGGATACGACAGAAATGTTGTTATTTTAACTCAACCAAAGAGCTTTGTCAAACAAAAGAATAAGTATCTCCCCCTGATGAAAATTGCTTTAAGAAAATATCCTGCTTTAATAGAGTCGATTGCCACAAGACATTTCCGATATAATGAAACTCTTGAATACATAAAACAGCAAGAGGAATTAAATAATATTTTTATAATTCAACCAAGTAAGGCACTCGAAGTCGGAGCAGTTGAGCATGACCCTGAAAAACTTGAGGCTGTCTATCAGTTAGGACGCTCCGACGCCACAGAAAGGCTTGAAGCATTAAAGGCATTTCTGGGCGTATAAAACACATGAAAGGAGTTACCTATGACAAGAAAAGAAGAATTGATTTTTCTTTTGGAAAGTATAAAAAACGAAATGATAGACCTCGACTACTTCTGTTCGGAATTTTACAGAGTATTTTTTGAGGTCGAGCCGGATAATGATAAGATAGAAAGAAATGAAGAAACATACATGAAAGAGCTTGCAATAATGTGCAACCGCTATTCTTCATCGGATTATAATTTAAAATTCTTTTATTCCCAAAAGGATTTGATGACTAAAATAGGGGCATGGGGTAAATCGGAGAAATAGCCGGCTTACCCCATTTTAAAATGCAATATATTCATAGCTTTGATTTGTCTTATCAAATGAATCTTCAAGAGTCTTTGAATAATATATTTTACCGCCATCGGTAACAAAAATAGCACAAGCGTTGTATTTTTCAATTAACTCCTTGCCTTTTTCGAGCCCTGTTAAAAAACATGATGTAGAAAGACAGTCCCCCAATAATCCGTTATCGCAAATCACAGTCACACCGATTATCCCCGATTTTGAGGGATAGCCGGTTTTTGCATCTATTATATGATGAAATCTCTCACCGTCAATTTCGGTAAATCTTTCGTAATCCCCCGAGGTTATAACAAACTTATCCAAAACTTTTACCGAGCCGATAATGCCCGATTCATCCCGTGGGTCGCTTATTCCGACATTCCAGAGGCTGTTATCTTTTTTTCTTCCGTACGCAAGAACATTTCCGCCAAGATTAATCATTGCTCCGTGTACATCAGAATTTTCAAGACTTTCAAAAAGCTTATCTGAAATATATCCTTTCGCAGCCGCACCCAAATTCAGCTTTTGATTACCGGCTGTTCTTTTTACCGAATTGTTTTCTTTGTCGATAATCAAATCACCGCCAAGCGGTAAAAGCTCTGATATAGCATTATCGTCGGGCTTTTCTCCTGTCTTTATCGCCTCATTCCATAAATCTGAAAATTTACCGACTGTTATATCAAATTTCCCGTTGGTATCTTCCGAAAAAACTGAACACATCTCTATTATTTCGAGCGTTTCGTAGGACACCTTTACACCGTCATCGGAATTATTGATTTTATGTACATCACTTTCGGGATTTGAAATTGAAAACATTTCATCGTATAATTTAATAATATCTATACATTCATCAATTACACCATTAACATTTTTTCTTCCAATTACAGTAACAGTTGAATGAGTATTAAGAAAGCCATCAACGCTTTTTGAAGCCTCATAAATTTTAAAATACATCAACAAAAAAATTATTACAGATAAAAAAGCTGTATATATTAAATATTTTTTTTTCATTTATTCTCCTGTTAAAAA
>JAZOTP010000021.1:0-36973 GCA_045657705.1 Clostridia bacterium
AACGGATTTTACTTTTCTTTGTTCCGTCTGTAATCAGATTTTGGCAAGCTGCCTCAGACACTCCGACAACTATATCACTGAGATAATTATTTATCATGCCGTAGATAATGTTTTTTGGAAACTTTTTCTTTTCCTCAAGGCAGTGCCTTGTGTTTACAATTTTAATTCCAAGTTGTTTTGCCGCTATTCTTGCAGACAAGCTTGCATGAGAATGTACTATCTGAGGTTTTAACCTTTCAAAAAGCTTTTTAAATTCCTTCGTACCCTGTTTTGAATAGGATAAATCAGCAATATAATCTACCTCATGTACCGAAACGCCCAATTCCTTTACCTTAGGTATAAGCTGAGAATTTTGGGGCAGGGCGACATTAACATCATATTTGGTTCTGTCATAGCTTTTAAGAAAATTTAAAAGCCATATTCCTGCACCGCCGATGTTGGTATCGGTCAGAACATGAACAATTTTTATCATCACAGTTCTCCTTATTCCTTTATTGATTCAAGCGTCATAACTTCATTTTTTGTTACATTAACTCCGCTTTGTAAAAGTGCAAGGTATATCCAGAAAACAAGAATCATTCGGTAGTTATACCATAAATTTTCCGCCATCCCCTGGAATAAATATCCAATAAAAGCACCGCCTATTGCCAATGCAATATTTTTATTAACAGTATTTTTTTCTCTTATTGAAACTATCTGTTTATATGAAGAGAATATTATAAGAATAAATAATACTAAAGCAAGTATTCCCATTTCAACAACAAGCTGAATATAGAAATTATGGGAATGTAGTGCAAAACCGGCACCGTTTAAAGCATAGTTCTGATAAACTCTTTCAAATGCACCTGTTCCCAGACCAATACCGCAAAGAAGGTAATCAAAAGCAATTCTGAGAGATGCAATCCATACAGAAACTCTGTATGCTGTCGATGAATCCTGCATATTTCCAATACTTGTAATTCGCGAGATAATGCTCTCGGGTAATACAAAGGGCATGATGATCAATGCAAGAATACACAATGTTGACCATCTTCTGTCCTTCATAAGCAGATAGAAGCCGATTGCAAATATAACTCCGACCCATGCAGCTCTTGACCATGTAAATATCAGGCAAGCTCCTGTCACTGCAACTGCAAAAAACAGAATTACTCTATCAGAAATCTTTTTAGCACTCCACATTGCAGCAAAAGCAACAGGAACAACCAAAACGAGATACTGTCCCAAAACATTAGGATTATCAAGTGTTGAATATACTCGTGTTCCTATGCTCGTAAACATATCCTCATCAATCCAGCTTGTATCTGTAGCTCCTCCGAAAAAGTTCTGATATATTCCGTAAAGACTTACTAAAACACCGGCACAGATAAATGATAATATGAGATTATACCATTGATTTTTTGTTCTTACAGTATTCACAATAAGGAAGTATACCATAGTAAATACTACATTAATTACAAGAATCTGAATGCTTTTACCTGCATTAAAGCTTGTAAAGGCTGAAAATACTTCAAGAAGTAAGAAAGCAGTTACCAGAAAATCCATTGGTGTCAATATGTATTTTCTGTCCTTGTCTGTTAATAAATCCTTTACAAAAGCAATGGCTGTTAAGCATACCAGACCTACACATACCATAGTCGGCATTATCGGAGCCGCAAAAACTGTAATAAACACACCAACCATTGTATTATGAAGAATTATCGCAACCGCAATGGCTGCTATTAATGCTGTTAATGCAATCAAAGGAGATACAAATCCTGCAGCAATACCTGCCGCCAAAAACATCGCTACCAAATATCTGATTGATTTTATATGAAATAAAATATTTTCTTTTTTCTCATAATTTTCTTCTACATAGTATCTATTGAACAGACCTTTAAAAGGTTTGATTATTATGCTTGCTCCAAATACAGAAGCAGGTGAACATGGCAATGCAATCAGTATTAATGAAATAACTAAAAGTGCAGCACTGAAAATTAACGCATATACCGTCATTGCATTTTTGATAAGTAAAACAGCAATCATTCCGGCACAAAAAGCTCCGCTCAGATAACCGTATTCTCTCAGGGGAATATATAAGAGATTATCAAAAATTCCGAAAAATTCGCTGTTTTTTTCTAAGTCCAGAAGGAAATCCCCACATTTTTTTGAAATTATTTTTATAAGCCTGACCGGAGATATTAAAATTTTGAATGCAATGCTGTTTCTCCAGTAGCTTCCGTCAAGATAGCTATTTGTAAATAATTTACAAAAAGCACTGTCATCTGCTCTTTTTTTGAAAAATTCGCATATAGATTTGATTATTTTTTCAAGAAAGCTGTTATTATATATTTCAAATATTTTTTTACAGATAAACACAATAAAGCTTACTATTAAACTATCCTTCATATTTTCACCTTTCTCTCAGAATCTGAACTATTTATTTTTTTTAATAAGTAATTTTATTTCATCAACACCCAGTAAAACACAGCACAATGCATAAACAATAATACCGGCTACCGCACATATTCCGCCAATCAGAAGATTTGTTATTACAGAATATGTAAGAATTCCCCAAAGCAGTTTATATATTATAAACACAACAATTGCCATAATCACAGCTGAAATTACTGTCTTTAGTATACTGACAATATCACTTCTTTCAAAAATTTTACCGTATTTTGTACAGGTACATATATAATTGAGCAATGCATTAACGGTAGAGCCTCCTGCTGTTGCGAGTGCAAGTCCGTTTATTCCAAGCTTTGAAGATAGTGTATATGCTAAAACAATGTTAATCAGCATACTGATAATTGCATTATACATAGGAGTTTTTGAATTCTTTTTTGAAAAGAATGATTTTGAAAGTATTTCATTTACCGAAAAACCTATCATTCCGACAGAATAGCAGGATAATGCCATGCCTGTTTTAAATGCATCATCAGTTGTAAAATTACCGTGCTCATATATTACCGAAATAATAGGGCGTCCGAGAACTATAAATCCTGCCATTAAGGGTAATATTATAATAAAGATAGATTTAAGCGATGTTACCAGCAATTTGTTTGCTTCATCGGAATTGTCGGAAGCGTTGCTTTTTGAAAGCTTGGGAAAAATCAGATTTGTAACCACAAATGAAAAAACACCAACCATTACAGTATACAATCTGTTTGCGTATTCAAGCATTGTCACACCGCCCGAAATACCCGATGCTATTCTAGTATTAACTATTGAATATAACGGCTGAACCCATGTACTTATAAGCAAAGGTCCTGCAAGTAAAAGTGCAGCTTTTATATTCGGGTCAATAAGCTTTAATGACGGTCTGAATTTATATCCTGTTTTCCTTAGTGCCGGAATTTGAATTATTACCTGTAAACTCCAGGCAATAACCATAGTTACCGCAAGACCATGTACACCGAATCTTTTTCCGAGTATGGGAAAATAAAGGATTACGGCAACATTGGATACAAGGCTCATTATGGCAGGTATATTGAACTCACCGAAAGATTGTAAAATTCCCACAAAGGAGAATGCCAATCCTGTAAATATTATCATCGGGAACATCATTGCCGAAAGCTGTGATGCAAGTGCATGAGTTTGTACATCAAACTCCGGAGCAAGCAGTTTAATTAAGTTATCCGAAAAAGTAATCCCTAAAACCGTTATAAAAACGGTAATTAAAAGAACCATTCCGATGAATCTGTTGGCAAAATTCATTGCTTCTTTTTTATCGCCACGGCCTGTAATACTGTTGAATACAGGTATAAAAGACGCTGTTATAACTCCGCCTATTACCAAATCAAAAAGCATAGTTGGAAGCTTTGTTGCGGTCATATACGCTTCGCCAACATAGCTTGTTGAAAAATTTGCCGCAATCAGCATATCACGAACCATTCCCAAAACCTTGGCAAGCAAGGTCGCAACAGTCATGAATCCTGCTGTTTTAAGCATTTTATTTGTTTCTGACATTTCTACTATTCCTCCAGCAGTTCAATTGCCAATTCGGCATTTTTTTGTGCCAGGCTCTTCATTTTTTTAAGATTTTGTTCTAATTCTTTTTTTATATCTTCACAGTTTGCAAAGCAGTAATCAATTTCATTTACTAGTTTGTCATAAATCAGGTCTTCCGCATTAAGACAGTGCTTCTGACCTATATAATCCATAAAACCTGTTACTTTCGGGTCATACACAAGTCCGATTAAAGGAATTTTGCAGATTGCTGAATATATCAAACTGTGCAGTCTCATTCCTATACAAAGCTGTGAATCCGACATAAAATCAAGCAAGACAGAAACATCGTATTCAGTATCGGCAATCCCGGATTTGTTTTTCATCATTTTTCTTACCATTTCTGTTATTTCAGAATCATTTTTTTTCTGAAAAGGCAGGAATACCGGATAGCAATCATATTTTTCACAGATGTAGTCACAGGCTTTTGCCATATACTCACAAAAATTTTCAGAAAGTTTATTATGATTTCTGACAGCTATACAAAAATACTTTTTACCATCAGGAATTTCACACTGTTTTTTATAGTTTTCAATTCCGGGTGTATTCTCGCAGTCAATACAAAATGCAGAATCCGCAGTTAATATAATTGCAGGCTTGTTAACTCCTGTTTTTTCAAGCTCATCTAAAGATATTTTATCTCTTAAGGTTATCAGATTAACTCTATTTAATATCTTTTTTGTTATTCCTCTGTTACTTTCATCCAATGGTCCGATACCATTTGAATAAAGCATAATCTTTTTCCCGAAAAGCTGTGCAATACGAATTATATATAAATAGTATAACAGCGATTTGGTGCTTGTCCCGTCCTGAATAAGCGTACCGCCTCCCAAAAGAAGCATTCTGCATGAAAAAAGACTGCAAATCAAAGAGAATATGTTATCTCTTTTAACTGCCTTAACATTATAAATTTTTTCGGTTTCCTGCGGATTTTTTGATAATACTGTTATTTTAATATCCTTTTTTTGTTTTTTTAGTTGATTAATTATGGATAAAAGCAGAGCGTCATCACCGCTGTTTTTAAATCCGTAATATCCGCAAATCAGTATGTCGCTCAAGCCTTCACCCCCCCGTTTTATTTATTATACAGTTCAAGACACGCATCATATGCTTTTTGTGCATCGTCAGCCATGCGTGATACCGAATAATTTTCCAGAATCAGGTTTCTTGAATACTGCGAAATTTTTTCAACATCTTCATCCCAAAGCCCGAAAAATTCACCAATTTCCTGTGCAAGACGTTCTTCTGTTGATGCTTCACAATCACGGCAGCAGAAATTTGTATCAATTCCTACCTGTAATTTATCTTCATTAAATAATCCTATATAACCCTCATTACCTGCAATAATTACCGGCTTTGCCTCGGACATTGCCTCCAAGGCTGCTCTTGAAACTCCGACAAATAATTTTGCAGGAGCAATGAGCCTGTTTATATCCGTTCTTGGGCCTGTCAGTATTACCGCCTCACGTCCAAGTGTTTCATTTGTTTTTTTTGCAAGCTGTGAAACATTTTCAAAATCATTTCCGCCGCCCACAACAAGAACTCTCAGATTTTCAACTATGTTATCAAGCTTCGGTAATACATTTATTAACTGTTTCGCAACAAGGCTTCTGTCTTCATCCATTCGGCTGATATATACAATCAGATTGTCCTCTTCATTTATTCCGAATTCCTGCATTATTTCACTCTTATCAAGTTCGGGCGAGAATTTTTTTGTATCAATACCGTTTATGGTAACAAAAATATTTTCCTCAGGCAAAGAGTAATTCTTCATAAGATATGTTTTTATATCCTCACTTACAGCAATTGTCTTTTGTCCCCAGTTGGTCAGGTATTTTAATCCGAATTTTGTATTGAAAACCCAGTGTGCGGTTGTGACAAAAGGAAATTTCATTGATTTCTGAAGCTTTCCGAGAATAAATGAAGGTATTCTTGCATGAGAGTGTACAATATCTATTTTTTCTTCAGTAATAATCTTTTTTAGTTCATTTTTAGCCTTTATAACACATTTCGGCTTCTTGGTATTGAGCGGAACGGTGTAATGCCTGATTCCCGCTTCTTCAAGCTCTTTAACATATGCTCCGCCATTTGATGCGATAATTATATTATATCCTCTTTTTGAAAGCTCTTTTGCAAGCTCGACAACGTGTGTTTCCGCACCGCCTATGTCCAGCTGCATTAAAGCCATTAATAAATTGCACTTCATTTTGCTTTTTGCCTTCCTTTTTTAATTCTATTCAGTTATTATATACCATTTTTAAAAAATTAGCAATATATATTGGTGAATTTTATGAAATATTCACATATTATACGCAGAGAATTCTTATAAAGCAACTCTTTTCAAAAATCATTGTCCCGTTTAAAGCAAAATAGCAGTTAATTTTTTATATGTATGCATAAAAATTTTGCCAAACAGTTGATTTTTGTTCTCAATTAAGCTATAATAATTATAATTAAAATATAAATAGAAAGGTCAAAAAAATGACATTTAACGAAAAAGACAAAATTTTAAAAAAGGTTGAAAAACCTACCCGATATACAGGGCAGGAATTGAATATGTGTATAAAAAATCCGAAAGAGATTGATGTACGATTCGGATTTTGTTTTCCTGATGTATATGAAATAGCAATGTCACATCTGGGAATGAAGATTTTATATCATGTTCTGAATATGCGTGAGGACACATATTGTGAACGTGTTTTTGCTCCGTGGGTTGACATGGAGGAAGAAATGAGAAACCGGGGTATGAAGCTATTCTCGTTGGAAACAGGAGATGAAGTGATAGGCTTTGATATGCTCGGATTTACACTTCAATATGAGTTAAGCTATTCAAATGTAATAAATATGCTTGATCTGGCAGGTATACCTCTTCTTTCAAAGGACAGAGGACTTGATGTTCCGTTTATATGTGCGGGAGGACCTTGTGCATATAATGCAGAGCCTATAGCCGATGCCGTTGATTTCTTCATGATGGGTGAGGGCGAGGATATAATCTGTGAAATTATTGATGTGTATAAGGAATGGAAAAAGAACCCTGAAAGAACAAGAGCTGGTTATCTTGAAATGATAGCTGATATTGAGGGTATTTATGTTCCGTCCTTTTATGATGTTGAATATAATGATGACTGTACCATAAAGAGTGTAAAGCCAAACAATCCTCATGCAAAGCCTTCAATTAAAAAACGTATAATGAAGGATTTTGACAAAGCACCCACACCTGATAAGGTAATTGTTCCGTACGGTGATATTGTACATGACAGAGTTATGCTTGAAATTTTCAGAGGATGTATAAGAGGCTGTCGTTTTTGTCAGGCGGGATATATCTACAGACCTGTCAGAGAAAGAAAAGCAGAAACTCTTACCTGTCTTGCAGACAGATTATTGTCAACAAGCGGATATGATGAAATTTCATTGTCATCATTAAGCTCAAGTGATTATACACAGCTTGCCGAGCTTACAGATAATCTTATTGAAATTACAGAAAAGAAAAAAATAGGACTATCCCTGCCGTCTTTGAGAATTGATAATTTTTCTCTGGAGCTTATGAATAAGGTTCAGAAAGTAAGAAAATCGGGTATAACATTTGCACCTGAGGCAGGAACACAAAGACTTCGTGATGTAATTAATAAAAATATAACAGAGGAAAATATTCTAACGTCTACCGAAATGCTTTTTAAAGGTGGCTGGACAAATGTCAAGCTTTATTTCATGATAGGCTTGCCGTCTGAAACCGAAGAAGATGTAAGAGGAATTGCTGAGCTTTCCCAAAAGGTATTAAATGTTTACTTTGATATTCCAAAAGAGGAAAGAGCAAAAAATATCAATATAACGGTAAGCACATCAAGCTTTATTCCAAAGCCATTTACCGCTTTTCAATGGTCCCGACAGGATTCAAGAGAGCAGATTATTGACAAGCAAAATATTTTAAAATCATCAATTACTTCAAAGAGAATAAGATACAGCTGGCATGATAATCATACAAGCTATCTTGAGGGAGTCTTTGCAAGAGGCGACAGAAGATTGATTGATGTTATAATTACGGCTGTTAAAAACGGCTGCCGTTTTGATGGCTGGAATGACCATTTCAGATTTGATAAATGGATGCAGAGCTTTGAAGAGCGCGGAGTAAATCCTGATTTTTATTTAAGAGCAAGAGAGCTTGATGAGGTTCTTCCGTGGGATCATATTGATGTTGGGGTAACAAAGGAATTCTTTAAAAGAGAATATGAAAAATCACAAAGGGCTGTAACAACACCAAACTGCCGTGAAAAATGTGCAGGCTGCGGTGCAAATTGTTTCGGTACGGGTGTTTGCTATGAGTAATTATATTTTGAAATATAAAAGAGATGATGAGGTTAAATATATTTCTCATCTTGACTTTGTAAGATTTATTCAAAGAGTGATGAGAAGGGCAGATCTTCCGATGGCATTCTCTACCGGCTTTAATCCCCACCCGATTATGTCTGTTGCTATGCCTTTATCTGTTGGTGTTACTGCGGACGGAGAGTTGATGAAAATAGGACTTGACGGAGATTTTTTGGAAAAGGAAGTAATGGATACATTAAACAACGCTTTCCCGAAAGGCTTTGAAATTGTAAAAGCTCAGAAAACAGAGGGGAAGGAATTTGATTTTAATAAAATTAACAGAGCGGAGTATATCTGTGAGTGTGAAATTGATGATAAATGCAGTATTGATATTGAAAAGTTTCTTTCCAATGACAGTATTTTAATCATGAAAAAAAGCAAGAGCGGAATTAAAGAAGCTGATATAAAATCGCATATTCATTCACTTGAAGTTATTTCAAAGGATGAAAATTCCATAACCTTTAAAATGTGTACGGATGCAGGAAATAACTATAATTTGAAGCCGGATTCCGTAATCGAAGCTATGGAAAAGTATGATGAAAATTTTAAAACATCATTTTATACAGTCAGAAGATGTAAGCTTCTCTGTGGCGATAAGGAATTGTTTTAATCATACGAAAAGGGGGGGTATTGCTAACGCAACCTCCCCCTTTATGTAATGATTTATTTGTTTTCTTTTAATAAATCTCTGATTTCAGTAAGTAATTCTTCTTCCCTGCCAGGCTTAGGAGGCTCTTCGGGAACTTCCTCCTTTTTCTTTTCAAAACGTGCCTTTACCGTATTGATAGTTTTAACCATCATAAATACAACAAATGCAATAATAAGAAAATCAATAATTGCCTGAATAAAGCTGCCGTATTTAATAGATAATGTTTCATTAACAACATATGCAAGATCAGCTAAATTAACTTTGCCTGTAATTATGCTGATTACCGGTGTAATAACATCAGCAACGAGTGAATTAACAATTTTTGTAAAAGCAGTGCCGACAATAATACCGACTGCCATATCCATTACATTACCTCTTGAAATAAATGTTTTAAATTCGTCTAATAATTTCATATTAATAACACCTTTCCCTGATTAGAAATTTAATTTTTCCTCTATAAATTTATCAAGATCTTCGATTTTAATTCTTACCTGTTCCATTGTATCTCTGTCACGAACGGTAACAGAACCGTCTGTCTCAGAATCAAAGTCATAAGTGATACACCATGGTGTTCCGATTTCGTCCTGTCTTCTGTAACGCTTACCTATTGAGCCTGCCTCGTCATATTCGCAGTTATATTTCTTTGAAAGCTCTTCATATACCTTTGTTGCACCCTCTGAAAGCTTCTTTGAAAGCGGAAGTACACAAGCCTTTACAGGAGCAAGTGCAGGATGCAGGTGCATAACAACTCTTGAATCTCCGTCGCCTAAATCTTCTTCGTCGTATGCTTCAACCAAGAATGCCAAAGCCACTCTGTCTGCACCTAATGACGGTTCAACGCAGTAAGGAACATAACGTTCATTAGTTATAGGATCAATGTATTCCATGCTTTCACCTGAATGTGTCTGGTGCTGCTTTAAATCGTAGTCTGTACGGTCTGCAATACCCCACAATTCACCCCAACCGAACGGGAATACAAATTCAATATCTGTGGTTGCATTTGAATAGTGAGATAATTCTTCCGGTGAGTGATCACGGAAACGAAGATTTTCTTTTCTCATTCCCAGTGATACTAAGAAATTCATGCAGTAATCTTTCCAGTAATAGAACCATTCGAGGTCTGTTCCCGGAGCACAGAAGAATTCAAGCTCCATTTGTTCAAATTCTCTTGTTCTGAAAGTGAAGTTACCGGGTGTAATTTCATTTCTGAACGATTTACCTACCTGACCGATACCGAAAGGTACTTTCTTTCTTGAAGTTCTCTGAACATTTTTAAAGTTAACAAATATACCCTGTGCAGTTTCGGGACGAAGATAAACTGTCGAAGATGAATCCTCAGTAACGCCCTGGAAAGTTTTAAACATAAGATTAAACTGACGGATGTCGGTAAAGTTCTGCTTGCCGCATTCCGGACAGGTAATGTTATTTTCTTTTATAAAATCAAGCATTTTTTCGTTACTCCAGCCGTCAACAGTAAGACTTTCGCCCTTTGCAAATGCAAAGTCTTCAATCAACTTGTCGGCTCTGTGACGTGCTTTACATTCCTTACAGTCCATAAGCGGGTCAGAGAAACCGCCGATATGACCTGATGCAACCCATGTCTGAGGATTCATAAGAATTGCACAGTCAACGCCTACATTGTATTTTGATTCCTGAATGAATTTTTTCCACCACGCTTTTTTTACATTGTTCTTGAATTCAACACCCAAAGGGCCGTAATCCCATGTGTTTGCAAGTCCGCCGTAGATTTCACTGCCGGGGAAAATATAACCTCTGCCCTTACAAAGAGCAACAATTTTGTCCATTGTTTTTTCTGTATTGTTCATCATCATTACACCTTTCCAAAATTCTACAGACTATTTTATCAGAAATTCGTGTGAAAATCAAGCCTTTTTCCTGATTTTTGCGAATAATTGTAATATATTACACATTTTTGTTGTTAGAGTAAATGTATACCGTTCTTTTTACATTCCTGAACCATCTCATCGGACCAGATTGAAACCTGAACCTCTCCTACATGAGCTTTTTGTAAAAGAAGCATACAAAGTCTTGACTGTCCTATTCCGCCTCCGATGGTAAGAGGTAATTCGTTGTTTAAAATCATGCTGTGATATTTAAACTTCTTTCTTTCTTCATTGCCTGCGATTGACAGCTGTCTTGAAAGAGCTTCGGCGTCAACCCTTATACCCATTGAAGAAATTTCAAGTGCGGAATTTAAAACCTCATTCCAGTAGAGTAAATCTCCATTTAATGACCAGTCATCATAGTCAGCAGCTCTGCCGTCATGCTTTTCACCGCTTTTTAATTTTGAACCTATTTGCATTAAAAATACGGTCTTGTATTTTTTAGTTATAGCATTTTCTCTTTCCTTAGAGGTAAGAGTAGGATACATATCCTCAAGCTCCTGAGTTGTTATAAAGAAAACTTCATCTGAAATTTCTGTTTTAATCTGAGGGAATTTTTCCTGTAGTTTACTAAGAGTATATGAAACAGCCGATGCAATTTTTACTACTGTATCCTTTAAATATTCAAGGTTTCTGTCGTCTTTTGTTATAATCTTTTCCCAGTCCCACTGATCAACAAATATTGAATGGGTGTTATCCATACTGTCATCACGGCGAAGCGCATTCATATCTGTGTATATACCCTCACCCGGCTCATATCCGTAACGGTAGAGTGCCATTCTTTTCCATTTTGCAAGAGATTGAACAACCTCACATTCCGCTTCGTTTAATTCTTTGACCGTAAAATGAACTTTTCTTTCAATACCGTTTAAGTCGTCATTTATACCGCTTTGAGAATTTACAATAATCGGTGCTGTTATTCTGTCAAGATTCAGAACCTCGGATAAGGTTATCTGGAAAGTATCCTTAATGGTTTTAATAGCCTTTTGTGTTTCACGCAGGGTCAGAGGACACTCATAACCTGCAGGAATTTGTAATCCTTTCATATTTTCCCGCTCCTTTTATTATTTTTTGTATGCTGTTTAAAATATAAAAAAAACAGCACACTTATCCCATGATATAGGACGAGTTGCTGTGCACCCGCGGTACCACCTATATTATTGAAGAAATCTTCAATCACTCATAGATCTCTGACAAGATCCTGCCGCATAACGTCCGGCAAACGGCGCACCTACTGATTTGTTAAACGTTCAGATTGCAGCTCCGAAGTGTTATTCGCATAAGCTCTGATACACAGTTCACACTATCCTGTACTCACTCAAAACGATTTCTTATGTTACTTCTCTTCATCAATGCTTTTAAGAATTATAGCTTTATTATGAACTATATTTTTAAGAATGTCAATAGTTTTTTATATAAATTGTTCAAAATAAACATATAAGCTACAGAGGTATGGCGGGTAATAATTAATTATTTATAATCAATTTACTTGTCTGATTTATTGCTTATAATTTCGGTGCCGCTGTTTTCTGTGTCAGTAATATAAAATTTTATTTCTGATCCCGATACTTTTTCGCCGCTGTGAGAAAATTCACTGATAAATCCGTCAACATTTTCATCCTTTACAATAATAGCTATTGAACTGTATTTTACCGCAGGAATTACAGCTTCTGCAAAACCGCTTGCACTGGCTGATTTTATCATGTTTTTAATTAAAGTACCGTTTTTTTGTGAAATGTCACAGTATTCGTATGCTGATGAGGTTAGTTCATCAAATACATCTTTTAATGGTGCAGCTGCCGATTTGAGAGAGTCTTTTATTCTTTTTATGCGATTCATTTCATTTACGGTATATTTTTCATAATTATCAACAAAACTTTTTGGATGTAGATTTGTGTTATTTTTTTTGTTTTTAATATACGGTAGGAGATTTTTTTCGGTATTTTCCTGTTTTAAGGAAAAGGAAGCAAGTATTATTTTATATCCCGAAAGGTTAAAGGGCAGATATTCAAATGTATTGTCATAGTCTGAAGAAATCAGAAAATTTTTTCTGCCGGATAATTCACAGGAAAAATTATCGGAATTATCTTTTTTGATGAACGTGTTTTTAATTTCGGAGGATTGTGCAGGTTTTCCGCTGTTTATAAATTTTAATGACGTATATATTGCCGGTATGTTTTTTTTATATGCACCGGAAACGGCGTCATAGCTGAACAGAATTTGTGCACCGCTGCAATTGATGCGTGAATGAGCGATCGCACAAAAAATATCTTTTTCCTTTTTATTTTCTTTGGGTGATAACAATTCGGAAGTTGAGCAGGTGTATTCTGTATTGCTGTCTGATTCCTGAAAGCTGAAATTATTATTATCGGTAATTCGCAGAGTTATATAGGTTCTTATTGAAAGAGGAAGAGAATAATAAGCCTCGTCGCTTTTTTCAAAACCGTTGCCCAGCACTGTTAAATCACTACATATTGAAAATGTTCTTAAACCAAAGGTATTGCCACCATATCTTTTTATAAAATCTTCATGTACTTCATTTATATTGATTTTAATCACCCTCTGTTATATTTTTGTTTTAAAATTAATATTATTGTATATATTATTATAACACATATTAATCAAATTATTTGACATTTGGATTAATTTGTGATATAATGCAATAATGTGGCATCCATGAGAGTGCAGAACAAATACTTTTTAGTGTTTGAAATTTCGTATAAATCAAACTGCTTAAAGAAAAACTATTAGTTATGAGGGGTGTTTATCATGTCAGAAAATAAAGAAATTATTTTAACCG
This sequence comes from Clostridia bacterium, assembly GCA_045657705.1. Taxonomy (GTDB): domain Bacteria; phylum Bacillota; class Clostridia; order UBA1381; family UBA1381; genus RGIG1988. The sequence goes on from JAZOTP010000021.1 coordinate 13,706, forward strand.
GTGAGGGTATGCAGAAATTACAGGATGAGCTTGAACATTTAAAGCTCGTAAGACGTCCTGAGGTTTCAGAAAAAATAAAGATTGCAAGAGGCTTTGGAGATTTATCGGAAAATGCCGAATACGATGAAGCTAAAAAAGAACAGGCAGAGGTTGAAGAAAGAATTCAGACCTTGGAGCAAATGTTAAAATATGCAAGAGTTCTTGATGAAAGTGAAATAGTGAGCGATGTTGTAGGACTTGGTTCAAAGGTTAAGCTTTGGGATGAAGAATTTGAGGAAGAGGTTGAATACGCAATTGTAAGCACAACAGAGGCAGACCCTATGAACAATAAGCTATCACAGGAATCACCTGTAGGTAAAGCTTTAATTGGAAAGAAAAAAGATGATAGTATAACAGTTACAACTCCCGGCGGAGATGTAACTTACAAAATACTTGATATTACAAGATGAGTATATTTTTAACACCCTTTGCATATATTGCAGAGGGTGATTTTTTTGAAAAAAGCATTTATTATTTCGGGTGTTTTTATTTCTTCGCTGGTCGGAGCAGGCTTTGCATCAGGCAGTGAAATATTATTTTATTTTTCACGTTATGGTGCTAAAGGATTGATTGGTATTATTTCGGCCTGCATTTTATTTGGTATTTTGCAGTATCTGATTATTTTACATACCAATAAAAAAAATTGCAGTTTTGATGATTATCTTAATATAATAATGGATAAAAAGAAGGCAATGGTTATTTCATTTGTTGCGTATGCCTTTATGCTGATGATTTTTTCGGCAATGCTTTCCGGATTTGGAGAAATGTGCTTTGAGATGTTTGGTATAAATAAGCTGTACGGTGTAATAATAATGATTGTGTGCAGTTATTTTATACTTTCGGGAGGGTACTCTTTGTTTGTGCGGGCAGAAAGTATATTATCACTTGTAATTGTACTGTCAATTATAATTTCAGCAGGATATATATTGCTCTTCCGGGAAAGGAATGTGGCCGTATTTTCTGTTACAAATAATTTCGCAGCATCAAGTCTTAGCTATGTGAGTTATAATATTCTTACGACATCTGCAGTATTATGTGTGTTGGGGAAGAACAGCGACAGAAAAACAATATTATTGTCATCAGTTGTTACAGCCGTAACTTTAACCCTGATAATGACAGCAATGTGGTATATTATTTGTCTTTATTCGGGAATGATTGAATTGGGAGAAATTCCGTTTTTAACAATTTGTATGCGTCAGTCAAAGTTTATAGGATACTTTTACAGCATTTCTATATTTATTTCCATGCTTACAACGGCAGTATCAAACGGCTATATATTGCGTAATAAATTAAATTTGTATACAGATGCCAAAAAATCACTTTTTACTGTGTTGATAACCGGATTTGTTTTGTCGTCATTTAATTTTTCTTTTATTGTTGATAAGCTGTACAGAATTGCGGGGATAGTCAGTATTGTTTTGATTTATTATATTATAAAATATACCATCCAAAAAAATAATAAAAATTAATATTGTAAGAAAAATAAAGAAAAACAAAGAAAAATTAAGAAATAAAATAGTATATTTAAATAATGGCGTAAAATTGCCGTTGAAATAAAAATTGAAATATGCTATTATATACAAGTCGTCAAATTGAGACGGCAGGCACAAAGGATAACGGGATGTAGCGCAGCTTGGTAGCGCATCTGGTTTGGGACCAGAGGGCCGCAGGTTCGAATCCTGTCATCCCGACCAATATTCTTTTTTGCTTATGGGAGTATAGCTCAGCTGGGAGAGCGTCTGCCTTACAAGCAGGATGTCACAGGTTCGAGCCCTGTTACTCCCACCATAAAATTTAATATGCTGGTGTAGCTCAATTGGCAGAGCAGCTGATTTGTAATCAGCAGGTTGCGGGTTCGAGTCCCATCACCAGCTCCAGGGAGAGTTCCCGAGTGGCCAAAGGGGGCAGACTGTAAATCTGTTGCGTCTCGCTTCGATGGTTCGAATCCATCCTCTCCCACCACAATAAAAATCGTGTAAATGCTTACAAATCAAGTGTTTATGCGGTTTTTTTTTATGATCATTTCAATAGTCATTTACACTCTCTTTATCATGATATAGTTCCGGATTTAGAAATCCGTTACAGGTTACAGAAGTAACAATCCCGGATCGTACAATGGTCAGTGAAGCGATGAGCGTGTTGGGGATATATGCTCCAAAATGAAACATATATCGGCAATATGGTGCAAACGTCCAAAAATACTGATTTTTTCAGCACGGATATTTTTATACTTACTTTTAGCGGCCTTTTATCAAAGTAAAAGTGAGAGGAGTGCGGACATAATCCCGGATTAATTGCATAAAACAGTCCGTGAATATGTCTGCACTCCTGGCTCGGTGTTTCTGACAACACCCCTTTAGTATTTAACTTATCTTTATTTCACGAATTACCTTTCTTAGCGGCAAAACTCTTGAAGGTGAAACTGAAAGCTCATCAATTCCCATTCGTATAAATCTTTCCGTAAGCTCTGTATCAGCTCCCAATTCTCCGCATATTCCAACCCATATGCCTTCTTTATGACCGTTTTTAACGGTCATTTCTATCATTCTTAATACCGCTTCGCTGTGTGGTTCAAAAAAATCATCAAGATTGTCATTCTGACGGTCAATCGCCATTGTATATTGGGATAAGTCATTTGTTCCGATACTGAAAAATGATACTTCCTTCGCAAGCAAATCAGAGATCATCACAGCTGCCGGTGTTTCAATCATTATTCCCTGTTCAGGAGTTTCAAAAGGAATGTTTTCCGCTTCAAGCTCTTCTTCAACCTCATGCACTATGCTTTTTATTCTCATAATTTCAGAGACAGATGTAATCATAGGATACATGATTGAAAGATTACCGTAAACCGCCGCACGAAACAATGCTCTTAGCTGTGTTTTAAAGATTTCGGGACGTGACAGGCAAATTCTTATAGCACGCAAACCCATTGCCGGATTTTCTTCATTTTCAAGACCGAAATACTTTGCCTGTTTATCTGCACCAATATCAAGAGTTCTTATAATGACCTTTTTCTCAGCCATAGTCTGTGCTACCATTTTATATATAGCAAACTGCTCCTCTTCTGTCGGGAAGGTATCCTTTTCAAGATAAATAAACTCACTTCTGAAAAGTCCTATTCCTCCTGCATCATTTTTTAATACCAATGCTAAATCCTTACTGTTTCCGATGTTTGCAAAAACATTTATTTTCCGTCCGCAGAGTGTGACGTTGTCTTTACCCTTGAGCGTTTGAAGTAATGCTTTTTTATCCTGCTCTTCCTTTAACTGCTTTTGCATCTTCTCTAAAATTTCCTCTTCGGGATCAATATATACTGTCCCCGAAAAACCGTCAACTATTGCAAGCTTACCGTCAACATTCTCAGCATTTTTCAAATCAACTCCGATTATTGCAGGAATATTCATTGTCCTTGCCAATATCGCTGTATGAGAATTTGCAGAACCTTTCGCAGTTACAAATGCAAGTACCTTTGATTTATCAAGCTGAACCGTTTCACTCGGAGCAAGGTCATCTGCTGCAAGTATCATCTGTTCATTGCTCTCTGCTTGGCTTTCTCTGTCACCGGAAAGAACTCTTATAAGACGCTCTGATATATCCTTTACATCAGCGGCTCTTGCCTGCATATACGAATCTTCCATAGTGGCAAAAATATGAGCAAAATTCTGACCTGTTTCAGCCACTGCATATTCTGCATTAAGACTTTGATTTACTATTATATTTTCGATTGAACCGAGATAATCCTCATCATCAAGCATCATCTGATGAATCTCAAAGATTGCGGCATTATCTGTTCCCACTTCATCACAAGCTTTTTCGTAAAGTGCTTCCAATTCCTTTAAGGTCTGTTGTCTGGCGTGTAAAAACCGGTTGTTTTCATCCTGAGGGTTGTCTACCCGAATTCGTTTTACCAATGGAGTGTTTTTCTGCCACAGTCGGATTTTACCTATAGCAATTCCTCCATATACACTTTTTCCGTGAAAGGTGAGCATACAAAAATCCTTTCTATAAATATAATATTTTATTATCCTGCATTTGTTTGTATAATTCTTCTACTTCTTCTTTTTTAGCAAGAGTTTCAGAAAATGCACTGGCACTTCCCGTACACAAGCCTACAATAAACGATTTTTCAAAATCGCCGCTTTTAATATATTCAGCAATAAATCCCGCAACGGTTGAATCACCTGCACCCGTTGTATTTACAATTTGGCCTCTCGGGGGTTTACTGTACATTGCTCTAGCGTCTTCTGTAACAAGAACTCCTCCTTCCTTTGACATGGAAACAAGTACATTTCTCGCTCCCCGCTCCTGCAATTTTTTTGCGTATTCAAAGACTTCTTCCTTAGTTTTTAATTCTTTTTCAAATATAGCTCCAAGCTCATGATGATTGGGTTTTATGAGAAATGGTCTGTATGGAAGAACATTTTCCAAAAGATCTTTTTCAGCATCAACAATGATATTTATTTTTTTATCGGATAACTCTTTCATAATATCACAGTAAATTGAGTCAGGGATACTTTTAGGAATACTTCCGGCAAGTACCAGATAATCTCCGTCCTGCAATTTTTTGAGTTTTTCTATCAACTCATCAAGTGACTTTTTACTAATCTGAGGACCTTTGCCGTTTATTTCTGTTTCTGTTTTTGTTTTCAGCTTGATATTAATTCTTGAAAATCCGTTATCTGCCCTGATAAAATCTATATTAATTCCCTGATTTTTTAATATATGTTCAATTACATCTCCCGTAAATCCTGAAACAAACCCTAGAGCAGTATTTTCTATTCCGAGATTTTTTAGGACAACCGAAACGTTAATACCCTTTCCGCCCGGCATTATTTTTTCATCGTCTGTTCTGTTTACCACACCCTCTGTATAATCATTCACACGAACGACATAATCAAGCGCCGGATTAAAGGTTACTGTATATATCATATGTGCTTACCCCTTGTTTTAAATAATTTTTCTTGTTTCTTAGTATTACCGTTTTTATGGTAAATATTTATCAATAATAAAAATTATATTTATAAAATTAAACAGACAGGCTATTAAACCTGTCCATATGTCTGCTTATGCATCCTCAAAAACTCAATCAATTCAGGCTGACAGTTATATTTTATAACTGATATTCCCTGATTTCTTGATATAAGAAGATAGAAATTTGCTTTTGTTTCAATAATTTTATATAATTTGTCATACTCAATTTGTGAATGACCGTAACTGTTATCCATTTCCAGGTGCTTATCATAAAATTTAATTACCGAAACTGCTTCATTCAAAGATTTATTTGAATAAAAATTTTTTTTAATTATAAATAAATTTACTGTATAAAATATTGCAGGTATTATAAATGTACACACGATGTAGATGGCAGCAAGAAAATAGTTTTTTGAAACAAATGATATAACTGACAACGCTAACATAAGAACAATGTAAATAATTGTCGTTCTTTTCATTTTAAATATGCTGTTTTGTATCACATATATAAACTTTTTGTATTCATCAAAAGAATATTCTGTTTTGGTTTCAAATAATGGTTTCATATCAAATTCTCCGTTCATAATATAATAAAATTATAGCATATATACATTATAAAGTCAAATATTTACAAATCTAAAACACAAATATTTTAAAGTATTGCTTTTTAAATATCATTATGGTATTATATTTTATATCAAAAAAGAAATGAGGAATTGTTATGAAGCTGTTTGCTCCTGACTATTACAAGGATTTCTACTGCATTGCAGATTTATGCCGGCATAACTGCTGCATAGGCTGGGAAATAGATATTGATGAAAAGTCACTCGAAACATATAAACAAATTCAGGGAAGCTTCGGAGAAAGACTTGATGACTCCATTTCAGTTGGTTCCGGAACGGCTCATTTTACACTCGGACAAAATGACAGATGCCCTTTTTTAAACAGCAATAACCTTTGTGATATAATATTGGAGCTTGGCGAGGATAAGCTTTGCAACATCTGTACCGATCACCCACGATTCAGGAACTTTTTTTCCGCCCGTACCGAAATAGGTTTAGGCTTATGCTGTGAAGCGGCAGGACGACTGATTTTGTCTAAAAAAGAAAAAACATTAATTGTTGAAATAGGATACGATGATGAAATAGAATTAATATGTGATGATGAACAGGATTTTTATATTTTCAGACAGCATATAATTGATATTTTACAGAACAGAACGAAAAGTATAAAGGAAAGAATACAAGAGCTTATTGAAAAAATAAACATACAATTCCCTGAAAAAAGTATTGAAGAATGGGTTAATATATTTCTTAAGCTTGAACAATTAGACCCTGCATGGAGCGAAAAATTAAAAGAATTGCTTACCTTCACTCCCACCGACACAATAGTAAATAATAAATGGGATATTCCGTTTGAGCAGCTATTGGTTTATTTTGTAATCAGACATCTTGCAGATGGACTTGATGACGGTTTATTCCGCCAAAGAATTGCATTTGCTATATTGAGCTATTACATGATTTACACACTTTTATTGCTTCATATTCATAAATTTGAAGATGCCAATATAGATGATCTTATAGAGCTTTCGCGTCTTTATTCATCAGAAATTGAATATAGCGAAGAAAATGTACAAAAATTACTTGAAATATTATGCGATCCGTAAAAATAAAGGTATTATTGATTTAATTTTTTTAAACCTCTTGAAAAGAAAATAATTAAGTGATATAATCTTTGAAAATATTTATACATACAAGGAGACTTCACGATGAAAAAAATACTATTTCAAGGTGATTCAATTACAGATGCAGGACGTTCAAGAGAAAATGACGTCGGTAAAGGACTCGGATATCCTACATTGGTATCAGCATTTTTGGGCGCTGAATGTCCAAATGAATATGAATTTAAAAACAGAGGTATAAGCGGAAACAGAATTGTTGACCTTTTATCAAGAGTAAAGTGTGATTTTATTAATCTTGAACCTGATTATCTCAGCATTTTAATAGGAATTAATGATGTATGGCATGAAATCAGTTCCAAAAACGGTGTGTGTGCCGAAAGATTTGAATTGCTTTACAATATGCTTATCGAACAGATTAAAGAAGCATTGCCAAATATAAAAATTATGATTCTTGAACCATTTGTATTAAAAGCAAGTGCAACAGAAGAACATTGGGATGAATTCAGATCAGAAGCAGAAAAAAGAGCCGAATGTGCAAAGCGTGTTGCAGAGAAAAACGGCCTTGTTTTTGTACCGCTTATGAAAGTTTTTGATGATGCCCAAAAGCTTGCTCCTGCGGATTATTGGACATCTGATGGCGTGCACCCTACAGATGCAGGACATGAGCTCATCAAAAGGGAATGGTTAAAAGGATTTGAAAAAATCAAATAACTTATATTTTGAATTTTAAATAATGTGAAGGTGTCAGAGGGATGATTCTTATGACACCTTTTTTTGTTGCAATTTGCAAGTTCTTTTATTGAAAAGAAACGTTTTCGGGGTACCTTTAACCCTGAAAAATAAAATATATTATAATTTTTTCAAAATTGTTTTGCAATTTGCTTAAATGTATGTTATAATGTAAAATGTAAAGTTGTAATTTATTATAATATGGAAATATATACATACTTATTGAAGGAGTTACCAAATTGGAAAAAATAGTAATAAGGGGAGGACACAAGCTTTGCGGCGAGGTTAGTATAAGTGGTGCAAAAAATGCTGCTGTCGCAATAATACCCGCTTGCTTGCTGATAGACGGGAACTGCCGTCTTGAAAATTTACCTAACATTAAAGATGTAAATTTATTTTTAAAGATATTGGAAAATCTGGGTGCTAACATTACATATGTAGATAATAACACTGTAGATATAGATTGTTCCGGAGTAAATTCGATTGAACCGGACCATACTCTTACAGAAAAAATGAGAGGCTCATCATACTTGATAGGAGCGTTACTTGGCAGAAGCAATGAATGTAAAACAAAGCCACCCGGCGGATGTGATTTTGGAACACGTCCGATTGATCAGCATATAAAAGGCTTTGAAGCTTTAGGTGCAACGGTAGATATGAAATACGGTATGATTTATGCCCATGCACAACAGCTTACAGGTTCCAACGTTTATTTTGATGTTGTAAGTGTAGGAGCAACAGTAAATGTTATGTTGGCGGCAGTAAAAGCAAAGGGTCAGACTATTATTGAAAATGCTGCTAAAGAGCCTCATATTGTTGACCTTGCAAACTTCCTTAACGCAATGGGAGCAAAAATCAGAGGTGCAGGAACCGATACTATAAAAATTCGCGGTGTATCAGAGCTTCACGGCGGGATATATTCAATTATTCCCGACCAGATAGAGGCAGGTACATTCATGATTGCCGCCGCTGCAACAAGAGGCGACGTGACAATCACCAATGTTATCCCGCGACACCTTGAGCCTATTTCCGCAAAACTAATCGAATCGGGTGCGAAAATTGAAGAGTTTGAGGACAAGCTTAGAGTTTATGTGCCTGAAAATACAGAATTTAAGAAAATTAATTTTACAGCACTTCCATATCCTGGTTATCCTACCGATATGCAACCTCAGCTGGTTACATTTTTATCAACAGTAAAAGGTACAAGTACAGCAAGAGAGGGTGTATGGGATGACCGTTTCCGCTATGTCGGAGAGCTTAACAGAATGGGTGCAAATATTAAAGTTGAGGGTAAGCTTGCAATTATAAACGGTGTTGAAGGGCTTATGGGTACAACTGTAAGAGCAACTGACTTAAGAGCGGGTGCCGCTATGATTATTGCAGGACTTATGGCAGACGGAATTACTGAAATAACAGATATTCATCATATCGACAGGGGATATGAGAGCTTTGAGGATAAATTTATCAGCCTGGGCGGAGATGTAAAGCGTGTTCAGGTATTGCATTAATATGGAAATATGGTACAGAGCCTGTGGTTTTGTACCGTTTCTATTGTGAATTTGATTTTGGAAAGGGAAAATTATGTTCTTGTCATTGGTAAGCGGTTCATCGGGAAACGCGTCGATAATAAAAAATGATAATACTACTATACTTGTTGACTGTGGGTTGTCAGGAAAAAAACTGACATCAATTCTTGACGGCGTCGGAATATCCTGCGATGAAATAGATGCTCTTTTAATTACTCATGAGCATACCGACCATATAATGGGTGCAGGAGTTATTTCGCGAAGATTCAACATACCGATATATACAACCAAAAAAACACATGAGGCAATGAATATAGGACCTATTCGTGACGAATCAATAAAAATCATTGAAAAAGATTCAGACTTTGAAATAGGAAGTATCGGAATTCATGCCTTTTCAACATCACACGATGCTTGTGACCCTGTAGGATATTCCTTTTTATGCGAAAATAAAAAGTATTCAATAGCTACCGATACAGGGTTTATGAGTGATAATGTTTTTAATGCAATTTCTGGCAGTGACTTTGTTATGCTTGAGGCAAATCATGATGTTGATATGTTGATGTACGGAGAGTATCCGTATTTGTTAAAGAAAAGAATATTAGGCGATTACGGTCATTTGTCAAATGATCTGGCGGCACAGGCAGCCGTTAAGCTTCTTAACAGCAATACCCACCACATTATGCTCTCACATCTCAGTGATAAAAATAATGTACCCGATATTGCATATAAAACTGTTGAAAATGCACTGGTGAAAAGCGGTGCGAAAATCGGAACGGATATAGGTCTTTGTGTTGCAAACAGATATGAGGTGACGGAATTTATATGAATATATCAATAATATGTGTCGGTAAGTTAAAGGAAAAGTATTTGAAGGATGCCATTGATGAATATACAAAGCGTTTGTCACGATTTTGCAATGTTGAAATAGTGGAAGTGCCCGATCAGAAAATCCCTGAAAAAGCAAGTGAAAAGGTTGAAGAGCAGATACTTGAAAAAGAGGGTGATGTAATCCTTTCAAAAATAAAAAATGACAGCTTTGTCATAGCTATGTGTATTGAGGGCAGGTTGGTTTCAAGTGAGGAGCTTGCAGATACTGTAAGAAATACATCAATGAAAAGCAGTCATATTTTTTTTGTTATAGGAGGTTCACTCGGACTTTCTCAAAAGGTAAAAAAACGTGCGGACGAGTGTATCAGCTTTGGTAAAATTACTTTGCCTCATCAGCTTATGCGTGTTGTTCTTTGTGAACAGGTTTACCGTGCTTTTAAAATAAATGCTAATGAAAGCTATCATAAATAATCATAGGAGTTTATTATGTGGATTTATCTTGTTTTGTTGTTTGGTATTATTAAGGGATTGAGGGACGGCATTAAAAAGAAAGCCCTTGAAAAGAACAGCGTTATTGAAGTATTGTTTTTTTATACGCTTTTAGGCTTTATTTGTGTAATTCCGACCGTAAACGGTATAAAAATTGAAAATCCGATATTTTATTTTTACATATTTGTAAAAGCATTTGTTGTATTTGTTTCATGGATTCTTGCATTTTATGCAATTAATAAAATTCCGGTCAGTCTTTACGGTGTAGTTGATTTGGCAAGAATTGTTTTTGCAACCTTATGCGGTGTACTTTTTTTGCATGAAACTATGACAATAAATCAAATAATAGGTTTTATTCTGGTAATTGCAGGAATTTTGCTTGTTAACAGAAAAAAAGGAATGCAGGGGGAAGAGGTCAGGACAAAGTATATTTTCATGACTATTGCTTCAAGCATTCTTGCCGCTACCTCAGGTGTAATGGATAAGATACTGATGAAAACGCTCACAAGCTCTGAGCTTCAATTCTGGTATATGCTTTTTATGCTCATTATGTATGCAGCATATATAATTGTAACAAAAACGAAAATAAGTATAAAAACCTTAAAAACAAATTACTGGATCGTTATTTTAAGTGTAATATTTATTATCGGTGATAAGGCTTTGTTTATCGCAAATGCAGATCCGGACAGTAAAGTTACCGTAATGACAATATTAAAACAGTCTTCAGTGTTCTTTTCTATTCTCATGGGTAAGCTGATGTTTAACGAGAAAAATTTGTTGTTCAGGCTTCTATGTTCCTGTATAGTTGTTGCCGGAATTATTATAGCTGTTCTATGAGAAACAAACAGCGGTTGGTTTAAATTAAGAATGTCAAAGTCACTTCATAAAGAGCTTGCCTAACATTCAAAACAGATAGCCAGTTGAGAAATCTTTTGAACATACAGTTCTGGAAAATAAATTGTGACGCATAAATTTGGGTATAATTTTTGAGCTATGAAGTAACAGAGACAATCCCAATTTTTTGTAAAAAAATCTAAACACAAAAATATGTAAACCTTTTTAATTACCACGAAATCAAAAAATCCGTATTTCTGTCAAGGCTGATTTTATCATGAATTTTAGCCTTTACAGGGATACGGATTTTGATATAATATTGCAAATGGTTTATGTAAACCAAAAATGAGGTTTACACAAAATTAGGGACATTCTGGTTTTCTTGTGATTGATTAAATTTTCGGTCTTTAATACATATCTGTGTTTTGATAATTCATGATTGTTCATATGTGTTGTCAAGTTTATCGGTTAGATTCTTTATGATTTTGTTTAGCTTATTGATTTCATTTTTATACTTTTCTATATCCGCTTCCTGCTGTAAAAGCTTATTTCTTAAAATCAATGCTTCTTCTTTACTTTTGTTTAATTCGTTTTCATTATCTTTATGTTCTTCAAATGGGTTAATACCGGGATGGATTTTTAGTTTATTATCGGAAAATGTTCCGAAGAAACAGCTACAGTTACTGCCGTCGGAATTTGTAAATACAGTCGGTTTAAGACCGGATGCGATGTGGCGAATAGGCTGTTTATACAGATTATTTTCATCGTATAAAACGTATCTTATAAAATCACTGTTTTTCCACATTACATAAATATTATCTCCTGAATTTATAATTATGGGAAAAACTGCATTTTCATCCATTGCAACAGCGTTATTATTCACAAAAATATCTGAATCTTTTTTATAAATAAGATATTCTTTGCCGTTTATTTTTTTTATATATGGCATTTCACCTGCATAAATCTGATAGAATTTGTCGGGCTTTCCGTCTGAAAAATCCTGATAACCTATGATTTTATCTGAATTGGAATAATAGACCTTATTGTTATATAAAAAAAAGTTTTCATCATAAATTCTGTCTATGGTTTGCGGCAGTGCTTTGTTTCCGAGTATACAATGTACCAATATGTATTCATCTTTGTAAAGTGCTGAATAAAAAAGACTTTTTCCTGTTTTTGATGCCCCTATCATGATTTTTTTTATGTGAATATCTTCATTTATTTTATTTATGTAAAATTTCTTCCATTCGTTATTTTTGCAAATCATGTATATTAATCGGTTATTTTTTGTTACGGTTACGAGGTGAATCATATTGTTTTTGTCACTGTACACAAAAAAGTTTTCGCAGCCCTCCTGACAAATGTTTTTTCGTTCTGTCCAGCCGCCTGCCTTTTGAGATTTTTCACATATACCTTCATATTGCTGTAAGAAAAAAATCCTTTTATTTCCATTAATGTCTATTATATATTTATGCATGGAATAACGCCTCCTTAAATATATTGCCTGTATAATATATATGTTTAAATATTTAGGTATATTATATGAAATTGTAATAATCAGATAACAAGAAAAATAAAATAATAAAAAGATGTAAGACTGAAATTTAATTTTTTGTATCAGCTTTTTGAAAGGACTAAAAAATGAGGTTATTAAGAAACAAAAGCTTCAAAACTTTAATAATAACAAAAAGAAGTATTATAATTACTGTATGCTTTGTAGTTTTATTTATTGTGGGATTGGTGCTTATATTAAAAAAAGATAAGTTTAATTCGGATAATCAGTATACTTCGGCAGATGATTTTCATAATGTGATACTTTCATCGCAACTGCATAATGAGTCGGATAACTCCCATATTATAGAAAAAGCAATAGAAATCATATTGGGTTTTAACCCACAAAAGCCTGAAACAATCTTATCAAATTTTTCAGAAGATGTAAAAATAAATTATGAATATAATGCTTCGGAGGTTGTTTATCCCGAACCATCAAAAGAACCTGCCCCAACGCCGACATCAAAAACAGACGAAAACTCTGAAAAACCAATTGAAGAAGTATCACAGGCAAAGGGAATGTCAATATCCAATGCTACAAATATAAAAATAAATACCAATGAGCTTATTTCACAAGAGCTTGCATATTCACTTGACGGTGACGGACCACAAGTGCTTATTGTACATACTCACACAACCGAAAGCTATACCGACAGCGGTAAGACGAAATATACAACCGAGGATTCTGACAGAAGCACAGATGAAACAAAAAATATAACAGCTGTGGGAGAGGTTTTAAGACAAACTCTTGAGGAAAGGGGAATAAGCGTAATACATGATACAACTGTTCATGATTATCCGTCATACAATGGTGCATATAACCGCTCAAAAGCTACAGTTGTTAAAAATCTTGAAAAGTATCCGTCAATAAAGCTTGTTCTGGATGTTCACCGTGACGGAATAGTAAAATCGGACGGTACAAAAGTTAAAGTTGCGGCAGACATAAATAGTGAAAAGGCAGCTCAGTGTATGTTTGTGGTTGGTTCAAATGTCAGTCTTACACATGATAGCTGGCTTGAAAATATGAAGCTTGCCGTAAAACTTCAGAATAAGGCAAATGAGTTATACCCTAATCTTATGCGCCCGATAAATTTGAGAGAGGAAAGATTTAATCAACAGTTGTCAAAGGGTGCAATTATTATTGAGGTCGGGTCAAATGGAAATACTTTGAATGAAGCAAAAGCAGGTGTAAAATTAATGGGAAATGTTATTGCTGAATTGTTTGAAAAATAAAAAAACAGCGGATTACAGATAATAAACGTGTAATCCGCTGTTTTATTAATTTCTTGTTATATAAAATGAATTGATATTTAAATCGTTGTAAGCTTTCTGCAAACTGTCATGGAAAACTTTTTTACCTGTAAAATAGCCATATACTGTAATACTGTTGCCAACAGCTATATTTATAGCTTTTCCTTTATGCTGAATACATATTGAATTGGTTTCTGCTCCGTCCGGAGTTATTATATACTGCTTTGTACGGTCTTCGTTTGTGATAATGTCAGAAACTGTTCCGCTGATTTTTACGTTGGCATTTATATATGCCTGTATGTCATTGGAAATATCTGAATAATTAACTTCTGAACAAAATGCATAATAATCTCTGTTTTGAGGAATGCCTTGCTGGAAAGCACCTTCATATATTACATTCTGATTATCGTCATACAGTGCTCCCTCGCCATATAATTGATTATTTATAAATTCACCCTGTTCAATTATATAACCGTCTGGATTATATTTTGTGGCGTATCCGTTAAGATTCCCGTTTCTGAAATTACCCACATATTTATAACCGTTTGAAAAGGTAAGAGTACCGTAACCTGTAATATTACCCTCTTCAAATTCACCTTCATAAGTGCAGTTTGTGCCGTTACTTGTGGTAAAATCAAATTTTCCGATGCCATGAGGTACATCGTTTACTGTTTTTCCGGAATAATCTCCTGTTTTGCTTCCATCATCAAAATAGACTGTTGCTGTATCGTTCAGTACATTTTTTTCCTCGGCTCTGTTCTCAAAATTTTCCTTTAATAAATTAATTTCTGATTCATGTACAAAATATTTCTGGAAAAAATTAAGTTTATTATAGTTTTCTTCAAGCTCTAAAATTTCCTCCATGGTTTCAGGTGGGTTTTGAAGATAGTTTCTTATTTTTCGATTTTCAATCATAATTACAATTGTGTTGTATATAAGAAGCAATATTAGAATAACTAAGATTGTTTTTTTCAAGTGATTCATCCTGAAATACTGAAATTTTGTAAATTGTGTATTGCATATAGGACATTGTTCTGAATATGGCGGTACAAGTGATTTACAAACAGGACATTTTAAAAATTTCATCTTATCTCTCCGTTACAATATTTTAATTAATTTGGCGATAACATCCCATAGTACTTAATTATATCATAAATAATTATTTATTGCAAGTATAAAAACGTAAAAATAACATATTTGTAATGAAAATTTACTGTTTTCGCTGTCTGTTTACCTCGTACATTATTATTGCGGCGGCAATGGCAGCATTTAACGACTCGGCCTTACCATCAATTGGGATTTTTATGTTTATATCTGATATAGACAGAACTTCTTCTGATATACCGTTTGCTTCATTTCCGATAACTATTATTACAGGTTTTGTAAAATCTGCAGAGGTGTAATCAATTGTATTGTCCGAAAGTACACCACAGACAATTGAAAATCCCGAATTTTTATAATTTTTAAGCTGTTGGGTATCAATTTCCGATGCTATATCTATATGAAAAAAAGAACCCATGCTTGATCTGACCGTTTTGGGATTATACAGTTCGACACAGTTGCAAGACAGCAAAACCCCTCCGAAGCCTGCGGCATCTGCCGTTCTGATTATTGTACCGAGATTCCCCGGATCCTGTATGTGGTCACAGTAGATGTATGCTTTATTTATGTCGGGAGTGATTAGTCTGTTATTTTGCTTTATAACCGCAATTATCCCCTGAGGAGTTTCAGTGGACGCAAGTGCGGGAAAAATTGTATCACTTATTACATATATATTTGTATTTTCGGGATAATTGAAATCTGATGAAGTGTGAAATGATTCCGAAACAAGAATAGCATCAATTTCACATGAAGCTTCTGTTGCATCACAAACAGATTTGATTCCCTCAACCGTATATTGATTTGATTCCATGCGTGTTTTTTTTGATTTAAGTGCTTTAAAATGCTTATATTTTTCGTTTTTACTGCTTGTAATCTGAAAAAGCATAAAATTTTACCTCCGTATATTTACAAAAAAGCGGAATATATTTTTTAAAATGACATCGTAAACCGTATGTGTAAATGCCGCTTTACATATTTTTCGAGTAATTATACTATATAATAACATTTACAGCCGATTTTGTCAAATAAATGATTAATTTAAAGAAAAAAGTGTTTGCTTTACATAATAAAGTTTACATTAAGATTACATTGCTATTACTATTCACATTATCCACACCTTTATCCACTGTTTTTGTTGCGGTAATGTTATGTTTAAGTTACAATTCACATACTTATCCACAAGGTGTGGATAACTTTATACATATTATCCCTCACACAATTGGTTTACATAAAGAAAAATCAATGTTCGTTTTTTGGATAATTTGATGATAAAATAAAGCTAAAACATTTTATTGTCAATTATTAAAATAATTTGTTTTTATATAAAAAACGGCTCGCATTTCTGTAAGCCGCTGTAATTATTTAAATATTATCAAGTGTGTCAAATGTGTATCCTTCCGAAATAAGATAATCTATAATTTCGGGAAGTGTTTCGGCTGTTACCGATTTGGCAATCGCATCATGCATGAGAATTACAAGGTCTTCTTTACCCTCAGAAGAGGATTTAAGTCTTTTAATTATAGATGAAGCAGAGGGTGAGGTTGATTCTGCATCGCCTGTCAGACTGTTCCAGTCGCAATACCGGTATTCTGCTTCTGTGAGTGCGGTTTTACATTCCTGTTTAATTTCTCCGTAACTTCCCGAGTTATATCCGCCGCCGGGAAATCTGAACACCTTCGGATAATTATTTTTACCAACCACATTGTTGATAAGCTCCTGTGTTTTGTTTATCTGATTCATAAAAGCAGCAGTATCAGCATATAATTCACTGTAATTATGAGAATATGAATGATTTGCAAGAAGATGTCCCTCGTCGTAAATTCTTCGTGCAACCTGAGGATTTTTTTCTATCATTGTACCTACAGCAAAAAATGTTGCTTTTACATTGTAGCGTCTGAGAACATCAAGCACCCGTGTAGTTACCGAAGTGTTGGGACCGTCGTCAAATGTCAGATATGCAGTTTTGATGCCGTCATCTGCTTTAAGCCCCTGTAAAATATCGGCAGCTTTTGGGAGAGGTTCCGGATATACATAGCCGTTAAAAATAAAATCGGCTGATGTATTATTATTATTTTTAATTTTTGAAAAAATACCCTTTACAGAAAGTATTAAAACAGTTATAATAATAAGAGAAAGTACAGCAAAAAGGATATTTCTTTTTAACTTTTGTTTCTTTTTTCTGTTTCTTATCTGTTGACGGAATTTTATTTCTGAAGACATAAAAAACACCTCACAATCATTACATTCTCATTATACTACAAATATCGATTTTTTTCAACAGTAAAATGTTGATATGTGGAGGTAATAATGAAAAAAAATATTTTTGTGATAGTTTTGACAGCTTTTACAGCAATTTGTTTGGGCATTTTTATGGATATAACAGAGGAATATAGAGCAGTTGATTCGGGTGGATATGTTCAGTATGAGGGGCTCAGCACCAAAGCGTACGGGTGGGGACTGAAAAAAATAAAGGGTCAGGAGCCGGAAATTACCGCACAGCAGAAAGAAATGCTTTCGGAGTATAATTCATTCTATATGGATATGAAGAAACCTAAAAAACTGTATCTGACCTTTGATGAGGGCTATGAAAACGGATACACCGCAAAAATTCTTGATGTTCTTTTGGAAAAACAGGTTCCTGCTGCATTTTTTATTACTGCTCCTTATGCAAAAAAAGAGGGAGAACTCATAAAAAGAATGATAAACGAGGGACATACTGTTGGAAATCATACGGTTAATCATCCTAATCTTGCAAAGCTTTCATCTACAGATGAGGTTATGAAAGAGCTTTCACAAATGAATGAGCTGGTTAAAGAGCTGTATTCGTATGATATGCATTACATGCGTCCGCCTGAGGGAGAGTATTCTCAAAAGGTTCTTGCAATAAGCCGAGATATGGGATTCAGGACAGTTTTCTGGAGCTTTGCATATCCCGACTGGGATGTTAACAATCAAAAGGGTAAACAGTATGCATATGATCAGATAACACCATACCTGCATGACGGTGCAGTGCTTCTTCTCCATGCAGTATCAAAGGATAATGCTGAGACTTTGGGAGATGTTATTGATTATGCACGAAGCATGGGGTATGAATTTGCATCTCTTGATGAAATAGAATAATTTGGAGGAAAATATGGAAAAAACAAATGAGGAAAAAGCTTCTAAGACTGAGAAAAACGTGCATCAGGGTCATAGAAAAAGAATGAGAAAAAAGTTTTTGAAAGATAACAGCGTAATGGATGATTACGAAATAATAGAAATGCTTTTATATAATGTTATGCCTCAGGCAAATACCAATGTTCAGGCGCATAAGCTTTTGGATAAGGGCGGAAGTCTTAATGGAATACTTGAGCTGAGCGACAAGGAAATTCTTGAAATTGACAGACTGGGTGAAAATGCACTTGTATTTATCAGACTTTTAAGAGAACTGGTTATCAGAACAAAAAAAGAAATACTTGATAAAGGAAACAGAAGAAAAATAACAAAAAAGAATATATCTGAAAAGCTTCATAAAATCTTTGAGGGAAAAACAGATGAAATGTTTGTTCTGATAACAACAGATACTGATTGCAATAAGATAAATGAGCATATTATATCTTCCGGAACTGAATGCATGACAGTTGTTCCGGTTAAGAAAATTATTGAGCTGGTGCTTGCTGACAAAGCATCATTTGTATTTGTTGCCCATAATCATCCGAACGGTATCCTCGCAGCTTCCGATGAAGATATTAATGCAACCTCGGTTATTAAAAAAGCTTTATCATATGTTGACGTACATCTGATAGAACACTACATAGTCACTCAAAAATCTATTGTCGGAATTATCGGTATGCTTGAAAACTCATGACAGACAAATTATCTTTTTAAATTTTGTGAAATTTGTATAAAATAAGTCAATCCCTTTAAATATTCGTGTATTTAAAGGGATTTTTTTCATTAAACTATTGTACTTTTTAAAAAAATGTTATATAATAAGATAGATAAAGTATGAATAAAAACAAAAGAAGAAGCAAAAAAATAGTGAAGAGGTATTAATTTTTTATATGTTTAATATTGTATTGGTTGAACCTGAAATACCGCAGAACACAGGGAATATTGCAAGAACCTGTGCTGCAACGGGAGCAAAGCTTCATATTGTAAAGCCTATGGGTTTTGAGATTGATGATAAAAAACTAAAAAGAGCGGGATTGGACTATTGGCATCTGCTCGGAGTGCAGTATTATGATAATCTTGTAGATTTTTTTGAAAAAACGAAGGGCGGAAGGTATTATTATGCCACCACAAAGGCAAGACATACTTACTGTGATGTAAAATACTGCGACGGTGATTATATTCTGTTCGGCAAAGAAACAAAAGGATTACCTGAAGAGCTTTTACATGGTAATAAGGATTGGTGTATAAGAATTCCGATGATAGGAGAGGCAAGAAGTCTTAATCTTTCCAATTCTGCCGCAATTGTCGTTTATGAGGCGTTAAGACAGGTTGGGTTTGAAAATCTTGAAAATTACGGACAGCTTCATAATCTTAGCTGGGACGAGTAATAAAGGAAAGGAAAAAAGATATGTCAAAGTATAAAATTTTTGTTGATACAGGTGCTGATATGCCTGTAGAGATAGCAGAAAAAAACGATATAGGAATAATCAGTTTTTTAAGTGTTTTCGGAGAAACATCTTATGTGACAGGAACAGAACTCTCAAATGCTGATTTTTACAAAAAGCTTGAAGAAAGCAATGATATTCCGACAACCTCACAAACACCGTACGGGGATTTATATGACATTTTAAAGGATGCATCTCTGGAAAATGATGTTGTAATCTATTTTACAATTTCATCTAAAGCAAGCGGACAACACAATACAGCTCTTATGATAAGAGATGAAATTCTTGAAAATGACAATCCGAATGCAGATATAAGAATTTTTGATACAATGAAATTTTCTGTATTTATTGCAGGAGCGGCATTATATGCAAAAGAGCTGTTGGACGGAGGTATGGGAGTTGATGAAACTCTTGAGGAGTGCCGTAAATATATTGATTCAAGAGATGTATATATTCTTGTTGATACATTAAAATATCTTGAAAAGGGCGGAAGAATAAACAAAACAAGTGCTGTTGTCGGTACTTTACTTGATATTAAGCCTGTTCTTACACTGAGAAACGGCCTTGTTGAGCAGGTTGATAAAATAAGGGGAAGAAAAAAGCTTTATAAAAAGCTTATTGAACTTATTCGTGATAATCCTGATTTCGACGATGAAAACATGGAGTTTTCGGTTGTACAGTCAAATGAAGAATACGGTGAAGAAATGAAAGCATTGTTAAAGGATGAATTCGGAATTGACGATGTAAAATACTACTTTGAATTAGGCCCTGTTATCGGAACACATATCGGACCGGGAACTATTGCTGTTGTATTCAAACTAAAGGATAAATAAAAACAGCGGAGGACGTGAAATCATCACATCTTCCGATACATATTGCGAAAGGAAATGAATTAAAATGAAGTATATTGTTGTTTTGGGAGATGGTATGGCAGATTATGCCGTAGATGAGTTTGACGGAAAAACAATACTTGACGTTGCGAAAAAGCCTAATATGGATTATATGGCCTCTTACGGTGAACTGGGAATGGTAAAGACCGTTGCAGAGGGAATGAAGCCGGGAAGCGATGTTGCAAATCTTTCGGTTATGGGATATGATACTTCAAGCTGTTACAGCGGACGCTCACCATTGGAGGCCGCAAGCATTGGGGTTACATTAAAGGACACTGATGTCACTTTCAGAACAAACCTGGTTACTTTATCTGATGATGAAGAATATGAAAACAAAACAATGGTTGATTATTCGGCAGGAGAAATCTCAACCGAAGAGGCAAGGGAGCTTATGGAGGCCATAAATAAAGAGCTTCATACCGACATACATACTTTCTATGCGGGCGTAAGCTACAGACATCTCCTTGTTTGGGACAGAGGTTCAACAAATGTTACACTTACTCCACCGCATGATATTTCGGACAGAAAAATTACAGACCATCTGCCCAAAGGTGACGGTGCTGACATATTGCTTGAAATGATGAAAAAAAGTGTTGATATATTAAAAAATCATCCTGTTAATAAAAAACGTATTGCACAGGGAAAAAGGCCTGCTACATCAATCTGGCCATGGGGTGAGGGTACAAAGCCACAGCTTGAAAATTTCTTTGAAAAATACGGTAAAAAAGCAAGTGTTATTTCTGCGGTTGACTTGATTAAAGGAATTGCTATATTAGCCGGAATGAAGTCAATAGATGTTGAGGGAGCAAACGGTAATTTTGATACAAACTATAAAGGAAAAACCGATGCTGCCTTTGATGCATTAACAAAAGACGGAGCTGATTTTGTTTATCTGCATCTTGAGGGTCCGGATGAATGCGGACACAGAGGTGAGGCGGATAATAAAAAGTATGCCGTTGAGATGATTGATGAAAAGGTTATAGGTGAATTGAGAAAAAGACTTAGTGAAGCAGGTATTGATTATAAAATGATGGTTCTTCCGGATCATCCTACACCGATAAGTCTTAAAACTCATGTAAGTGACCCTATTCCGTATCTGATTTATGACTCAACAAAGGAAACAGAGGACAAAGGTCTGGTTTACTGTGAAAAAACAGCCCGGAGTACGGGAATTTATCTTGAAGAAGGATATAAATTAATGTCACGCTTTTTAGACAAAGAATAATAGGGAGTATTGGGGAATATATTGTTTGAGATTTGCTTTTATACATAGGAGGTGATCGGGTGAAATTTAAAAATTTTGCCGCTAAAATGACCGTTACAGCATTGGTATTGATTGCCCTGCTGATTTGCTGTGTTACATTTTTCGGACGTATAGTCGATGCAATATTCTTTGTGCTTGGATTATTTGCACCTTTTATATTTGCTTTTATAATATCCCTTGCAGTAAATCCTCTTGCAGAAATATTGCGAAAAAAACTCAGACTGCCGCAAACTCTTACTGCCATAATTGTAGTTATTCTGACAGTTGGTATTGTCGGAGGTGCACTGGTAGGAATTGTATGGAAAATTGTTTCTGAATTGAAAAGCATATATATCCAGCTTCCTCAGATTTATGATGAGGCAACGATAAGCATACAAAGGATTGTTGATAATCTGTCTGATTTTTACAATGCATTACCTGATGATATTCAGAATGTGTTTGACACATTGGGTAAAAATATTCAGTCCGGAATATCGGGATTCATCAATGATAACTATCGTCCCGTTATGTCAGGGGCGGGAAGTGTTGCAAAGGCATTACCAAGCATATTTATTGGAATAATTGTATTTATATTATCACTGTATTTTATGATTTCAAACGGAAAACAGGTAAGAAACATTGTAGGAAAGATTATTCCACAGAAAATGCTTGACGGTATGAGTACAGTGTGGGGAGAAATCAAGAAATATCTCGGAGGATATGTAAAGGCGCAGCTTATTATAATGTCAATATCCTTTGTTATTATTTTGATAGGACTTTCAATTCTTAAAGTGCAGTATTCAATGCTCATTGCATTAGGTGTTGCTTTGCTTGACGCACTGCCGTTTTTTGGAAGCGGTGCTGTTTTAATACCGTGGTCGGTTATCAGCTTTATCAGCTCAGACATAAAAATGGGAATTGGTATGATTATCATTTATTTGTCTGTTATTTTTACAAGACAGATGGTTGAACCGAAGATTGTGAGCAGTAATATAGGAATAAATCCTTTATTTACTCTTATGTCAATGTATATCGGCTATAGAATATTCTCACTTGGCGGTATGATATTAGGACCTGTTATTATTATGCTGACAGTAAGTTTTTATAAAGCAGGTGCCTTTAACGGAATTATTATACTAAGTAAAAAAATATTTGTATTTATTAAATCTGAAATTAAAGATTTATTTGATTTTATAACAATGAAGTAAGGAGAAAAGACAAATGGACAAGAAGTTTTACATTACTACTGCCATTGCATATACTTCAAGAAAACCCCATATAGGTAATACTTATGAGATTATTCTTACAGATGCAATTGCAAGATACCGCCGTTATATCGGCGATGATGTATTTTTCCTGACAGGAAGCGATGAACACGGTCAGAAAATTCAGGAAATAGCAGAAAAAGAAGGAGTTACTCCAAAGGCGTATGTTGATGTTATCGCACAACAGATAAAAGATATTGCTGATATGTTGAATATCAGCTATGATAAGTTTATCAGAACAACAGATGACTATCATGTTGACGCTGTTC
>JAZOTP010000022.1:0-15848 GCA_045657705.1 Clostridia bacterium
ATTTTAGTGCAATATCAATCAGTATTTGTTGTACTGATTGAACTGCAGGAATAAATGCATTATAACACTTTAACCGGTCATTGTCAATTGTTTGCTTATAAATTTGGGAGGCAAATTTTATAAAATGTAAATTATCAACAATTATTATTATGTCAAAATATAAATATTGTATGAGTTTATCAATTGTTACAAAATGAATTTATTAAACAAAAAAATTCCCCGAAATTGATACGGGGAATTTTTAATTTTATTAATACATACCACCCATAGCTGACGGATCCATTCCGGGAGCTGCCGGTTTTTCAGGTTCCGGTTTATCAGCAACAAGGCTTTCTGTTGTAAGTACCATTGCTGCAACGCTTGCTGCATTCTGTAAAGCACTTCTTGTAACCTTTACAGGGTCAACGATACCGTCTGCAATCATATCAACATACTTTTCTGTAAGTGCGTTATATCCTTCGCCTACTTTGCAAGCCTTTACTTTATCTACGATTACAGAACCTTCAAGACCTGCATTTTTAGCAATTTGCTTAACAGGCTCTTCCAATGCTTTCAATACAATATTAACACCTGTTTTTTCATCAGCCTCAGTGCTGTCCAAAAGCTTTTCAACCTCAGGAATTACATTTATATAGCTTGTGCCGCCGCCTGCAACAATACCTTCTTCAACAGCTGCTTTTGTAGCTGCTAAAGCATCTTCAATTCTTAACTTGATTTCTTTCATTTCGGTTTCTGTAGCTGCACCAACCTTGATTACAGCAACTCCGCCTGAAAGCTTTGCAAGTCTTTCCTGTAATTTTTCTTTGTCAAATTCTGATGTTGTATTGTCAATTTCATTTCTGATTTGGTTTATTCTTGCTTTAATTTCAGCAGAGTCACCCATACCGTCAACAATAATTGTATTTTCCTTTTGAATCTTAACCTGCTTTGCACGACCTAACTGTTCGATTGTAGCTTCTTTCAAATCAAGTCCCAATTCTTCTGAAATTACCTGACCGCCTGTTAATATTGCAATATCCTGAAGCATTGCCTTTCTTCTGTCACCAAAGCCGGGTGCTTTAACAGGAACGCATACGAATGTTCCTCTTAATTTGTTTACGATAAGTGTAGCCAAAGCTTCGCCCTCAACATCTTCAGCGATGATAACAAGCTTTTTACCCATTTGAACAATCTGCTCTAATAATGGGAGAATTTCCTGTATATTTGAAATCTTTTTATCTGTGATAAGAATAAATGCATCATCGATAACAGCTTCCATTTTATCGGTATCTGTAACCATATATGGTGAGATATATCCTCTGTCAAACTGCATACCCTCAACTACTTCTGAGTATGTTTCAGCTGTTTTTGATTCTTCAACAGTAATAACTCCGTCTGCTGTAACCTTTTCCATTGCATCAGCA
The DNA here is from genome assembly GCA_045657705.1 of Clostridia bacterium. Classification (GTDB taxonomy): domain Bacteria; phylum Bacillota; class Clostridia; order UBA1381; family UBA1381; genus RGIG1988. Next base: position 1,404 of record JAZOTP010000022.1, read on the forward strand.
ATCAATGCACCGATTTCTTCATTTGCGGCTGATACTGCTGCTACTCTTGCAATATCTTCTTTTCCGGATACTTTCTTTGCTTTCTTCAAAAGTTCCTCAACCGCTACGTCAACTGCTTTCTGAATACCCTTTCTTACAATCATGGGGTTTGCACCTGCTGTTACGTTTTTAGCACCTTCACGTACCAAAGCCTGTGCCAATAATGTTGCAGTTGTTGTACCGTCTCCTGCAATATCGTTTGTCTTGGTTGCAACTTCCTTTACAAGCTGAGCACCCATATTTTCAAATGGATTGTCAAGATCTATTTCCTTTGCAATTGTAACACCGTCATTTGTGATTAACGGAGCACCGAATTTTTTGTCCAATACTACATTTCTGCCTTTTGGACCCAATGTTATTTTAACTGTGTCTGCAAGCTGATCAATACCGCTTTGCAAAGCACGTCTTGCTTCTTCCCCGAACAATATTTGTTTTGCCATAATATCAAATCCCTTTCTGAAAAAATTATTCAACTATTGCCAGAACGTCGCTCTGAGAGAGAATAGTATATTCCTCACCCTCAAGCTTTACCTTTGTTCCTGCATACTGTGAAATAAGTACCTTATCTCCGATATTTAATTCCATCTTAACTTCCTTGCCGTCAACAATTCCGCCTGGGCCTACTGCAATAACTTCAGCAACCTGTGGTTTTTCCTGAGCAGCACTTGTTAAAATGATACCGCTTTTAGTTGTTTCTTCAGCTTCAAGCATCTTTATTACAACTCTGTCTTGTAATGGTTTGATAGTCATAAAACATTCCTCCTTGTTCTTATTAGCACTCTTAATCTTTGAGTGCTAATAATATTATTATAGACTATTTTTGTATATTTTCAAATCTTACCAATAACAGTATTTGGGAATTAAATTAAAATACATGGTAAAATCTTTGAAAAACTGCATATTTCTTTGATTATCTTTGAATTTTGATATTCAGCTTGTAAAATCTTCTATTAGTTCATACCCTTCCTCTAAACTGGCTACAGCTATACCTTTTTTTAATTTTTCACGGTCTTCGGAGGGTAAAAAAACAGAGTTGATATTAATTGTTTTAATAAGTGTTTTTTCTTCTCCTGTTATTTCATATAAAGATAATACATCATTTTCATTTTTCAGCAAATAATAAGGTATAACAGGCTGTGAGGTGACAATCGGAGTGTTTTCGGTTGTTGGCTGAGGACGGTAAATCTCTGTTGCAATATCCGGAGCTTGAGGTGTCTGGGAAGCTTTTTTTGTTGAATTTATTATTTTTCCTGCAAGATATCCGCTTCCGAAGCCTAAAAATACAAACAGCAACAGTATTAACGATAACACAATTTTTTTATTAATACTCATATTATATTCCTTTCCGCAGTTATATATTTATCATAAATCTTATAATATAATCATTTACATATTTCAGCGATTTATTCTTTTATTTTAAAATTTTACTACATTTTGGTTAAACTATTGCAAAAGTCAGTAAAATGTACTATAATAGTATTGTGATATTATGGGTAAGGAATATATTAAATTACCGGATATGAATTTCAAAATTCTGAATTTTATTGAAAGATAATGTGAAAATCAGAATGTGGAAGGAGTTTAGGATAGAAGTGAAAAGAGGCAGAAAACAAGAACCTGCTTGGAAAAGGAATACAAGAAGAAAAACTTCGTCAAAAGCAGTACAGAAAAAGAGCAAAAAATCACGTGGTATATTAAAAAGTATTGTATATGCTGTTTTTATATGTATATTTGTAATCCTGATTGCCTGTCTGGGAGTAGGAGCAGGAATGTATGCAGCAATTACTCAGGAAATGAATGAAATGAACATTTCTGAGCTTGCCCTTACCCGTTCGTCGATTGTATATTATAATGATGATAACGGTAATTCAATAGAAGCAGCAACACTTTTCAGTGACGGTAACTGTATATGGATTGAGTCAAATGAAATAGCCGATGTGATGAAAGATGCAATTGTTTCAATTGAGGATGAAAGATTTTATGATCATAACGGTGTTGATATAAAAAGAACAACCGGTGCGGTGCTCGGATATGTCAGGGAAATGTTTGGCAAGGGTACTGCAACATACGGCGGAAGTACAATAACTCAACAGGTTATAAAGAATATTACTCAGGAAAAGGACAGAACAGCAACAAGAAAAATCAAGGAAATGATGAGGGCGGTAGCTATTGAAAAACAGCTCTCAAAGGACGAGATACTTACAATGTATCTGAATATTATCTATCTTGCAAATAACTGTTACGGTATAGAGGCTGCATCTGAAATGTATTTTGATAAGAATGCGTCTGAGCTTGAATTACATGAGGCGGCATTGATTGCAGGTATTACTCAGAAGCCGTCATATTATGATCCGCTTAAAAATCCGGAGAATGCTGTGACAAAGAGAAATACCGTTCTTGCAAAAATGTATGAGCTTGGAAAAATATCGCAAGAGGAATATAATGCCGCAAAGGAAGCAGATATTGGTTTGAAGGGTGAACATAGACAGGCAAAAAGCAATATTTACTCATATTTTATTGACAGCGTAATTAATGACGTTATAAGAGATTTGCAAAAAGAAAAAGGATATACCGAATCTTTTGCTACTCAACAGGTTTACAGCGGTGGATTAAAGATTTACACAACCATGGATTATGATGTTCAGGAAGCTATAGAGGATGTTTTTGAAAACAATTCCAATTTCAGCGGTGGAGCAAGAAAAGCTCAGGCGGCTATGGTTATAATAGATCCGACAACAGGACAGATTAAGGGACTTGTTGGAGGTAAGGGAACTAAAACCGACAGCCGTGGTCTTAACAGAGCCACACAAACAACCAGACAGCCCGGCTCGTCCATTAAACCGCTTTCTGTTTATGCACCTGCAATTGAAAAGGGAGTAATAACACCTACAACGAGAATTGTGGATGAACCAATTAAAATAAAGAATTGGGAACCAAAGAATTCATATTCGGGATTTAAAGGTGGTATGACAGTTAAAAAGGCTGTTGAAATTTCTGCAAATATTCCGGCGGTAAAGATAGTGCAGAATATGGGTGTTAATGTAAGCTTTGATTATGTAAAAAACAAATTCGGACTATCAACAATTGAAGATTCAGATAAGGATTTAAGTCCGATGGCTTTGGGCGGTCTTACAAACGGAGTTACCGTGCGTGATATGGCTGCCGCATATGCTGTGTTTGCAAATAACGGAAATTATATTGAGCCTTATTCATATACAAAGGTTCTTGATGCTACAAACAGAGTATTGCTTGAGAATAAAAGTGAAAGCAAAAATGCTGTAAGTGCGTCTACAGCATATATCATAACCGATATGCTTTACGGTGTTGTAAATAATTATTCGGGAACAGGTAAGCTTGCAAAATTCCCGGGTATGGCAATATACGGAAAAACAGGTACAACCAATAACGATTATGATAAGTGGTTTGTCGGTTATACAAAGTATTATGTAGGTGCTGTATGGTTTGGATTTGACACGCCGGCATCAATAAGAAATGCAGGTGTAACAAATAATATTTCCGCAAAATTGTGGAAATTGGTTATGCAAAAGGTTCATGACGGACTTGAGCCGAATGAAATATTACCGGGTGATAATCTTGTAAGCACATATATCTGCCCAATTTCGGGTGATATTGCTGCCTCGGGATGTGAGGGAACAATGCAGTACTTTGAAAAAGGTACAGAACCGCAAAAATATTGCTCACAGGAACACGCTGAGGGAGAAACATTTGAGGAAATGTCAGAAACGGGCGGATATGAGGTTATTACTACAATGCCTCCGGAGGGGGCTCAGGATTCGGGCGGAAGAGAAGTGGGAGACTTTATTCCTGTTGATGAAACCCAGGTCGGATCAACTACTTCGGTAGAAGAGCCAACTGTTCCTCCGGAAATACGGGCACCGATTCCTGTTATAGAAGACAATGTTATCACACTGGAATAATTATCAAAGGTCTGTAAACATTAATGTTTATATATAAATTTTAACGAGAGGAAGTGAGAAGTCTATGGATAGCGGTAATTGTAATGCTATAGCACCTGACGGGCGAGGGTGTATATATAAGTGGTCTTGCGGAACCGTTGTATCCGTAAGACTTCTGTAATTTCACATTCTCGTGTCGTCCTTGGTAAATATACATAAATTACATTACATAGTTATACATAAAGTTTTTTGATTCACCGGAGGTATTATTTCCGGTGAAAGAATACCTCTGATTTTGAACTTATGTACATTTTTCGCAACAGATGAAAAAGTATGCAGATAAGACAAAGGTTTGGTTATTAAAAACTGCAGATGTCTTTCTTGTTTTATCAGAGTGTTGGAATGTATATTTGAAAGGATTGGATTTAATGGAACAATTTGAAGAATTGGTACAAAAGGTTTCTGACCTTTTAAAAAGTAAAAATTATCACAAACTAAGGGAGCTTGTTGCTACGCTTGAAGCGGTTGACGTTGCCTTAATATTTGAAGAACTTGAAAAATCAAGCTTGCCGTTGCTGTTTCGTATACTTGCAAAGGAGCAGGCGGCAGAGGTTTTTGTAGAATTAAGTACAGATATGCAGGAGCTGCTCATTGACGGATTCAGTGATTCTGAATTGAAAGAGGTTCTTGAGGAGCTGTATCTTGACGATACTGTCGATATTATTGAAGAAATGCCGGCGAATGTAGTTAAAAGAATTATAAAACATTCCGATAATGAGGTTCGTCAGAGTATCAATGAGATATTGCAGTATCCCAAGTCCAGTGCAGGAAGCATTATGACAATTGAGTATGTCGATTTGAAAAAAAATATGACGGTAGAGGATGCTTTTTTGCATATAAGGAGAACAGGTATAGATAAAGAAACGATTTATACTTGTTATGTTATTGATGAAAACAGGGTGTTACTGGGATTAGTTTCGGTTAAAGACCTGCTGCTTTCAGATTATTCTGCCGTTCTTGAGGACATAATGGAAACTAACATAATATATGTTAATACTCTTGATGACAGGGAAGAGGCGGCGAAAAATTTTGAAAAATATGATTTTTTGGCGTTGCCTGTTGTAGATAACGAAAAGCGTCTTGTCGGAATTATAACGGTTGACGATGCTATTGACGTAATTCAGGAAGAAAATACCGAGGATATTGAAAAAATGGCAGCTATTCTCCCGACAGATAAGCCGTATATGAAAACAGGTGTTTTTGAAACGTACAGAAAAAGAATACCATGGCTGTTGCTTCTGATGATTTCTGCAACATTCACAGGTAAAATTATCAGTATGTTCGAGGATGCCCTGTCTGCGTGCGTTATACTTACCGCTTTTATTCCAATGCTTATGGATACAGGAGGAAACTCCGGTGGTCAGGCGTCGGTTACCATAATCAGAAGTATGTCGTTAAATGATGTTGAAATGCGTGATATTTTTAAAGTTATCTGGAAAGAAATACGAGTTTCTTTATTTTGCGGTATTACATTGGCAGCAGCAAATTTTGTGAAAATGATTATTGTTGACAGAGTCGATATTTTAGCTTCCGGACAAAATTTAATTGCAGTGTCGTTAGTTGTTTCAATTACATTAATTGTTACAGTGTTTTTCGCAAAGCTTATCGGTTGTACCTTACCGATGCTTGCAAAAAAGGTTGGTTTTGATCCGGCTGTTATGGCAAGCCCGTTTATTACAACAATTGTCGATGCAATATCACTTTATGTTTTTTTTAATATTGCGTCGGTAATATTGCATATTTAGTGTTATTACTATACACATAGGAAAAGAGGTTGTTTATGGAATTACATGAGATAAGTACCGTAACAGGTGAAAGAATAAAAGGATTAAGAGAAGAAAGACATATGAGTCAGAAAATGCTTGCGGCAAGGATGTATGTGGCAAGGACACTTGTTTCAGGTTGGGAAAACGGAAATTCAAAACCTAATGTTGGACAGTATAAAAGACTTTCTCAAATTTTTGATGTGAGTGTTGAATATCTGACCGGTATGGACGACGAAAGAGTATTATATGAATTTTGCGAATTTGAAAAAATTTCGGAACGTAATGCTGAAAAACGAAGTAAATTCGAGGAAGAACACCATAGCTGTGAAAAATCAAACATAGATTTGAGCAAACTTAATAAATTGGGAAAACTGGTAATTCTGGAAATATACGAAAGCCTTTTGAAAGATAAGAAGTATAGGGTATAGGGAATAATAAACAGTATTTTAATATATAAAAACTGCAGCAAAAGTATTATAACGATTGCTGCAGTTTTTCAAATATTGCGTGGTGTATTATAGAGCTCAGCTATTCCGTTTGCCATGGAGAGAAGATGTTCCTTTTCTGCAATCAATTCTCCGTGTTCTTCAAGAAAACGTGCCGACAGCTTTGTGTTGTCATAATCATTAACAAATTCTTTTAACAATATATGTTCATTTAAAGAAATTCCCGATGCGGCAATAACGTGATTATCTTCTATTTTATAACAGCTTGAATTTATTAAAGTATTATCGCTTAAAATAATCAGAGCTTTGCACATATTTTCAAAATCGCTGAACAGATAAATTATATTTGATAATTTTTTGTTTTTGAGAGTGGCATGAACTTTCTTTAATGCGGGTTTTTGAATATTATTCTTTTTTTCGCATATTTTTGTTACAATCAATTCCATACAGTCACCAACCGGTAAGGCTTCAACCATAATCTGACCGGAATATGGATTAAAACCAGTTTCTCTTTTGACTTTTTCCATTATTTTAAATAAAAAGCTATGTAACTGAGGTGAGTCAGGTTTTAAAGCTTTAATATTAATGTTCATATCATTAAGGTCGACCGGGTAAACGGTTACCTTGATTTTATTAAGCTCAAGCTTTTCTATGCGCACAGCAATATCACTGCCTTTCATAATTGATAATATATCAAAAACATTTTTTTCTCTTTTTTATCATTATACTATAATAATTCAATTTTGGGAATACTTTTTTTGCATTTAACGCAAATTACATAAACTGTAATAAAAAAACATTATTCATGTTAAATTAAATTGACAAATTTGACACATTGAATTTGTGTACCTTTAACATTGACATATAACAGAATTTACTGATATAATATGAGTGTAAAATTATTAAGTGGAAGGATTGATTAATCATGGTAGAAAAAAGAAGTATAGCGGTGGCAATTATTTTAACTGTTATTACTTGCGGGATTTACGGAATTTATTGGTTTATTTGTCTTACAAATGAAGCGAATATTCTTGCAAACCGTAAAGAGGAAACAAGCGGTGGAGTGGCTTTTGTTTTAAATCTCATTACTTGCGGAATATACGGACTGTACTGGGCATATAAAATGGGTGAGAAAATAGATGCTGCAAAGGCTGAAAGAGGAATCAGCAATTCATCAAGTATGGGTATTGTATATTTGATTTTATGTTTCTTTGGTCTTGGCATAGTTGCTTATGCTTTAATGCAGGATGAAATAAATAAATTAGCATAATGAAAATACGTTTAAAAAAGATGGTGACGTTCCTTTGTACACTTACCATTGTCGCAGTATTATATTCAATATTTTATAGCATAACAGGCATGGGTATACCATGTCTGTTTCGTTTGAAAACAGGATTGATGTGTCCGTCCTGTGGAATTACAAGAATGTTTGTATCAATGTTTGATTTGGATTTCAAAAGTGCATTTGAATATAACAGATTAATGTTTGTCCTTTTGCCATTCTTTGTTTATTATACAATAAAGGGATGCTGTGATTATGTAAGGTATGGAACAATAATAATGAAAAAGGCAGATAATATAATTTTTTATGCTGTTATTGCTATCATGATAATATTCGGAATTGTCAGGAATGTTATGTAAAATAAAAGAGCCGCTGTGTGATGAATTTGTACAGCGGCTTTATAATTAATAAAACATAACAAAAATATTCATTGCAGCAACCGTTATCAGTCCAGAAACAGCTATTGAAAGTCCTGACATTGCACCTTCGGTTTCGCCAAGTTCGATTGCTTTTGATGTACCGATTGCGTGGGAGGCAGAACCGAGTGCTATACCTTTTGCAATGGGATTTTTTATTTTAAACAGTTTAAATACTGTTTCTGCAAATATACTTCCTGCAATTCCCGTTAAAACAATCGTTGCGGTTGTGAGTGTTTTTATTCCGCCAAATTCAGCAGATAAATCCATTCCAATAGCGGTGGTTATGGATTTAGGAAGCAGAGTTACATATTGCTCATGTGAAAGACTGAACAGTACACTTATAAGAAAAATCGTTATAAAGCTTGTTATAACTCCCGAAAGTATACCGAATATTATTGCTTTAATATTATCCTTTAAAATTTTAAGCTTTTCATACAGCGGAACTGCAAGAGCTACAGTTGCGGGAGTTAAAAGGTAGGTGACATATTTTGCACTGCTGTTGTAGATATCATAGTCAATTTTCAAAGCAGATAAAACTGCGATTGAAATAATTATGGATATAAGCAGAGGGTTTAAAACGGTAAGCCTGAATTTTTTCTTTAATGCCATACCTGTTAAATATGACCCTATACTTAAAACAAAGCCGAAATAAGCTGATATATTTAAAAAGTCATACATTGTTATTTCCTCTTTTCTTTTTTGTTAAAATTTTTTCTGAAACAATTCCTGCAACTGCCATAACAATTACAGTGCTGACAGAAACGCTTAAAAGTATCGGAATAAGCATTTGCTGAAGTTCTGATGCTGTTATCATCAGAGCAACACCGGGAGCGATGAAGGTTACAGGCATGATATTTAAAAGAAAATCGGTAACAGGCTTGATGTAATCAAGCTTAATTATTTTTGTGCATAGCAAAATAAATAAAATCACAAACCCGTATATGCTTCCCGGAATTGGCAGCGGAATTATATGATTCATTAATTCACCTGTAAAGGAAATAAGAATAATAATAAATAATCTTGAAATGTAACTCATTTATTTTCCTCCGTAAAAACTTTTTAAATTGATTTTCATATTTTTTTATAAGTGTTCATATTAATTATTAGATTGATTAATTATTAATAGTTGTAAAAAGGGTGTGTATATATGAAATTTTTTGTTCTTAAAGGTAAACATTTATTTTTTTGTATTTTAGCCTTTATTGTTCTTTGTGTCTGCGTTGCATCGGGAGGTGTTTCTGCTGTTTTTAAGGTGGGCAACAGGGAAGTGCCGATTTATTGTGTTGAACGTGATGACAACAAAATTGCACTTACCTTTAATTGTGCATGGAACGATGATGACATTGACAGCATTTTAAAAACACTTGATGCATACGGTGTGAAATCCACTTTTTTTATTGTTGGCGAATGGGCTGAAAAATATTCCGACAGTGTAAAATTGATTTCTGAACATGGGCATGAAATTGCAAACCATTCTTATTCGCACAGTCACTATAACAAGCTTAACAAGGAAGAAATTTTAGCTGATATTGAAAAATGTGACAATCTTCTGTACGATATATGCGGTACAAAACCATATCTTTTTCGTGCCGCATACGGGGAATATTACGATGATGTTGTAAAAGCTTGCGATGAAAGCGGAAGATATTACATACAGTGGTCGGTTGACAGCATTGATTACGGTGATGCAACAGGAAATGACATTTATAACCGTGTGGTTTCAAAAACAAAAAACGGAAGTATAATACTAATGCATTCAGGAACTGCCAATACTGCAAAAATTCTCCCCAAAATTCTCTCGGAGCTTACTAAACAATATGAACCGTGTACAGTATCCGAGCTTATTTATAAGGAAAATTATATCATAGACGGGACAGGAAAACAAATAAAAAGTTAATTTGTAATATATCTTTAAACAAGATGTTAAACTGAAGGAGACGGTTTGGGTTTACACTAACCGTCCCTCCTATGAAATCAGAAATATTTTTGTTTATAAGGTAATTGGAATTTTTGTGATTTTACAGGCTTTAAGGAGAAGAATAAATGTCAGACTTTTACATTTCGACAAAATGACCAAATTGTATAAGATGTAGAAAGAACTCTTACATTTAGCTTTTTTTTTGCTTTTTTACCATAAGATTTTGTTTGACATTTTTCAATTTTAGTATGTTTGCGATTTTAATAATGCACAATTATTCAAAAATGTGTCGAATTTGATTTTGAATTATGCTACAATTAATATATAAATATTTAAAATCCGATTAATTTATTGATTGGTGGGTGTCAGAGACTGGCACCTTTTATATTTTTTCTTTAGGGAGTTAAAATATTTTCCATTTACAGCGGATAATAAAATACGAAAGGTTGTGGTGTTATATGTAAACTAAAAGTAACAATTTCTAAACACATATTCACTAAGGAGGAGATTTAATGAGAAAAATAATTTCAGCTTTGTTAGCTGTGCAAATGTTGCTGTCAAGTTCAGTATTGGCGGCTGAGGGAGTGATTTCCGAAATAGTCAATAATGCAGGAAATATTACTGTTGGCAATGATGAATTACCGGTACAAGCGGAGTATACATATGAACCGCCTGTAATTAAGCAGGAGGTACCATATCATATATTAAGCGGTGATGAAGATGAGGCAAGGGAAGTTTCAGAAAATGATGTAATAACACTATCTACTGATACCGATAATGAAACATTGTGGAAAACAATGCTTGCAGAGCAACTTCACGGTGATTATTTATCTCTCTACAGACAAACAGAGGGGGTAGATATTACAGGTGACACAAACAGATTGGTAATAAAAAATACCGATTTAAAGCTTGAGGGAAAGCATGGTCTTGATGTTGTTTTAACAAGAAAATATGACAGTCAATATAATAGAAAAAGTTATAAAAACAGAAGAAATTCATCCGGACTGAATTCATATAATCACAGATATTATTATACATTTGTAAACGAGCAAGCCAACGAAGAAATTGGTATTGCGTTTGAAACTCCCGATGATTTTTATATGTATATGTATGACGGGTGTTATATAACAGAATTTAATACTAATTATATGAAAACATATGAAGGTCATAATTATTATTTTTATGAACACATAAAAAATTGGGTAACAGAAGAAGCAACTGATATTCATTTGGTGCATAATCCTGAAGGAGACAAATTTGAATTTAATTATGTTTATTATAATTCAACTTATTATGATTTTGATGATATAAGTATGTTAAAAAACGGTATTCATCTTGGTAATGGATGGTATATTGATATGCCATATGTATTTAAATCAAGATATGACTATGTAAAGACAACCGGCTCTACATACAAAAAATATGAAAGATACTATAATGGTGCATTAAGAGATATAAACGGTAACGTAACAACATTTTTCGGGGATTCAACAGTTGTCAATTACGATTCAGGAACATCGTATTATGAAGCATCATATTATTGTGATGATGAATCATATATCTGTTCGTCATATTATCTTGACCAAACTTTAGGTGATACCGGAATAACCTATAATTTTGTTGTTTGTGCGAATAATGATTTAACATATTATTTTATATGTAATAATGTTACTTCAGGCTCGCCTGTAATGTATATAAAAGCTATAGTAAATAAATACGGTGACATGATTTCTTATCAATATGCAGAAGACAGTATTTCGCAATTAGTTTCAATAACGGATACGTATGGGAGAGTTATTACAATTAACAATATTGACAGTGGTAAAAGGATTGACTATCCCGATGATCTGGGACAAACACGTTCTATAACTTATTTAAACAGTGAACCTGATATTGAGTTGAATAATAACAATCCTTTGAAAAATAAAGAAGTAAGTATGTTTACTTACACAAATGAATCCGGGGAAAGCACTAAATATTATACAAGGGAATATATACAGCCTGTATTCAGAAATGCATCAGGCAGTACCAAGATAAGCGATTTTGATTATAGTAGTTATGTTGAATTTAATGCAACAGTTGACGGATATCTAATTGAAAAAATCAAATATCCGAATGGAAAGGAAACAGACTTTAATTATAAAAGATTATTCGAAATTAACGGTGTTACAAAAATCACAAAGGGATTGTTTGCAATAATCGGGCATTATGACACCGTCAATGGCGAAAAAACAAACTCAAACGAATATGAAATAAGTGCATCTTCATCTGAATTGACAGTAAAGCATAAAAAAAAGTAACGGAGCAATCGAATTAAAGGAATATAATTCAAAAAGGCTTCTTGAAACTTCGACATTATCAGAAACAGGGTATACAAAGACCCCATTTGTCAGAAAAGAATACACATATCATTCTTACACAAATAATATATTAAGTGTCACAGAAAATAACACATGGTTAACGAAACAGTCCACTTATACTTATATGAATACTAATGATTATAAGTTAACAGGAGTAACAGAGGGAAACAAAAAAATCAGTTACACATATCATACTGTAGACGGAAAACTTACAGATATGATAGAAACAATGACGCAAAGCAGTTTAAGCGGAAGCACCTATATAACTGACTTTATTTTAAGCACAACCCTTACAGCAGATAATAAGTCAATTGAATATGAGAGAATAACACAAAACGGTGTTTTAAAGGCACAGAAAAAATACACTTATGACTCTGCAGGGAATGTAATAAGGACAGACACATGGACGAAAGATTTAAACAATGACGGTGTGTTAGATGAAAATGATAAATATGTGTCGGTAGACACAGTGCACACAATATCAGATTCAAAAACATTAAGTATTACAAATTCAATAAATAATGTTACAGATGCGGACGGATTAAATCCTCAGACAATTTCAACAACCTACAGCTATAATATTTACGGTAATCCTGTGTCTAAAACAGATGCTATGAATTATGTTACTTCAATACAATATGATGCCATAGGAAGAATAAGAGGATATTCCTATCCGAATAACTCATCACAAAGTGTTACATATAATGTTGTAAATAATATAACAACAGTAACAGATGTTTCGGGAGCGGTTACAAGGTATACATATGATGAGCTTGGTAATCTGTTAAAAACAGAAAAGGCATTCGGAAATACATGGTGTTTGCTGACGGAAAATAAATACGATAATTCAGGACGTATGACAGAAAGCATAAATTATACAGACAATGCCAAAGGTATAAAAGAAATATACACATATGATATTTTAGACAGAATAGCGTCAAGAACAGTATATGAATTACCGTCAAAGCTTTTATATACCGAAAAACACACATACAGCAATACAAGCAGTACAATAGGTGTTACAATTGAAACGACATCGGCAGACAACACTGATATTGCAAAAGTATCACAGTATTATAACAATATGGGATGGCTTGTTAAAACAAATCAGAATTGGAATAATACAGATAAAACCACAACATACACCTATGATTATCTTGGCAGACTACTGACAGAAACATCTCCCTCGGGTGGTATTACAACATACACATATGACTATAACGGACAGGTATTGACAGCAACAGATGCAATGAACAATACCGTATCATCACAGTATGACCTTGCGGGAAACTTAATTGCAGTAACAGATGCAAACGGCAATACTACCACATATACAAATGACATACTTGGAAGAAAAATAGTTGAAGAAATACCGTTTGATTCCGAATCAACATCAGAAACTAAATACTATTACACTCCAAATTCTCTTTTAAGTAAAACAGCGACAGAAAGCTCAGAAAATTCATATAATATTGAGGAATATAAATATGACAGTATGGGCAATGTGATTGGTGCTGTACAAAAGGGAGCTTCGGAAGATACAGTAACGATGTATACTTATGATTCTGCAAACAGAATGACAAGTATAAGAACCGGTTTGACAGAGTATACAACAAACCCGACAGGAGGAGCAGTAACCTCATATTCATATGATACATGGGGACGATTAATTTCTGAAACAGACGCACTTGGAAAATCGAAAACATATAATAATTACAATTATATTGGAAATCCGGGAACTGTTGTTGACAGAAAAGGAATTACAAAGCTATATCAGTATGACGGAACAGGAAATGTACTTTCACAAACATCACAATCCGGAGATACAACAGAAGGATATGTATATGAGTATAACAGCTTAGGTATGCAAACCTCAATGACAGGCGGAGCTATAAACTATACATATGAATATGATAATCTTGGAAGAATTATTAAAGAAACCTTGACAAACGGGGTAGTTAAGGAGTATACTTATGATATAGCAGGTAACCGCACAGGGTTTACCTTAAAGCAAAATGACACTGTACAGATGCAGATGTCATATACATATGATAAGCTTGACAGGGTAAGCACCGTTACAAGCGGTGATAACACGATGAGTTACACATATAATGCAAACGGACAGCTTACAAGTGCGATTAATGACGACTTTACAACTGCGTATACATATAACCTTGCAGGGCTTGTGACAGGCTTGACAACACAGAACGGTGAAAACAGCGTTCAAAGTCATTCCTA